>JAFMJG010000012.1 GCA_017853605.1 bacterium
ACCACGGGGCTGATATCATCCGCATTGCGATCGACAGCCGGCGAGACGTGGAGGCTCTGGCAGAGCTGCGGAAAGGCACAGCGGCGAGGCTGGTCGTGGATCTTCAGGAGAGCTACAAGCTCGCAAAGAGCGTCGCGCCATACGTGCAAAAGATACGCTACAACCCTGGACATCTCTACCACCATGAGAAAGATGTGCCGGTCTTTGAGAAGGTAAAGTACATCGTAGCGACCGCTCGCGAGCACGACTTGGCCTTGAGGATAGGGGTGAACTTTGGGTCTCTCGACCCTGCCCAAGCGGCTTCGGGCCAGGACCGCTTCGATGTGGCGCTCGACTCAGCGCGAGAGCACATCGGATACCTTGAGGACCTCGGGTTCAGCAACTACGTAGTCTCTCTTAAGAGCTCGGATCCGAACGATGTCATGGACATTAACCTTCGATTTGCGAAGGAATTCCCGGAAATCCCGCTTCATCTTGGGGTGACCGAGGCGGGAATGCTTCCGATGGGCGAGATCAAGACGCGAGTTGCGTTTGAAAACCTTCTTGCTCAGGGCATAGGTGACACCGTTCGCGTGTCCCTCACGCTTCCCCATGGAGAGAAGCACCAAGAGATTCATGTCGCAAAGAAGATTATTGAGGACGTCTACGCAGGGCGCTTCAGGTCTGTGCCCCGATTTGAGCACCAAGGCCTCAATATTATCTCCTGTCCGTCATGCTCTCGCGTTGAGAACGAGGCCTTTGTGGAGCTTGCCCAGAAGGTCCGTGAGATGACACAAGAGTTTGAACAGGAGAGGCTCACGATCGCAGTGATGGGGTGCCGGGTGAATGGCCCCGGAGAGACCGATGATGCGGATCTTGGCCTCTGGTGCGCGCCCAGCCACGTCAACCTGAAGCGGGGCAAGGAGCTGCTTGGGCAATTTTCATACGAAGAGATCATCCCAATACTCAAGTCGGAGATTGGGAATGTCCTCTCAACTCGTGCGGCCCGATCCTAAGGGCGGCTTGCTCCAGGGGGGGGTGCTATGAAGCTTGTCTCGCCGGATGAATTGAGCGACGAGCAGCGGGCGCGCCTCGGTTCGTATCGTCCCTGGCTCCCTGCAGGCGCCGTCTGCGTGAATGTTGGCCTGGGTCCGGAGCCATGGGACGTCCGGCCGCTCGTTCTGGATGGCGCCAAGGTAACGCTGTATCGCTTCTCGAGAAGCCTTCCGGAGGCCCTCTGCAAAAGTCTCGGCGCCGAGCTAGAGGGCTTTTCGGTCCTGTCGAGTTGTCAGGTCATCGTCAAGCGCCGCCCAGGCAGTGGCCAGTTCGCAGTTGCGCGTCCATACCATGCGGCGACTGTTCAGGAGCTCCTTGAAAGGGGCGAGATACGGCCCGGCGAGCACAACCTCGGCCTTGTCAAGGAGATGATCTCTCTCGTGAAGGAGATGCGCTCCTCCCGGCTGGTGCATGGGCACCTCTGCCCGAGCAACCTTGCGCTGGTTGACGGGCGATTCCACCTTTTGGATCCGCTGATCGCAACCGTCAATGGCTCTGAGTCCGCTACCATGCCGCCGGAGGCGGAGCCCGGACATGAGGTTCAGCCTGCGAGCGATATCTTTGGCTTGGCGCATGTTGTCTCCTCGCTCCTTGGGGAATCCGCTTTGGGGAGCCAGCAGCAGATGCTGAAGCGGATGTTGCTCCCCTCTCCAAAACAGCGGCCAACGCTCGAGGAGGTGGAGGCAGTGTTTGCGGGCGCCGCCAGCACCGGTGCGGGCCCATCTGCATCCGGCAAGGTGCTTCGGAGACAGGAGCCAGGGGCTGCCGAAAAGCCGGCAGAGGCGGTGAGCCCCCGGCCAGAGCAGAGTTCCTTCTGGCGCGCGGCGCGCGCTTTCGTGGCCTGCGGAGCAATCGTGGCTGGGTCCGGTTTTGTGCTCCGTGAGCAGTATCCGTCGGCATACTTCAAGATAGCGGGCCGGGTGCCTCTCCTTGCCCCGCAGCGGAGCGTCGAATTTGAGAATGACTGGGCCAGCGGAGACAAGAGCCGCATGCTGCGTGTTGCCCAGGCTGCCGTCAAGGACCGGAACCCGGCGGCCGAAAACGCGGTCATTGAGTCGATCATGAGTGGCGCTAATCCTCCCTTCACGACGGCCCGGCTGATGCGCGTAGCCTACGACAGCCTCTGGCGAGACCAGCTGCGGGACTCTGACGTGGATGCGGTTCTCAGGCTGTCCCTCGCGCCGCTGTATCCAAAGGGGCTTGAGGACATGCCGGCTCTTGGATCGCTTCACCCGGGCGTTATCCTGGCCGTGGCGGGGCAGATGCCGCCGAGCGACCCGAGCCCTCAGCTTAAGCAGATTCAGGTATCAGTGTTCTCAAGGCTTCCGGATCCCGTTGGCGGGGTGTTTCGCCAGCTCTCAGAGCTTGGGATCAGCTCAGCTGGCTCCCCAGAGGCTGTTGCGTTGGCGGCAATCGTGTCCGGGTCTGCAAGCGCTGGGGTGTTTGATGCGTTTATAGGGAGCGACTCGAGCCCCAAGAACGTGGTTGCGAAGCTGGCGATCATCCTTCCGATCATCCGGAACAACGACGCAGCAACTGCGCAGTTGGTAACTGCCCTGAGGGACGGGGGGGCGGAAATTGGGCAGGTGCTGAGCTGGTTCGACATCGAGGAGCTTCCGAAGTGGAGCGCGGTATCGGGCGGAGACAAGCTCTCAATCGTGCTCAATCAGCTGCCGGAGAAGGGGCTCAGCCAGGCGCAGTACGCGGACCTCCTGGCCTTTCCCCTTGCGACCGTTCGAGAGCAGGCGGCAGGGGCCCTGAGGCAGAAGTTCTTCAAGGATGCTGACACCAAGCTTCTGCTTACGCTCTCTGGGGACGGAAATCGCCTGACGAGGGACCAGACGATAGCGCTTGTTGCGTCGCTCACGCTTGAGCCTGCCAAGAGGGGAGCTTTTGTTGAGGTGTGGTTTGGGCTCAAGCCGGACCCGGACACGGTCTTGCTGCTGCTCCTAGCCCGCAACTCATACGACAGCAGCGACGTTTTTAACCTTCAAGCCGCCCGGTACCTGCGACGCACGCAGTGGAAGCCCTCTGCGGACGTCCTTCGGCTGCTTGCTGAGCATCCTGAGCCGCTCGCGCGCTCCTTGGCCTACGCGCGCTTGGATCCCAAGGAGGATGCCCAGAGAAAAATTTTGCAGGAGCGGGTATCGTCAGAAAAGGACGCGGGGCTCCTTAAGATGGTGACCAGCAAGCTCTCCAGTAGCCTGCCGCCTCTGCCGGCTAAATCTCCAGGTGTTGAGGTTCGGCCGAACTAGGGAGCTCAACTAATCGTTGTGGCGCAGGCGATCAGCCGCTCGGCAAAAAAAAAGCCGGGAGGCTAGGCCTCCCGGCTCCGATGCATGGACTCGCCAATGGACTCGCCAGAGGCAAGGCCTGCGCCTTACGGCTGAATGTTGTCGTCGTTGAAGAACGTCGACATGAATGAGCGGAGGATGAACGCGCCAACAGCGATGATCATCAAGCCCATTGCAGCCTTGTACTGGCCGAACGCTGCGCTAAAGATCGCGCCGATTCCAGCAGCCGCCATAACGAGGGCGCCCAAGCTTCCTTCGAGGTAGGTGAGCACTGCGTTCACGGCGTTGGCGATCTTCAGGTCATTGTAGGTTGTGAGAACCTTTCCTCCGTTGCCCGACTGAGCGATAGCATCGATGGAGAGGCTCAGGGCGATCATCCCCAAACCAGCAACAAACAGCACAACACGGGCCTGCTTCTCAGTCGGAGCCGTAAAGGCCGCCGAGACGCGCTGGCACAGCGTGGTAATCTTTTCCTTTATGAGTAGCTTCTTCATACGTAACCTCTTTAAAGTTTAATGGACACTAACTTGCTTCTTCCGTGTAACGGCGCGACTAGCACGCCCCAGTTTCATAGAAGGTTATAGCAGAATCGATCCCGTATGTTGCATAAGCGACACCCCAAAGCGCAGAAATACTGCCAATCATGACAGCGACTTACAGCTTTAATTACGCAGGGCGCTTGCAACACTGGGTGGCACGGGGTGAGAGGGGGCGCTGGCATGAAAGAACGCGGGCGAGGTTGCCGCGGCTAGCCCTCGGCCCCGGCGGCGAGCCCGGGGAGAAGACGTTCGGGATTGAGGGCTTTGCCAGTTTTTCGAAGCTCAAAGTGCAGGTGTGGCCCAGTTGAAAGCCCTGAGCTTCCCACGGCTCCTATCACCTCTCCGGCCCGGACAACGGCGCCTGGCTGGACCGCTATGCGGGAACAGTGGCCGTAGTGGCTCGTAAGCCCATCAGGATGCTCGATGACGATGAGATTGCCGTATCCGCCGTGTGGATCGGCAAACATCACGCGGCCCGCCGCGATCGCCCTGATTGGGGCGCCCTGAGGGGCTGCGAGATCAATGCCCTCGTGGTGGTGGCGCACTCGCCGGATTGGATGCTTGCGGCTGCCGAAAACGCCTGAAAGCCGCGGGCCCATAACCGGGTACACGAGAGCGTCTTGCGGCCCGGGGGACACTCGTTCAGCTGGAGAGAGGTCGTCCGACTTCGCCCACGATACAGTTGGGCTTGCCACCACGGAGATCAGCAGCGCCAGAAGCATCACTGCAGGGGCCTTTCGCACTACGGTCATTTTGCGGACCCTCCGCCTGCAATCTTCTGGAGGCGCCGAAAGGCCTCCTCCTCGACGTTGCTCGAGTATCCCTTGACGCGGACGGAGCTTCCATCGTTCATCGAAGAGGCTCCGTCGCCGAAGGTGATGAGGCTGGAGTGAATCCATGCGCGCTCTCCGTTCGGCGCAAACACCCGGTACCACTCTCCCTGCAGCTTTTCAACCGACAGGCGGGAGCCACGGCGAACGGTCATGATCGCGGAATTGTTCTTGCCCGGACCTAACCGTAGTTCCGCCTTGTCAACGGAAACGGTCGCGACTGTAAAGTCTGCTTCGGGGCTCGGAAGCTTAACGTCTGCCATCTTTCGCTCGGTCGCGGCCGGCTCCGCGGCCCGTTGCGGCTCGGGGCTCGTTAGCGCGTCTGTCGGCGGCACCGGAACATTGAGGCGGCTGAGGCTGGCTCGAGTCCTTGCATCTACCATCGTGGAGAGTCGGCGCGTTTCGGTCTCAGCAACCGTAAGCTGCGTCTTTGTCTCGTGCAGCTCCTGCTCAAGGGCAGAGTTGCGGTTCCGCAAGGAATCCACCTGCCTCTTTAGGGACTCATTCTCTCGCGCCAGGAGCGCGGCCTTAATCTTCTCATCCTCGCCGCTGGAAGGGGACGTAGTAGCCGCCTTAATCTTTTGGGGCGCAGTAGCAGGGCTCGTCGTCACTGCACCTCTCTTTGCGGCCACCGGCGCGGGCGGAATTTTTGCTTTTGTGGGTGCCAAAGGGGCTTTTGGCGCAACCACTGGCTGGACCTTGCCTGGCGCAGTGATAACAGCCGGCACGGCGATCGCCTGCTCAAGGGGAGCTGAGGCGCCCTCGGCAGAGAGGTTCTCCATTATCGCTAACTCGGCGTTAATAAGGGTTTGCTGAAAGTCGTCCCGGGGATCAGAACTCGACATAGGCTCACCGTACGAGACTGAGCACATCCAGAACGATCCGAGCAAGGCTGCCATCGGCAAAATGGCCCAACGCGCCACTCCCGCCCTGCTCGAATTTGATAATGTGAGATGGGACCCCATAGAAACCTCTGGTTAACCAACCACAAGTCCGGGCTAGCCGTTGAAATGCTTCACACTTTCCGAGAAATCTGCCTAGGTTTAGGCGAAATCCCCGGCCACGGTAAGAAAAACGCGTAGTTAATCGAGGCCGAGGGAGCGTCGAACATCGCCCAAAGGGCGGGGAGAGGCAGCGCCGCTTCCGCTGGAAGGGGGGGGCTGAGGAGACTCCAGCCCCTTGCCCGCCACCAGGTCATCGAGAGTAGGGTCCGCCCCCGGGGCCTTTTTCGGCGCCACCGCGAGCCGCTTCTGCTGCTCCGCCATCATCGCCTTGAGGCTGTTCGCCAGGGGATCCTCCTGCTCGCCGGCGGAGAGGGTCTGCCGTGAGGAAGCCCCCGGCGAAGGGGTATCGGTTTGGGCGCCGATACGGAGGACAAACGCCAGGAAGGCGAGCACCAGCAGGGCTCCGATCTGGACCTTGCTGTAAAACGGCGCGAGGAAGTTTTTGAAGCTAATGAGGCTCATGAGCCGCTACTCTTTGTTCTTCGGGCGCTTGTAGTATTGCCATCGACCCTGCCTAATCTCAACTACCTCTTGATGACCGGGCCGGTAGTAATGCCCCTCAGGGTCCAGCCCTGGCGGGACATCAACTACGTCTACCATCGGCTCCTCCCAGATATACTCCACCACACCAGGCACATTACGCACCTCAAACTCCACAGGCCCTGGGTCTGGGGGAGGGGGTGCAGGCTCGCTGCTACATCCAAACATGACGGGGCATAGGGCAAGCAGCGCAGCGACACGGGCAAAACGGGTAAGGTCACTCATGGTAGTCTCTCCTAAACACCGGAATCTCTAAAGCCCGAATCCATTATGGAGCTGATAGCGCCAGATACGCTGCCGGCGTCATCCGGCTGGAATCCTGCACCCCCCATCATGCGCTCCTGGAGGTCTTTTGCCCCGTAGGGCGCGATCATGACCACCTCTTCCAGGGCGCGGCTGAAGTCGTTGTTATGCCTGGTCAGGGAGTCGCTGAACAGCTGGTTGTCATCCCCGTTGTTTGTGCTCACCCAGTAGAAGGCCGGCTCAACTGGCAAAACAAGGGCTCCCTCCCCGATGTCCGACAGGAGGTAGAACTGAGACTCAAGCCCCTTTACGGTCCGCAGCCGCATGATCACGTCCGCCTGCTGTGGAGTCAGGTTGAAGGCCTGGGCCGTCAAGTGAAACTTGTTCGGATCTTGCCGCAGGAAGATCTTATGGGCGCTATTCTGGACGATCGCCTGGCCCCCCGAGCCGACGTAGAAGTCCTCTCCTGACTGAGAGGCTGCTATCACGATTCCTTTGCGCTTTCGGTAGAGGCGGAACGCAGTCTCGATTGTATTCGCCTGAGTTTTCCCGATGAGCTCGTGGGCCTCGTCAAAGACCAGGATCTTCCTGGTGTCGAGCTCGCGCGGATCGTTCATGACAGTGTCTGCCCAGACCATAGAGATCTTCAGGAACACCCGCTGAAGGTCCGGATTCCTGCTGAGCGCCTTGAGGTCAAATACGATGAAGCGCTCCTTGAGCTTGAGGGATCCTGGCCGGTCAAAGAACCTCGCGTAGGTTCCTTCGCCGTAGTAGTCGGCGATGAGCAGCGCAATTCGCTGGCGGCGCCTGGCCGCGTCTTCAGTCTCGTCCACCCGCCGGGGCGCGCGCAGTACCGACACGCAGTCACTTAGTATGAACTCCCGGCGCATCGGCCCGCTGCGGTAAATCCGGTGGGCCTCAATAAGGGACTCCGCAACACTGCCGCGCTCAAGGCGGTCTGGAATGTTACTCCCATCGGTCGCCATGTCACAGATGACATCCGCGCACATGTCAACGAGGTCCTTGTAGTCGTCGTTTCGTGAGTCAGGGGTAAGCTCGCCAAGCCGGGCGAGGAAGTTCATGGCCGGGGCCTTCGAGGGGGTGGCCTCATAGACGCGGCCGCCGAACAGCCGGGCGATCTTCTCAAATCCGCATGGCTGCCCTGTCATGCCCTTGTCGAAGATGAACGTGATGGGGTTTCTCTCCACAATCCGCCCATCTGACAGCGTCGCGTAGTGGCCCCGGTTCAGCATGGTAATAAGGAAGCACATCAAGTAGCTCTTTCCGGCTCCTGACACTCCGCTGATGAGGACGTTAGGGGCGATGTTTGAGTCGTAGAGGTCAAAGCCGATAAGCTCCCGGTTCCAGAGGCTGGGAAGCAGGATCTGGGCACCTGAACTGCCGCGCCAGTTGCCCCACAGGGGAAACATCCTCACAGCGCGGGATGACTGCATTACTGTCGTCCAGCCGGCGCCATCGGTCATCGGATCATACGCGCATGGCATGCTGTTGATGAGCACCGCCATGTCCGAGATCTCATGCACCATGCCCCGGGCCCCGTTTAGCTGCGGGAACGTCGCCACTGCCTCAGAGGTCGCGCGCACCGCCTCGTCATCGGTCTGGCAGACAAACGTCTGATGGACGCCGACCCGCACGATCTGCTCGCGAGAGTCATAGAGCTCCTGCCGCGCGTTTCGAATGGCCTGAATCTGGTGCAGGACCTTCTGGTTTGATCGCCCGCCCCAGGCCCTTTCGCGCATCCCGAGCGTGCTGTCGAGACGGTCAAGCCGCTCGAGCTGCTTTTCCTTCGGATCCTTTGAGAATGTTACGCTGATGATGTTCTCGTACGGTGCCGACTGCAGCGGGGCGATCATCAGCGGCATGCACGACTTTGGCGGCTTCACCATTGATACCGAGCGGAATACCCGGCCATCCTTGCGGATAATGCCGTCCTTGGGGTGATCCACGTGAGTCTCAGAGATCTGGTTTGCCAGCAGGTCGTCGGGATCGTACTCGGGAACGGGAATGGCGGTTGTGCGGCCCCTTCGGTGCTTGCCTGGCTTTACGCTCCGGCGGTTTAGGATAGGGTAGAGGAGGTTAATAAGGGACTGGCCATCAACCCGTCGGGGAGCAAAGCCGAGGTCTGCAAGCTTGGCGGATGAGCCGTCCATCAGCCCCTTGAACTTGTTTGCAAAGCCCATGAATTCCGCCGTTCTCTGGTCGGCGTTGCGGCCGACAGCGCCGTGCATGAGGACCTTGAGGGTGCGCGCTATCTGTTGCAGCAGCCCCTTCCCTTGCCAGGGCGGGTCGTACCGGAACGCAATGAAGAGCCTCAGCCGCCGGGGACGCCGCTGCAGGACACGGCTCTGGCTAGCCAGGCGGATGGAGCGTATCCAGCGCCGAGTCATCCAGCCCGCTGGGCCGGAGAGTGGGTATCGGGAGATGCACTCGCGCAGCAGATCTTCGACATCAAATGTCGTTATCCATGATACCTGCGCAGACAGGGTGTGCTCCAGGGAGTCTAGGAGCTCCTGAACTCTCTCTGTAAGCTGGAACGCGTCTGCGTCCGAGACCTTAGTAATCCACTTGGGCTGAAGCTCCCACATTGACCAAAGGGACGCGTCGGTGTGAATGAAGATTTCGTTCTGCTCATCCCACTTGGCGAATGGCAGGAGCTTGTTGAACACCTGCTCATCCTGAAACAACCTTTGGCGGGTCAACCTATTGATGCTCATGGAACTCACTCTCTAAAAAGTCTTGGCTGCTCCCCAGTCGCTGCCAGAAACCTAACTTCTTTGCCCTCATGGTCCACTACCACCTGAATGCCAGCCTTGCGCTCGATGAGCCGCGCGAGCTCGTCGATCGTTCCAAGGTTTCGTATCGTAATCTTTTGCGATGCTATCGATGGCTCCGTGTAGCTTTGGTAGCGCGATGTGGCGGCGAGAACACGGGCCGCCTCCTCAAGAGAGACATTCGCAAGGTTCAGCTGAAAGACGGGGCGGATAGGCGGGCCCGCCTTTGCTTCGCTTGAGTCGGCGCTGCCAGGCCTTTCCCTGTTGGGCAAAACCTCAGGGGGCTGCACCCACCTAGTCCTGGAGTACACGGGCTCTGCGCCAACCCTCCTCACCGATGGCAGAAACAGGGTGCGGTTGTGCGAGGCCTTCGGGTCATACGGCTTGACATCCGATGAGCACCCGGCCGTTGCGACCACCAGCAATGCACCCAGGAGGGGACGGCAGAGCCTGATCACCGAATGTCCTCCGGATTAACGTAGCCAACACTTGAGGAGGAGCCTTGTCCATTGTTGAGCTGGGCCTCAAGCTCAAAAGCGTCAGTGACGGCCCAAGAATCCTTCTTCACCTTAAGGTAGTAGTAGTGGGCAGGGACGAGGTCCCCGTGAGAGTTCAAGTGGTCCGGAACCCACATCAGGCGAACGACCGCCGGCTGCATCACAGGGTTGACCGGCTGGGGAGCAAGCGCTCTCTGGTACGTCCCCATCTGCTCCAGCGCCTGCCGCGCGGAATTTGCGCTTCCCCCATCAGAATTGAGGGCAGAGTCGTTCTTCTCGCCTAGGTAAGCCTCCGGCGGTGGCGACTCGTAGAACGGGTTGAAGATATTCCCGATGCTGCCGCAGCCAGAGAGCAGCGCCGCAGCCGCGAAAGCAAGGGTATATGTGATGCGCCTCTTCATACTCTATCCCAACATCCCCTAGTCAAGCGACGTGTACACCAGCGATGGATTCTCCTCGTCAAGAGCCTCAAGAAGGTCTGGTATCGGCAGAGACTGGGAGAAGACCGCAGTGGCCTCCCGATTCGACAGCACCTGGACGACAGGAACGAGCTGCGAAACGCGGTCCCGGATCAGCTGCTGCCACTCGCCGGCGGCGGAAGAGAGTGCCACACCCCCGGCAAAGGCCGGAATCTGGCTGGCGTCAACGTTGCTGCTTCCGGTGCCGTTGCTGTACAGCGTGTACTGCTGGTTTGCGGCGGCTATGCCCTGTCCCAAGCCCGCCAAGGCGCCCGCCATGCCTGCGCCGCCGATCGCCTTGCCGATAGGGTCAATCAGCACGCCGGACAGGCCGCGAATTCCATCCTCGCCGACGATCCATCCATCAATGCCGAATTCCTTGCGGCGCCCATTCGGAAGCCGGAGGCTGAGGCGAGTAAGACGAAAGAGCACTCGAGAGTCGGTGAGGGAGCCTTGCGCTGCCGCAATCAGCCGGGCCTCCCCAAGAGGAATAGTGTTGCCGTCGGGCCCCATTACGGGCCCTAGGAGCTTGAGGACAACTGGATATGGCGTCCCGTCCGTCGGCGCATTGACGCCAGCGAGGAGCTTCACCCGCACTGAGTCCCCAGGCATGATCGCCGCGAGCTTTGGCTTCGATGGTGGTGGAGGGGGAGCTACCGCGATCGGATCCCCGCCGTTTATAGAGTCGAGCTCGTCGTCCGCAACTGGCACGATGTCCGGTCCAGTGATGTCCCCAACATCCTTCGGCGTCAAGTTCGCTGTCTGGCTTGCAGGGCCAGCCTGAATCTCGGCAAGGCGCTCAAGAACCTTCTTGAAGATCTCTGCAGTTGTTGCCTCCAGGTCCTGCATCATCTTGCGCTGGTTCTCCTGCTCTGACTGCAGGGTATTAAGCTGCTGGGCTTGCGTCTTTAGCTGGGTGTCAAAGCGGGCAACGAGGTCCACCCAGCGCTCATCTACGTTGCCAGAGCCGGAGGATGTCTCTGTCAGGCGCGGGGCGCGAGCCCGGCGCGGCGTATTCTCCGAAAAGGCCAGGAACACAACCGCGATTAGGGCGAGCCCAGCGATGACCTGCGTCTTGCGGTCGCTTTTGAGCTTTAGTCCGAGGTCCTTGAGAAACTGCGACATAATACGTCCTGTTCGCTAGCGCGAGCGCGTAACGATGTACACCTTCGCGTTATGCTTGTTCGATATCTGCTCCTCAACGTTGAGCGGCCGCGCCGCGAGATCCCACGAGGAGGCAGACACCGCACGGGTTCCATCAATCCGGAACGAGGCCGGATTGATCTTCTGTGACTGGTCAAGCAAATTTGTCGTGTCGAGCACATATCCCCACAGGTTTGGGCCAATGAAGATTCGGTCAATCTTTGCGAGGATGGCCCCATCGCTCACGACGGTCTGCCCCTTAAACCGCTCGCTGGCGGTGTAGCCGGGGATAGCCTTCTTCCCGAACTCAGCAACCAGCACCATCTCGCGCATGAGGCCAGAGACCTTGCTCGGCGGCGCATAGTCGTAGCCGCGCTCCTTGTACGGTGCCTCCTCCTCTTCCTCAGGGCCAAACGCCCCCTTGCCGTCCTCGATGAGGATCTGCGCATCACGCGGATTGTCAGAGCTGGCGATCTTCACTCGGATTGGGTACGACCTCCCGTCATCCAAACGCACCAGGAGGGCGACTCCCTCCGGAGTCATGTTTTGCTTGCCGAAAACGATCAGCGCATTGCCCTTGTTTTCAAGCGCGATCGCCGCGTTTGAGTTCTTGAACCCGTCCTTGATGCGGCTGCCCTCGAATACGATCTCGGTTGGCTCGCCCACATTGACGAAGACATCGATCTCACCGTCCCCTTGGGCGTACTGCACGTCGCGGCCCCAGGCTGGCGAGACTGAGCATGCAATCAGGGCAGCCAGTGCCACCGCGAGCTTTTGTGAACCGCAAACCATACTGAAACCTCGAAACGTTCTCATGCCTGCCTCGTGCCTGCTACTCCATCTGCCCTGGGCGCTCTCCGCGCGTATTCGGCGTGAAAATCACGTTGGTAATTACGATACCGTAGGGATTGACTGGATTGCGCGGGATGGTGGTCATCTCGATCCGGTAGCGGCTTGAGACGCTGGGGATGGCGGCGCCAGCGATCACTTTCCACCGCTCTCCGGAGATAGACACGATGACCCTGTTGCCCTCTCGATCCACCCGGGTAAGCAGGGGATCAACGAAGAATACCTGTGTCCTGAGCGTCGTCTCGATTGCCGGCAGCTCCGAATTCATGTTCTCGTCATTAAACTTGGTTAGGAGCGGCTCCTTAAGCATAGCCCTGGCGACCTCAAACTGCTTGCGGGCGGTGTTTGGCTGGTACGTCGCGACCAGGTTGACATAGTCATTCGCCACGTTGACGTACTCGGTGTCAGGTATGTCCTGCGCAGCATAGTGGCCCGGCATGGGCTTGGACGGGACATTGAGCGTTATCTCACGGGTGAACCACATGGCGAGCGCGAAGATAATTGCGACAAGAGTGGTGGGAAGCTGCAGGAGCGAGAGGGCCCGCCACATGAGGGCCTGGTCCTTGTAGTTCTCCCAAAGACGGATCGTGTCGTTGCTGCTGCGCGCAGCAGTCAGCTGGGTGTCAGCAACCCGCTCCTTGACTCCCTGCGTCGCCTTGTCGAGCTTGCTCATGTAAACCTCTTGCCCAAACCGTCTCTACCGCTCATCAGACTCGCGACTCTTGCTTATGACCTCATCGAGACCGAGCTGCACGAAGAGACAGCTCTCCCCAAGCTTCCGGAGAGGGGCACCGCTCCATACCGGCTGAAGCCTGGCAGGTGACGGGATGCCGATCGGCTCGAATCCGCACGACGCCATGACCAGGTTCCGCACCCCACGCTCCTCATCCGGAAAACGCTTGCGCAGCGTCGCCAGGAGCAGCGTAGTTCCTATCCAAACCAGGACGAGGAAGGGCATGTAATTCGCAGGCTTCTCAAAAGCCGTTCCTACGAGAAGCGCCATCATCAGGCCTGCCATCCATTCCATGGCTTTGCAGCCGGCAAAGGTCCAGTCCTCGTTTAATCCTGGTATGACGTCGCCGTTATCCATAGGTCGAATAAGCCTCTTTTAGTAATCAAGCCCCCTTACTTCTTTGCTTCAGGCAAAAGTCTAGGGTCGGCAGAAAACCTAATCCCCCCTCGGGTGGCCTTGGGCTGCGGGTCGAGCACACGCTCCAGATCCTCCGCTCGATCAATCAAGGTGTTGCGCCACTTCACTGGGTCTAACAGCTCGTCAGGACGGGCGATTTTCCGAGCCGCATCGAACTCATTAAGCGCCGTGATGAGCAGGGCACGGGCTCTCGCATAGTGAGCTACCGCCTCAACCGTGGTCTCCTGGTCGGCTTGGCCTAGCAAAACCCCGCGAGACTCGCCATAAGAGGTTGGAACGGCAGAGAGTAATGAGAGGCATGCCAGGGCTGCGCATGCGGTGATTCTTGTAAGCATCTGAAACCTCAATATTTTTAATCCCTTGAGGGGTAACCTTTCCCGCCTATCTCTCCTATCGCCACTTTTCCCCGGGTAACTGGAGGAAAGCCAGCTATTCTGTAAATCCCGAAAGAGACCGAAGTACAACATATAGAGAAGTGGGGGACCGTATTCACCCGCTTCGGCGCTATCCGCCTTCTTTGGGGGTATGGGGAATTGCGGCTAATCTGTTACTTAAGGGGGTTAAGCGGTTGGAAGCGAGCATCCATGGGATTTTCTTGTCCGGAGCAGCGAGCCGCCGAACGGTATAGTCCGATCCGTCGGGGCCTGGATGCCATTCTCGTAACAAGGCCTCCGTGGCCGTTTGTTTTTGCTAAGCCGGTTTTTCGTAGAGGAATGCAGTGGTAGAGGGATTGCCAGCGCCGGACAGCAAGGATCTGGATCTCCTGAGAAATAACCAGCGGAGAAACTATTCCCGCCTGGTCATCAAGGCTGTTGTTGGCATATTTGGCGCCCTCCTTGGAATCTTGCTGACGGTCTACCTCGTTCGTCAGGTCAAAAACGATGAGGCCTCGCCGGCGTACGTGCAGGACCTGCTCTCCGCAAGCGGGTTTAATTGGGAAGAGGATGTCCCGGGCCAGATAGCTGCCTACCGTGAGTGGCTGGGGTCTCATGGCACCGCCATGGAGGCTTCGATCTTCGACGATACTTCGCTCCTGCTGGTGAAGAGCATGGTCGCTAGCGTCGGCAATGAGCCGAGCCGCTCCGATCTCGGGATCTTCCGGCAGCTCTACCTGTCTCTCCACATCGGGCTAATACGGGTGGTGTTCCTTGTGCTCGCCTCCCTTCGGGCCTGCATCGTCCTGGTGCTGGGCGCGGTTATTTTCGGCCTGCGCTCCTATCGGCCGCACGAGGGGGATGACGCCCTCGGCCAGATGGGAAACGGCAGGCTCTTTTACTCGGGTGTTCGGGCGGGCCTTGAGAAGATCACTCCAGAGGGGGCGCCTGACGTTCAGGTCAGGGGGCTCGCGTGCCCCCAGTTCTCGCCGCAGGGGGAGACTCGGGCATCCCAGATCTGGAAGGTGCTTGGAGAGTATGGGGCGCAGAACGCCACAAACGAGGCGCTCGCGGCGATCGTCGTAAGGAATGCGGGGATATCTTCCTACGTAGCGACGCCGGAGGACGAAGGCCGGCTCTCAAAGGCTTTTGTGGCGACAGCGCTCGGGGCGCACACTGCCGATCTCCTTGCTGCTGCGCTTTCGCTTCACGCCAGGTACGCGCAGGGCGAGGCAGATGGGCCCATTGAAGCGCATGCCGAAGAGGTTGGAGGCGCTCCGCTCTCTTCTTGGGAGTATGCGCAAGCCGTGCAGTTGGCGATGCATAGGGTTCTTTCGCCGGACTTGCGGCGCGAGCTCGGCGAGCTCTCTCCAGCAGAGATAGCAACTGCAGTTCTCTCCTTCGAGTGCGGCAAGGTGCTCGCCCACTCATTTGAGGGAGGGCGCTGGATCCGGCGTTCGCAATTCCCGCAACTGAGCGCCCGAGCGGTTCTTCACTCTATCGTTGCCTACCCTCAGGACTACGGCTTCGATGAGCGCCGCCGGATCCGCCAGGCGCTCATCTACTCGTCTCGCTCCAGCTCGTTCGCCCCGGTGCGCATGCCGCTCGGGCTTGACAGCGTCACATGGGCCCTGCGGCAATGGATGGAGATCCTCTTGGCGAGCCCACACCAGCTGCGGCCTGTTGCTGATGAAGTGGAGCTTGTTGGCCTGGTGCGGGCAGCCCATACGACATGGTGCGCCGAGCTGCTTGACGGCTCGGCCCTGCTGTCCCCTGATACAGCCGGGCAGAGCTTCGCAACCGGGGCAGGGCTGCTCCTGGTTCCGCTTCGGGGCGTCATCACTGCCCTGCGGCGCAGCATCAGCCCTTCCGACATCAGAAGAATTGAGTCGCTGCTGGTGGCGGTGACTGTGAGCCAGAGGCAGGCGGCTGCTGAAGCGGCAAAGCGTGATGGAGAGGCTGCAGACACGGTCTCGTTTGAGCGCATCCTCCCGCCGCTTCGGGATGCAGAGGTCACATCACTGGCGCTCCTGCACGGAGTTGCGGTGGAGGATCTCAAGGACTGGTCCGCTCTCCGGATAGTGCTGACCTCATACGGGTGGCTGGCCCGACGGGTGGGGGACTACACGGTGCCAGAGAGCTCGGTGATCTTTGCGGTGTTCAAGTCGAGGGACCCGCTGCCAGGCGCCAACATGCTCGGCCTCGTTGGAAAATCGGGCTTGGTGCCGTTTCGGGGGGCAAAATTCGAGGCTACCTGGGGAGGCTCTTGGGCCGCGCATTTTGCGCTCGCCGACAAGGCGACTATGGCGGAGACGACAGAAGATTTTGAGAAGTTAATGAAGGGCATCGAAGAGAAAGCGGAAGAGGAGAGCCCCGGCGGGGGGTCTCCGGTTACTGCGTAGGGAGAGAGACATGGCACGGACCTATAAGCGGACTGACTACTCGGCTATCCGTGATGAGCGGATACGGCAGTCCCTGCTAACCTCCGGGCTCGCTTCGCTTGGAACATTTGGGGCGGTGCTCTCGCCGCTTGCTGGCGCCCTTGATCCGATGGTGCTCTTTGGCATGGGGCTCATACCCGCTTGCGCTTTTGGGCGCAGCGCCCTTGAGTGGGGCAGGCAGCAGGCCCTGGAGCTCGAGCGTGCAAGGGAGTCCCAAATGCGGGGAGGGAAGGACGTGCTCGGCATGCCGCCGATGCGTGAAGCTTTTGGCAGGGCGGTTGAGACAGCGCGGCTCAAAAACAAGAAGATGCTGGACCGCTACCTGGTGGGCTTTGAGCTCGATTCCGGGGAGCCGCTGTGGGTTGATGATGATGAGATCTGCACGCACGGCGCTGTGTTCGCAAAGACGGGCGTCGGAAAAACACTGTGGCTAGAGTCCCTGATTTTTCAGCAGATGGCGCGTGGGCGGGCGAGCGGCTGCACCTTTATCGATGCCAAGCGCGACTCTGCAACGCTCGCCCACATCATCCTCATGGCGATGATAACGGGACGAATTGAGGATCTCATTGTGGTCGACCCATTTGAGAGCGTCCATGCGTACAATTTTGTGATGACCAACCAGCGGGCAGACGTCAAGGCCCGCAAGGTGCTGCGCGCTGGGCTGCCCCCGACCTCAGACCAGAGCACGACGAAGCACTACGATCGGCTTGCTGCAGACTCCATATACCGCATGGTGCGGGCGATGGAGAGCTTTGGGCTGGCGTGGTCTATCCGTGACATCGCGGTCGCGTTGTCAGCCTTCCAGCTTGCCTATCCGCACCTGCGGAACATGCTCAACAAGATCGGCGCCCGGCAGGCTATGGTTGAGTTGGGGCACCTTGCGTCCAGCTACCGCAGCGTCAAGGGGGTCCTCGACACGGCGCGCATTACCGACAACCTTCGGGGAATCGCTTCTGAGCTGCACGCAATCTCGGGCAGCGAGGCGGGCGAAATTTTTTGCACGAAGCACACGGACCTTGTCCTCACGGACGCCATCCTTCGGGGCAAGATCATTTACTTTATGCTTCCGCGGCTTGAAGAGGCAGAGAGCGCCGCCCGAATGGTCAAGGTGTTCCGAGAAGACCTTGAGGTCTCAATCGGGGAGATAACTTCCTCCAGGATCCACAATTTGGAGGACCCTCACCTAGTAATTATTGACGAGGGCTCCTCCACATTCGGCCCCACTTGGGCGAACCTGTTTGAGCTGGCGCGGCGAGGGCGGTTTGCGCTGCTCTTTGGTGCCCAGTCGACTGGAGGCCTCACGGATGCCGCGATGGGCCTCAGCGAGGCCTTCTATGAGCGGGTGATGGCTAACGTCAACCTCAAGGTCATGATGAGAATCGGGGACAATCGCACGGCCTCGGACATGACGGAGTGGTTTGGCAAGATAACCTCCACAAAGAAGTCAGTAGGGGCGGGAGTCACGACGGGCATGTCGAGCGCGCTCCTGAAGGGGACTCTTGACCTGAATGCGCGCCGCTCTGGAGGCGAGTCGCAGAGCGTTAGCTACCAGGAAGCCGAGGAGGACCTCGTCAGCGCTGAGGAGCTCAAGCACGAGATGTCGGCCGAGAAGGGGTTGGCATGGTTTGATCTCGGCAACGGCAAAATTGTCAAGGGTAGGTCGTTTTGGTTCAACGCAAACCTGCCCGATACGTGGGAGGGCCGCGAGTTTATTGTTCATCCGGAAAAGCTCGAGGTGGATGAGATTGGGCTTGCGGATTGGGTTGATGAGCAGATCTTGTCGCAGGAACAGGAGGAGACTTCACAGAAGTTCGCGCCGAAGCCCCGTAGCCAGCAGGAGCCAACGCTGCCGGAGAGGAGGCCGGGGGCGTCCGGCACCGCCTCCTCTCAGACTCCATCTGATGCGCCTGTTTCATCATCCTTCAAGCTGGGACCGATGCCGAGGGGAGGCATGAGGCCCCGTGGGTCGGTGACCTCCATAATGAAGCCAGCGGCACCCGCTAGCGAGGCGCCGGCGGCTGCAACTGGAGCACCACCGGCGAAGGGTTCTTCCCAGCAGCAAGGAGGTGCTTCGGGGGATGCAAAGGCAAAGGGCGGGGAGCCTTCAAAGAGCGGATGGGGACCCAAAACAGGACCCCTTAAGCTGCGAAAATAAAAGGGCTTACTGAACGATAGCCAGCGGGTGAAGTCAGATGAGTTGTCCTTCAACCTGAAGGAATGATTGCCTTTGCGAATCCGCCGAAGTATCGTCTCTGTGGGGCCAAGGAATGTTGCCTCTAGTTCCTTCAGTCGCGGTCTGCAAGGACCGATAGAGTTGGGAAGGGGAGGCGGTAGGCTGTTCGCTCGACATGAGAGACCAGCTGCACGTTCCGAAATCCTCAAAACGACTGGCTATCGCACCCAGCTTTAATGGCGAAGGGGTGCCTGTGTGGATGCTTGGCGCGGCGGTGGTGGTGGACTTTCAAACCGCCCTCCGCGATTGAAGTAAAGCGTTCAAGAGGGACGCACAGGTTTTAGGAAAGGTGAAGGTTCTATGTACCGCGGCGGAGTCACATTTTCAATCAACAAGTCCTTCGGCCGGCTTCAGCTGATCCCAGAATCCCAGGGATTGAGGCTTTTTTACACCCCTATCGTGGATGGCGCGGAGGCACCGGGTGCGCCGGGGAGCCTTGATATGCTCCTGCCGATCGACGCGATCGGAGGCCTGTGGGCGACTACGAGGGCCTTCCTCTACGGCGTTGAGTCGCTCGACGAGAACGTCATACTTCAGAGCGGAGAGAGTGAAAGCGACTCTGACACCCTGATAAAGCTTTACCGAGACAAGCCGCGGGGGCAGCAGGGGAAGCTCAGCGGCGAGGAGACGTGCTGGCTCCGGATCGTCACGGGGCGCACCGAAGAGGAGCGCCGCCGCATCAAGCTAGGGCCCCGTGACCTGCTGTGCCTGGAGCTGTCGTGCAATTCTGTGATGATGCTCGCTAGCGAATCAGGAAGCCACAAGCCAGCGCTGATGTAGCCGGCTACTTCGACACCACCTCCAAGAAAGCTGTCAGGTGCTTTGCCTGGAACGAGATAGTAGTGCGCGTGGCAGTCCCTTTTGCTGGATCAATCATGCGTAGGCCATAGTGGTCGAGGAGGGGAATGCCGGCCCACTCGAGCAGGTGTTCAAGGTCGAGATCCTTAGGCCTCTTGAGAACGTGGCACGCCCCCTCCGCGTCTGGGCGGTACAGGGCGGCATCGATAAGCCGACGCAGCGATTCAGTCTCGCCTGTTCGGCGCTCCAGGGCCCGCTCGACCTCAAAAACCGCCCCCATATCCCGCCTTTCGGTCAGGACAGACATGGCCTCTTTGAGCAGCGCCCGAGCTGGCGCTCCAGATTCGAGACGCTCCGCGAGCTCTGTGGCCTCAGCAGCAGAGAGGGAACTGCGCGCCCGGTCTTGGTTCCTCTCGAGCACTATGCGCACTGCAGGATCGCTATCATAGAGCTCCTGGAGACAGGTGCGGACAAGCCCGTCCTGCTCCTGTAGGGGCATCCCGTACAGCTGAAAAACTCCGGGCGCTAGCTCGTCAGCCTGGCGCCAAATAGAGGAGGCTATAGCGCGAGCGGAGTCAAAATCCTCCCCAAGCTGGCGAAAGATTGAGGGCGCTCGGGAGCCCGAAGAGAGGTCTATAACGAGCTCGGCGAGCTTCTCGTACGGGTTGGTCGGATCACGCCTCTCAAGCCGCGCCCGCAGGCCGGAGCGAACCTGGAGTGCGGTGAGCACCTGCCCAAGGCGATCCCGGAAGCAGCGATCTTCTGGTGCCGCCGGAACCTCCTCAGCAAGCCTCAACAGCTCCTCTACGATGTGGTCACCCCTGTTTCCGAGGAGGTGGCGGACGAGCGGCAGCACGGGGGGGCGGGGATTCTTGCGCTTGCCAATCGGCACTTCGTCGTCAACAAGAACGGACTTGCCGAGAAGGAACGCATCCCGAACGGCATAGGTCCCCGCCAGCTGCGCAAAGTCGCGCATCGAGAACGTCGCGGAGGTCACCAAAAGGGTGGTCTGCGAGGGAAAGATGTCTCGGGTAATAGGGCTGGAACCAAATCCCTTTGCCCAATTTGCGAGTGGCACCTCGCCCACAACGGTGAGAAGAGGCTCGCCTGGCCGTTCGAGGGCGATGCCCCTGTACAGAGCCGCCGTCGCCAGGAGGTTGGGCACAAGCGTATCGTAGGGAGCGCTCTCTGCCACAAAGAGTATGGCGTCGACACACTGAAGGTGGACACGAGCCTTAGGGAGCCGGGGATCCCGAAGTGTGCCGGAGGTGCGCTGGTTGGGGGCGGGGGTAAGATCCATAGGGACGCAGCATAACAGAGTTCGGGGCGAGCGGGGCAAGCTTAGGCGCCCTGCAGCGCCGTTTGTGGTGGTTGTGGGTGCGCTAGGGTCGGTTCGGGGCGAGTTCGACCCGGCAGAAAGCCTGTGAGATACTCATGGAATGAGCAGGAAGAAGCCGCAAAAGCGGCAGCTCCATGAGCGCTTAGTGCTAGACGGGCGGGCTGCGAGCCGTGAGGCTGCGGAGCGCGAGATTATGGCCGGAGTCGTCCGAGTCAATGGCGAGCGGGTCGACAAAGCTGGGACGCTGGTCGCGGACGACGCCTCAGTGGAGGTTGAAAAGCGGCGCGAGCACGTTGGGCGGGGCGCCTTGAAGCTAGAGGCCGCATTCACGCATTTCCCGATCTCATGCCAAGGCGAGCCCTGTGCGGATGTCGGCGCCTGTACCGGCGGGTTTACCGAGATTCTTCTTCGGCACGGAGCGTCGCGCGTATACGCCATAGACGTTGGATATGGGGACCTTGACTGGAGCATACGGTCTGATCCCCGGGTGGTTGTCATGGAGAGAACCAACGCACGCCACGTCAAGGAGCTTCCGGAGAGGGTGGGCTTCGTCTCGGTCGACGTCTCGTTCATATCTCTTAAGAAGATCCTGCCGGTTGTGGCCGGCTGGCTGTCGCCGCATGGCACTGTGGTTGCGCTCGTGAAGCCCCAGTTTGAGGCCTCGCGTGATGAGGTAGAGGCAGGCGGAATCGTCAGGGACCCTGAGGTGCATGCGAGGGTGGTTGAGGAGATTAGGGAGGTGCTCCCAGCGTGTGGGCTGGAGGCCCGTGGAGTTCAGGATTCCCCGATTTTAGGGGGTGATGGCAACCGGGAATTCCTTCTTTGGGCAGCGCTGTCAGGAAGGTAAGAATAACCGATGGTGCCCAGGGGCTAAATAATAAAATGACCGATAAGTAAAGTTATCGGTCAATAAGGAAGTGCCCCCAAATCGTTAGCTTACCGCACCCTCACGCGTATCTGCTGGCTCCCCATAGTGCCTAGAGAATCGCGCACCCTCAGGAGCACGGGGTACGTGCCGCGCTTCGGAAAGCGCTTGCTGACTACCGCGCCAGAGCGGCGTGTTCCATCCGAAAACTGCCATTCATACCTTAGTGAGCTTCCCTCGGGATCGTGAGATGCGCTCGCATCGAGCAGGTACACTGCACGGCCGGGCGCTCGCCGAACAGACGCTCGGGCCAGAGGTGGGCGGTTTGTGAAGATTGCAGTTAAGCTTCTCGAGCTTTCTGTAACGGTGAAGGTCCGGGCGATCGCGCGGACTCCATCACTCCAGTGGTCAAATGTTCTGCCTGCATGAAACGGCGCGGCAGCGATTGTCTGGGTTGAGCCTACGATCGGATTGAGGGTGATGGGAGCGATAAATTCCTGCTCATCATCTACGTACGTGATAGATGCGCCGGTGGGCCGGCTTGATACTGAGTATGTTGAGGTGCTCGGCTGCAGGGGAAGGCAGCGCTGGTCGGCGAGCCCCTCCCCTGCTGATGCGCTTAGGCAGAGTTCGTAGGAGGTGTTGTCGCTGTGCTCCTCTGGCACAAATGACCCACTTGCCCCCATGACTTCGCTGACGAGGTGCTCATGCTCATTGTGCCGCTGCAGTATGAGCCAGGTGAGCGAAACCGGGCTTCCGTCGCTGGAAGCAGCGTGCCCGGCGAACTGTACCGGGGTCCCGACCTGGTATGTTGCTCCGCTCAGGGGGAGATCAATAAAGGCTACGGGAGGGCTTACACCCGTCCGTACCGTTACCGATTCGAGGGTGTTCGTGAAGGGAGGGCTCTCTTCGGCCACGGTTAACGTCGCCTCGAAGGTTCCTGGTCGGGTGTAGACGTGCACGGGGTTGGGATCGGCAGAGATGGGGGTCCCATCACCGAAATCCCAGAGGTAGGTAAGAGCTTGCCCATCGGGATCGTGAGAGCCAGCGCTTGAAAATGAGACTGTAAGGGGGATATCGCCTGCCACAGCGGAGGCGGTGAGCCGCGCCACTGGCGGCGAGTTGCTGCCGCCAAGGTACTTGAAGCGGCGCACCTCACTGGTGCGCTTCTTGAGATCGATGTACACGGCGTATAGGTTCGTGTCCGGGCCCGTTAACAGCTGCACCGCGCCGTATCCCGACGACTCCACGGCGAAGTTATGGCTGGTGGAACGCCCCTTATCGTCAAACGTCAGGTAGCGGATGAAGCGTTGCGCGTAGTCTGAAAAGAAGAGCGAACCCTTGTAGCCCGTTGGATACGCATCTCCCGAATAAAATGCGAGGCCGGTGACGGAGGCTCCTAGATCCTTTCCTGTGGCGTCAACGGGGTGCCGGTACGCAAACAGGGGCTTGGCCACGGCCTCCTGCCCCCGGGCGTACCACCCGTCGCAGGTGGGGGCGGTCTCTGCGGCACGCTTAAACCCTACTTGGCGCACACTCTCATCCGCTGGCCCTTCTCTTGTCGACCGCTCGTAGAAGCCCCCCTCGTAGCACGGCCACCCGAAGTTTGCGCCCTTCCCGACATTTATCTCCTCGTAGTACGAGGAGCCCACGTCGCCAGCATAGATCTGCCCATTGTCGGGGTTTATCGTGATTCGGAATGGGTTTCTAAGCCCGAGAGACCACATTTTCGAGCGGTTCGAGAAGGGATTTTGGGGATCAAAGAAGGGATTGCCCGCCACGCCCGCCCCTGTGTCGGGATCAACACGCACAATTCTGCCCGACATCGCGTCCGGGTCGAGGCTTCGAAATGCGAGCGTGGATGGCCGGTTGTAGTCTGCTCCATCCCCGAATGAGGCCACGAGCGTGCCGTCGGGCGCAAACATCAAGGTTCCCGCCGTGTGCGAATCTGCATCTGACGGAATGCAGTCCTCAATCGGTGTTCCCCCCATCGTCAAGCCGGTCATGCAGCTGGCCGCCTCCGGGCTGTTCGGGGCGTCCGAAGGGATGGCAGGGGCCATGTTCTCAAGAGTGGATCTCTTGCCCAACAGGATCTCCGCACTGCCGGGGATGGCGGTGTTGTAGTTGCTGGCGGCATCCGCAGAGAATCGGATGACACGGATGATGCGCGGGTCGTGAGAGTCTGGCGTTGAGCCAGGGGGATCAAAGACGTACGAGAGATAGATGAACGGCCTGGCAGGAAAGTTTGGGTCGACGGCGATGCCGAGCAGCCCACGGTCAGTTCCCTTGTTTACCTCGGCAGAGATATCCACAAATGGAGTTGGCAAGAGCTCTCCGCGAACAGCGACCCGAACGAGCCCATTTTTTACGGCAACGAAGATCCGCTCGCCGGGCGCGAATGCAATCGCGGTTGAGACAGGTATATCCTTGAGGACGATCTCTTCCATGAACATCTCCCCAGCGGCGAACTCAGACTGGGAGAGTGCCCAACGCGGCAGGAGGAGCGCGAGGCAAAAGATAGCGATACGTCGATGCACATACGTCTTGCTGCGCTGCATGGGTCCCCCAAAGAGAAGGCTTTAGCCGGGCGCAACATGACATGCGCGACTCTTTCGCCCCATGACTGGTCTCAGCGCGGTGTCGAAGCACAGATACGGGCAAAAAAAACGGCCGAGATTTTTTAAGTCTCGGCCGTCGACCGTGTCTGGGAACTATGCGCCCGGACGATGACGGGGGGATGTCCCGCCCAGGCGAAAAGAGCTTTTGGGCTCCAAACCCTACTCTGCAGCGCAGGCGAAACTGCTTCTAAAAATCTTTAAGTTATTGATAACACGAGCGAAGCGCGCGCGCCTACATACCGTAGGGGAATTCCTTAAGGTTGATGCGGCCGCTGGCCCGAACAGCTGTAAAGGCCCTAGAGTACTCAATGAGCATGCTCAGCGAGTAGTGAAGCCGCTTGCGGATCTCCGCATCACGGTCGGACGCCGGCTGATCCCCGCCTAGCACGGACTCTGCCTCTCGCACGATCACATGATCCGGCACGTACACGATGCGGTTGTTTTTGTATGAAGAGGACCGCAGCTCAGCAATCGGATAGCTCCCCCCTATCCCGCTAGAGACTGCTACTAGCATGGCGGGCTTATGCCCTACCTCTGTCGAGTCGCACAACAGCAGGAAGTTCTTAAGCCCTGCCGGAACCATACCGGACCACTCCGGCGACACGATCACAAAACCATCGCTCGCCTTGAGCGTCTTGGAGATCGGCCCCCAGACAGAGATCCATTTAGGGTCATCCCCCCAAACACCCTCATCCCAAAGGGGCAGCGGGTTCCGTCCCAGAGATAGCACCTCTGACTCGACGCCCTGGCGCTTGAGCTCCGCTTCGCAAAAGCGGGCTACCTTCTCTGACTGAGAGCTCTCTCTATGGCTGCCTGACACAACGGTAATCTTCATGGTCGGGAGCATCGCTCAAGGGATAGTATCGGGACAAGGCAATTTTCATCGGAGCCAAAAAGCCTGATTTTACAGGGAATTTTGACAGGCTTGGCGTTGTGACCGGCGCCCCACCTATGTTAAAAAGCCGCAGTATGCACATACCTTCTCACCTAGAGCAGCTTGAGGCAGAGAGCATCTTTATTATGCGCGAGGTTGCGGCCCAGTTCGAACGGCCCGTCCTCATGTACTCGGTTGGCAAGGACTCCTCATGCCTCCTTCGGCTTGCCCAGAAGGCGTTCTACCCCGGCAAGATCCCTTTCACGTTCCTGCATGTCGACACGTCGTACAAGTTCCCAGAGATGTATGAGTTCCGGGACCGGACCGTAAAGGACCTCGGGGTGCAGCTCATTGTGCACCGTAACGAGCCCGCCCTTAAGGATGACGCGAATCCCTACGCTTTGGGCACTCAGCGATGCTGCGCCCTGCTCAAGACGGGGGCTCTGCTCGAGGCGTTGGCGAAGCACGAGTTTGATGCGGCGATCGGGGGTGCGCGCCGGGAGGAGGAGCGCAGCCGGGCCAAGGAGCGTGTTTTTTCGTTTCGTGACAAGCACGGCCAATGGGACCCAAAGAGCCAGCGGCCAGAGCTCTGGAACCTCTACAACGGGAGGCTCGGCAAGGGCGAATCTATGCGGGTGTTCCCCTTAAGCAATTGGACCGAGCAGGACATCTGGCACTACATCCTTCAGGAGCAGATCCCGATAGTTCCGCTCTACTACGCAAAGAAGCGGAAGATGGTGGTGCGTGGCAATATGCTTATTCCGGTGATGGAGTCAGACCCACGCACTTTTCAGGGGCATAGGGTGGAAGAGGTCATGTGCCGCTTCCGTAGCTTAGGCTGCTACCACTGTACGGGAGCGGTGCGCTCCGAAGCCGATACCCTCGAGAAGATTGTGTCGGAGATGACGCAGGTTACGACGTCAGAGCGCGCCACTCGCATCATCGATTTCGACACGGACGGCTCGATGGAGATCAAGAAGCGGGAGGGATATTTCTAGATGTCGCCCAAGAAACAGGCTGAAGCAGCTGGATCGCACCTCAGCATACTGCGCTTTTCGACCGCTGGCAGCGTGGACGATGGTAAGTCAACCCTCATCGGCCGGCTGTTGCACGATTCCGGAAATGTCTACGAGGATCACCTTGCAGCGCTCGAAGCTAGCGCAAAAAAGAGCGGGAGCGAGCGGGTCTCGCTCGCCCTGCTTACAGACGGCCTGAAAGCTGAGCGCGAGCAGGGAATCACGATCGATGTTGCCTACCGCTACTTCTCAACTCCGAGGCGTCGTTTCATCCTGGCTGATTCGCCGGGGCATGTGCAGTACACACGAAACATGGCGACCGGGGCATCGACCGTCGATCTCACCATTGTTCTCGTTGATGCCAGGAGCGGTATCATCGAGCAAACCAAGAGGCATGCCTTCATCGCGGCTCTTCTCGGCGTGCCTCGGCTGGTGTTGGCGGTCAACAAGATGGACCTCGTTGGCTACGCCGAGGAGCGCTTCCAGGACATCGTTGCCGATTTCACCGAGTTCTCCGCTAAGCTCGGGGTGCGTGAGATAACGTTTATTCCGGTGTCGGCACTCGAGGGCGACAACGTCGTTGAGCGCAGCGGCAAGATGCCGTGGTACAGCGGGCAGACGGTGCTCGAGCACTTAGAGAGCGTGTACATCGCTGGCGACCAGAACTTGGTGGACTTTCGCTTTCCGGTTCAGTACGTGCTTAATCCGAGCCAGAACTTTAGGGGCTACGCGGGGACGGTGAGCTCGGGAGTAATCCGGGTTGGAGAGGAGGTGGTAGTCCTCCCCTCCCTGCGCAGGTCAAAGGTCAAGGCGATTGTTTCGGCCGGAGACCAGATGTGCGGCTTGCAGAAGTCGGAGGCGAGCAGCCGAGACGCTGTTGTCCTTCAGCTCGAGCACCAGCTCGATATCTCGCGCGGGGACATGCTCGTGCGGCCAAAGAACATGCCCCGTGTGGCCACTAACTTCGACGCCATGGTCGTGTGGCTCGGCGACGCTCCGATGGATCCTTCGGTCCGTTACATCATTCGCCATTCGACACGTGAGTCAAAAGCGCTGGTCACGGGGATTGACTACAGGATCGACATCCACACCCTGGGGCGCTCTGATCCCTTGCCGCTGCAGGGCAATGAGATCGGCCGAGTGTCGGTTGCCACCACGACGCCGCTCTTCGTTGATCCGTACCAAAAGAACCGGTCAACTGGGAACTTTATCCTGGTAGATCCGGTGACATTCCTCACTGTTGGCGCTGGAATGGTCATCGATCGGGCGCGCTCGGAGGATGATGCCGATATCGGCGGGAACCTGCACCAGGAAGCTGCGCTAGTTACCGATCGCGAGCGGGAGGCGAGGAGCGGCCGCAAGGCAGTCACGGTGTGGATGACGGGTCTTTCGGGCTCGGGGAAGTCAACGATCGCGAAGGGCGTTGAGAGGGCTCTCTTTGACGACCAGGTGCCGGTATTCTACCTAGACGGCGACAACTTGCGTCATGGGCTTAACAAGGGCCTTGGATTCTCGCGCGAGGACCGCTCGGAGAACCTTCGGCGTGCGGCGGAGGTGGCAGCGCTCATGAACCGGGCGGGAGTGAGCGTGATCTGCGCATTTATCTCCCCGTATGCGGAGGACCGGGTGCGTGCGCGGGAGATTATCGGGCACGAGCGGTTCCTTGAGGTTCACGTTGATGCCCCGCTCTCTATCTGTGAGGCTCGGGATCCTCACGGGCTGTATGGCAAGGCCCGCAGCGGCGAGATTAAGAATTTCACGGGCGTGAGCGATCCCTACGAGGCGCCAGAGGCTCCGTCGCTCCGGATACGCACGGCATCCCAGCCGGTGGATCAAAGCGTGGCTGAGATCGTGTCCCTCGTGCTCCGTTCCTCGACGGTATAGGGCTCTGCTCAACTCTCCGCTTTGGCCGTGCGGCAGTCGGCGCCGCGCTGCGTCTCCCGCCGCCTTGAGCCAGCTGCTGGCGCCCGGTTCAGGGACGTCGGCCACTTTAGCGCCTGTGGCCGCAACGCGGTGAGGCGCATCGTGCGGTCCCGGCGACCGGTCCAGCGTCGGGGCAAGCGCCGCGCAGCTGCGGTCTACAGTAGGGGGGCGCAGGGTGCCACGGCGAGAACGGGATCGAGATGCCGATACTGGCCCTGACCAAAGGGGGCGCACAGCCCTAGGGGGTCTCTTTGGCGAGACGGCCAGGGGAAGGCCTGCAGGTGACAGGTAAACCCCTGACAGGCATGAAGAAACGAGTCAGCCACCTGTTCTCAAGTAGATAGCAAAAGCAGCCGATGGTGTTTTGGGGTGGTTTTATCCGCCGCCAACGAGTATCGGCATGCGCACCGTATCGAAAATATTAGCGTTCCTCTTGGCAGTGCTTTGCTGCCGGATGGTACTGGTGTCGGGAACGCCCCTGCACTCGTGGCAGAGAGGACCTCCCGCATCGTCACTAGCTAAGGCCACCAAATTCCAGGTCACCTCTAGCTCCTTCTCAAACGGGGGTCAGCTGCCCCTTGAGGGGACCTGCTGGGCGGGGGGACTTAGGGAGTCTGGAGAGGGGCAGTCTCCCGCACTCTCGTGGAAGAACGCTCCGCGCAGCGCGGCTGCTGTCGCCGTGCTGGTGCACAACCCGGATGCAGACCTCGTGCATTGGTTTGCGATTATCACCAAGAAGAGCCGCTACTTTAAGACAGGGCTTCCGCGGGATGTTCCAGACTCAGTTGGCGCTCCCTCAAAGATCTTTTATCAAGAGCCGAATGACTTCGGTGTTGTCGGCTACAGTGGCCCCTGCCCAGATTTGGGGGTAACTGAGCGCGTAAGCTTTGAGGTCTACGCGCTCCGTTCCGCCAAAATAATGAACTACCCCGAAACCGCAGCGGGCATCAGAAAGGCCCTAAAGAAGGGAACGTTGATGAAGGTTACCCTATGGGCGAGGTTTACAGGCCTTGGCGACGCCAAGGACCTCCCCACGCCCACCCCGGAACAGGGGGACCCAGAACCAACACCCACCCCAGAGAGTTCGCCAACTCCAACGGCAACCCCAACGACGACTAATACGCCGACTGAAACTCCCACCGCAACGGCTACGGGAGCAGGCACCTCGACTGACACGCCGACTACGACACCAACCCCGTCAGTGACACCGACGGGGACGCCCACTCAGACTCCATCATCCTCTCCAACCCGTACTCCAACCTCAACAGAGACACCCACCTCGACAAGCACCCATAGCCCGACAGCTACGCCGTCGGTTACCCCGACTAATACACCGAGCGCAACGCCGACGGTGACTCACACCCCCACTGCAACGCCCACAGGCACCCCGACCTCGACACCTTCAGTTACCCCGACCGTTACTGACACTCCAACCATAACACCCACCCCCTCTGACACGCCCACTCACACCCCGACCCCTACCGACACGGCAACACCTACTGAGACGCCAACCCCTACCGAGACCCCGACAGTCACCCCGACCAACACCCCGACTGAGACCCCTACCGCCACAGACACTCCGACAGCGACGTCGACCCCAACGGCCTCTCCAACCGACACGGTAACCTCTACTCCAACTCAAACACCTACTGACACTCCTACGCCGTCCCCAACGGCCACACCCACCGACACAGATACTCCTACGGCTAGCCCGACCGACACCGCGACCCCAACGGACACTCCGACTGCCACGAGCACTGACACGCCGACCGTGACTCCGACCAGTACAGACACTCCCACCAATACCCCAACGGCGACCAGCACCGTAACTCCTACTGAAACGCCCACGCCTAGCGACACGCCAACGTCAACTCCAACTGATACGCCGACAGGCACCCCTACTCCGACAGACACGCCGACCCACACACCTACTGCAACGAACTCTCCGACCGATACGCCGACCGACACCCCGACAGAGACGCCAACTCACACCCCAACCCCGTCTCCCACTGACACTCCAACTCCGACCGACACTCCGACAGTGACGCCAACAGATACTCCGACACCTACGGATACACCTACGGATACGCCGACGATAACCCCGACCAACACGCCTACAGAGACGCCGACAGACACCCCCACAGACACTCCAACGCCGACGGATACTCCTACGGTAACGCCGACGGACACCCCGACCGACACACCGACGGATACGCCGACTGACACGCCGACTCATACACCGACCGTTACTCCATCTGAGACGCCAACCGATACCCCAACTGAGACACCTACCGATACGCCAACAGACACCGCGACCGACACGCCGACGGTCACTCCAACAGACACGCCAACCGATACGCCAACAGAGACTCCCACTGACACGCCTACACCTACCGATACTCCTACGGATACCCCGACGGACACTCCTACGGATACCCCGACGGACACCCCAACTGAGACGCCGACTCACACACCGACTGTTACTCCAACCGATACGCCAACCGATACCCCAACAGACACGCCGACTGATACGCCTACATCTACCGATACCCCTACGGTGACACCGACCGACACTCCGACGGATACTCCGACGGACACTCCGACCGACACCCCAACTCACACACCGACTGTTACTCCAACCGATACGCCAACCGATACGCCAACGGAGACGCCGACTGATACCCCTACACCTACCGATACCCCCACAGTGACACCGACCGACACTCCGACGGATACGCCGACGGACACTCCGACCGACACTCCAACCCACACGCCAACCGACACTCCAACTGATACTCCAACCGATACGCCAACAGACACACCGACTGACACGCCTACACCTACAAATACTCCCACGGTGACACCGACGGACACCGCGACGGATACCCCGACGGACACCCCAACTGACACGCCGACCCACACACCGACGGTTACGCCGACTGAAACGCCAACTGATACTCCGACCGATACGCCTACCGATACTCCAACAGAGACTCCTACCGACACGCCAACGCGCACACCGACGCCGACGAACACGCCAACGGCTACTCCGACCCTTACTCCGACTGACACCCCCACCAGCACGCCGACCGCTACCCCGAGCAGGACGCCTACGCAGACGCCCACCAATACCCCGACGAACACTCCAACGAAGACGCCAACCGCCACCCCAACGGCCACGCCGACTCATACCCCGACCGGCACTCCAACCAACACCCCAACAGCTACGCCGACGGTCACGCCAACCAACACCCCGACCGATACCCCGACTAAGACGCCAACAAACACGCCCACCAGCACTCCAACCGCCACACCTACAATCACGCCGACAAACACGCCAACGGCGACGCCTACGGTGACGCCGACCAACACCCCGAGCAGCACGCCAACTCCGACAAATACGCCGACCAACACCCCTACGAGGACGCCGACAAACACTCCAACCAACACTCCAACGAACTCCCCAACGATCACGCCAACGAGCACGCCGACCAACACGCCTACGAAGACGCCAACGAACACTCCTACGAACACCCCAAGCAATACTGCGACGATCACCCCGACGAACACGCCGACCAATACCCCCACGAGGACTCCAACGGCGACCCCCACCAATACCCCAACGGTCACTCCGACGCGGACTCCAACCAACACTCCAACCAGAACCCCAACGGCTACACCGACCTACACGGCCACTAACACCCCGTCATCGTACTACCTAACGGTGAATGTTGGATCAGGGGGAACCGTCAGCCAGGGCAGCGGGTACTACGCTACCAACAGCACTGTAAGCATGAGCGCATCTCCATCGAGCGGCTACACGTTCGCTGGATGGTCGGGAGACTGCGGCGGCACAGGAACGTGCAGCGTGACTATGAGCACCAACAGGTCTGTCACCGCATCCTTCACCGCTTGGGGGGTTGCTAGCGCCTGGTTTGCCGGTAGCTCATGGGTGTCAGGAACCTACACGCCTTCCGGGAGCTTCAGTATCGTCCCCTACCCTGGCTTTGGAGGCACGGTCGTTCCGCTCGTGTGTGACTGGAACAGCGATGGGCGCAATGATCTCTTGACGGGAGTTGGAGCCGGTGGGGGCCCGCACCTTAAGATCTACACCGTGCCCGGCGGGGGAGGATTAACCGAGGTGGTGAGCTCTTTTGTCGCCCAGTGTGATGCCTCTTACTGCTATACAGGGGGCGCATGGCCGATTGCGTGTCTTGGAAACCGCTGGGTTCGTATCCAGTACGGAAATGGCGTAGTGCAGGACCACTACCGATAGTCGGTTGGCTTCGGCCGATACGAGAGCTGCTATCTACGAGTTGGAGCAGCCAGACCAGATTAGCTCTTCTGAACGGGAGATCCGTCCATCTCTGGCGGGACCTCGATGCCAAAGCTCGCCAGTATGCTTGGCGCGAGGTCCCAGATTCCGTGGTTCCCCGCTCTTAGGTCTCTCTTGTTCGAGAGCAGCACACCGGGGACGAGTCCAGGCTCAAAGCAGTGATCTGCCGACCAGAGGTTAGTGCGGTCGCCGATTACCTCAAGGGGGAACTTGCCCAACACGGCTTCGTCGGAAACGCGGAATCCCCGGTTGTAGCCTACCAAGACGTCGGGGGCGAGCGCCATGAAGGGCCCCGAGTAGATCTTGCCCGAATCGTAGGCGGTGGAGACTATGCGCTGCCCCGTCCGGGGATCGAGCGCTGTCGGCAGGCGGGCGATGATCTGATCCTTGATAGCCTGCGCCTCGGGCGGAGTCACGATTCCGTTTGGCTCACGATCCTTCATGTTCAGGTAGATGCCGTTTATCCCCAGCGCGTAGGCCTTCGATCTCGACCAGTCCACCTGGTCAAAGAGGTCTCCTGGCTCTTTCGACTGCGGATCCTTGAGAACCGTGAAGCCCTCCTCGACGAGCCACCTGCTCAGGTGAAACTCCCGCTCGAAGGTGCCGAACCCGTGATCTGAAAGCACGAAGAAGGTGGTGTCTTGGTCAACCCTTGAGAGCACCAACTTGAGCGCCTCATCCATCCGGCTGTAGAGCCACTTTACCGAGTTCTTGAGCTCGACACTTGCGTCGGGCTTGTAGAGCGGGTGGCTCGGGTCACACAGCCTCCACAGCATGTGGCAGTTCTGGTCGATACAGGAGAAGTAGAAAAAGAAGAAGCCATCTGAGTAGCGCGAGAGCTGGTAGTCCAGGATCCGGAAGTTCTCCTCAATCACTATCTTCGCCTGGTGGAAGTACTCCTCATCCGAGAGGACCCCCATCGCCAGCGCCTTCTGGTCGGCAGGAAACCCCTGGGTGTAGAAGCGCCCGGCAGCCTGTGCGATCTCGGTAGCGTAGGATGACGGGGAGCCTATCGGAAGGGTCGGGTCCATCGGGTCGATATTGATCGGGGACACGTACACCTTGAGGGTCGGGTGCACCTGCTTCACGTAGAACCGAACCATCCCCCCCACTGACGCGAAGAGCGGCACGAACTCAAACGACAGCGGCACCCACTCAGACCACTCCCCTTGCTTGATGATGAGCTGCTTCCCGCTAATGTCGATCTTGACCAGGGGCTCTGTAGGATCCCGCGCAATGACGACCGGCAAGGAGGCAGGCGCGGAGTCGCGCCTGAACGAGTTAGGGGGTCCCTCCAGGGAGGCTTTGAAAACGTTGTTGACTGGGCGCACCCTAACGAGCCTGCCGCCGTTCCATCCCTTAGAGTCAGGCACATCGACCTCCGAGAAGAGGGTGAACGTGCCGTAGGTTCCGAGAAGGTCCGGAGTACCCATCCCCGAGAGGGATTGCACCCCCGCTTCCTCAATAACGGGAAAGTTCGCCGGGATTGCAAAGATGGTTGAGGATATCCCCTGCTCCTCCAGAATCGACCAAAACGGGCGACCCTTGCGCATCAGCTCCACGTGGCCGCTTTCGAGGGGGAGGTTCCACTTGCCGAGCGAGATCCCTGAATCCGATCCAAAGGAGCGGGACGTCGACAGGTAGGGCAAAAGGAGCTTAGGGTCCCGGTGCACGAAGTCGAAGATCCCGTGGCCTCCGGGATTAGTGCCCGAAATGAAGCTTGACCACGCAACTGGGCTCTGGGGAGGCATCGTCGTCGACAGCACCCCCGACGCGTTGCGTTCCATGAAGGCTTTGAAGGTTGGCATGGCCCCCTCCGCGACGAACCGCTGAAGGAGGACGGGGTCCATACCGTCGATGCCGAGGACTATCGTCTTGCGGCTGTTTTTGGTGCTTCTGAACGCAGGGGCCTTGCCGCTTCCAAGCATGTCAGAGAAAACTGCGCTGCCGAAGCTCGCGGCTGAAC
>JAFMJG010000122.1 GCA_017853605.1 bacterium
TACGAGCTCTGGGGTCACCCCTAGCTTCGCGTCTGCCCGGCGAAGGCGCTACTTCTCAATAAACACCCACTTTGGCCGCTTGTGCTGCTCATCGTTGGGATCAATGACCGTCCCGAGCCACCTTCCAAACGGTGGCTGTCCCGCGCAAGCCGCCTTGCTCTCGCCCTCGGCCTCTCCGGCGGAGGGGCACACGAGCACCATCACGTCACCCGGCTGCATCCCCGCGAACTCCTCCGAGGGGGCACGCTGGCCGAGCGTCACGACTGACAGCTTGGGAGCAAGCTTCTTCATTTCGTAGGTCTCGAGCGCCAGGGAGGCGCAGCGCGAGTAGTTGAGCGCAACTCCCTTGCCGTCCATGATGAACCTGAGGGGGCGCTGCGACACTGACTGGAAGATCGGGTCGTTTGCGAGAGCGCGCGCGTTGAAGTGCTCGGGGCACACGATGCACAGCGGCGTGTGCAGGGTCTTGTTGAACACTGCCCGAACCTCAAGCTGCCCCTTGAGCGCACAGAACGCGAAGCCAAGCGCCGCAGAGAGGGTTCCCAGCCTGCCAGGGCGCCCCTTTGAGGCGAACAGACCCACGACGAGCACAAGCACAAGGAGGTCTGTGCTGAGCCCTCGGCGGTACGCCGACGTGTCCTGGGCGAGGATGAACGGCGCGAAGGCGCCGGCCATGATGATGCCCGCAATCGCCGTGAAATGGCGGTGCCGAGCCGCCGGGCTTAGCAGCCCGACGATTAGCGCCACCGCGCCGAGCACGAGCAGGTACGGTGCGACCGGCGACTCCTGTGCGAGCTCGCCCATGAACCAGGCCGCTTTTTCCGCGATTTCGCCGGGCGTGCGCGGCCAGTACAGGCAGACGTTAATTCCCTCTGGCCGACCAGTTCCCCACCAGATAGGCATGTCCACGTCGTGCATCGGAACGACCTTCACGTGGTAGTCGTTGACGTTCTTGATAATCTGCTCGGCTCGCGGCGAAATGAAGAGCTGCGCCTTAAAGCGCTCGACGTTCCCCCCGAAAACGAGGAAGAGGATCGCGGCAACAACCGCGACAGAGGGGCCCATCGCAGCCAGGATCCTCTGCGCCCCTTTTGCGTTGAGGGGCACGGCGCCGCGCAGCAGGAGCACGAGCGCCGCAACCGCCGAGCCGATGACCCATGGAACGCGCGCCGCGGAATACGAGTAGAGGTTGTAGATCACGCTCCCGGCATTAAACGCGCCGAGGAGCCATGTCTCACGCCACGAGAGGATGCCAGGCGCGCGGGTGAGCGCCCAGGCGGCGAGAAAAACCACTGCTCCGGCAGAGAGGATTGGGTGGCTCACAACAGAGGAGGAGATGCCAGACGCAAGCAGCCAACGGTCGCTCCAGGCAGCCACGATCAGGAGCCATCCCCACATGGCGCCGTAGACGAGCTGCACGGCAAGGGCCGCGAAGGCGAGCCCCAGCGAAACGAGGAGGACCGAGCTAAGCGTGGTCGCGCTTATGCTGAAGTCCCCGAAAAAGAAGTTGATAAGGCGGCGCAGCGCGGCTGACACCACGCTAATGTCGGAGTGCACTGAGCCGTAGTAGAAATACGCGAGCGAAGGGGGCGGCGAGATGCCGTCCTGAATGTAGCCGGGGGTAAATGTAGTGTAGGGCCCGATCGCCAGCAGCAGGTTGATGCTGGCAAATGTGTAGAGCAGGAAGGAAAGCATCAGCCGTCCTGTGTCGTGCGGCTGGTCATCTTCCCGCATCCTGAAGCAGATCGCTCCAACGCACGCGCCCGCGAGAGTCATCCCCATCACTGGCGGGAAAACCTGGTCGAAGGTCTTCACATCCCAGAGGGCGCCAACGACTCCGGCCACGCCGCCGAGCAGCAGCAGCGCCCGCAGCCAGCGGCGGCCGAGCAGGTGAGAGAAAAAGCTTAGCAGCGCTGCCGCAAGCCCTATTCCGCACACCAAGGAAGACACTGTTCGTTCCGGAAGAAACGAAAATCCCCACGCAAGCGGCAGCTGCGTCCAGTGCTGAACGAACCAGAGCACATTGACTGCCGTCGCCAAAACGATGAGGCCCCAAAGCCACCTGCCTTTCTTCATGCTGCCTCCAAAACCGGGTGCCGGAATAACGTAACGCCGCAAGGACTCGTTCCTTGGGAGGGGAGCGCCGCTGCAGGGCAACTGCAAGCAGCTCTGCTCACGTGCTGCTTAGGTCCCCCTGACCAAGGCCATAAGGGCGCCGCGAGGGCCCTCCACTGGCGAAAAGTATGCCTAAACGGGCAACTGCCAACAAGGACGATTTAGGCCAGCCTCAGGCGCTCGCCCCAGCAGCGCCGCCGCTCACTTCGCCCGAGTGCCGACAAACACGACCTCGCTTGCAAATGCGCTCTCGGCTCCAGCCTGCGGGGCAAGGCTGATCGTGTGCTCACCCTGCTGGAGCGCGGGGGCGGCGTTCCACACCATCCTGCGCGCTGCCGGCTCGCTTGCAACCTCCACGAGCGGGCTTGCGCCCTGGTCCAGCTGCACAGTAACGGGGGGCGAGTAGCTCTCGCCATCACGCACGAAGATCGCCCCCTTTGAGACGCCGTAGGGCAGCGCAAGCGCCAGCCGCAGCGACTCGCTGGGTATCTTGCCCTCAAAGAGGTAGGGGCTCCGGTAGTTGAACTTGCCGAAGAACACCTCTGAGCTGCGGTTAAGGGTGAACGGGTCGAGGGATGCCACAAAGACGTCGCCTCCCGTCACTGGGCCGTCGTGCCACGCAACTGCCATCCCAGATGGCCCCTCCTCGACCCTCCACTTGGACGAGCCCGAAACCTGCGGCGGAAACTTGTCGTTGCTGTAGATCGCGGCCGATATGCCGAGCGACTCTATCACCTGCGCCGTGGCGGCAACGCCAGACTCCCGAATGCCAACGATCGGGGTTCGCGCATCAGAGCCCCTCCCAAGCTGCGGCGGGTTCCAGCGCAAGAAGTTGAGGGCCGTCTCAACCCTGTCCGTAACGAACACAACCCGGCCATCAGCCCGCAGGATGATGTCATCCCTGACTGCGGAGACTCCGAGGTTTTGCCGGAAGAAGGCCGTTGTGAGCGGCTCAGCAGATCCCAAGAACACGGCGAGCGCGGAGAGCAGCGCAACACGGGCGCAACGGCGCAGCACGGAGGAGGCGCTCAGCTGCCAAAGCTCGTGCCACACAACGCCGATCAAGAGCGTCTGGCCGATGTTGAGCAGGAGGACGCGGTTCCACACGAGCGGGATGGCGATAAGCGGCGCAAAGTATCCCGCAGCGGCAACACCGAGCGCCACGTACCGGTCCGGCCTAGAGAGCCGGGCAACACAGAGACCAGCCCCCACGACAACCAGGATACCCATAAGGCCAGGCATCACGGAGGGCAGCTCCTGCCACGGCCCGATGATGCCCTTTGAGAGGATGCCGTAGTTGGTCTCGAGGATCGCTTTCGCGTTGCCCCACACCCCCCGCTTCTCAGGATCGATAATCGCAAGGTGCGGCAGCACGCCGCCAAAGAGGTGCTCGCCCCGGCCGCGCATCATGCGCCGCACGAGCGAAAAGTGCAGAAACTGCGGCGTGAGCAGGGGAACCGCAACAAGCGCAGCCAGCCCCAGGCCCTTCGCCCATTCCCGCCAGCGCCCCTGTTTCCAGGCAACAAGAGGAAGCACGCTTGCCGCAGCGGCATACATCAGCTTGATGTTCGCCAGGCCGTAGAAGATGCAGGGGAAGCTAGCCCCGAGAAGAGCCGTGCGCACGCCCGTTGGGCGCCGCATGAACGAGAAAAGCACGTCGAGGCACGCCAGCAGCAGGAACGCCGAGAAGCCAAAGATCCCCTCGTTTCGCGCGTTGAAGAAGGTGAGCGGCATGCACGCATACACCACCATGCACAGCACCCCGAAGGAGTTTCCTAGCAGCTGCCGAGCCACCCTTAGCATAAGGATGATGCTGAGCCACACCGCGGATGCGCACGCTATCCTGGCCGATAGCACAGAGAGCTTGCCGAAAACGGCCTGGCTCGCCGTGTGCCACAAAACAAAGAGGAGCGAGTGCCCCGATTCCTCCTGGGTCATCTCCCGAAAGAGAATAATGTCGCTCAACATGAGCTGCCCATCACGTAGCCGCTTGGCGCTCACTATCGCCTGTGTCCCAAAGGCGTTGAGCTCGCCAGGCACGTCCATGAGCCGATAGCCGTAGAGCGCCGCGCTCGCAGACAGCACGAGAATCGTGACAGCCCACTGTGCAGGGCTCAGGGGCGCAAGCCCCTGCTGGCCTGCCCCGCTGCCTCGTGAGGCGCTGGCGAGCGTTCCCGCTGCCGCCACAGCTGGCTTCCAGATGAGGCCCACAAGGATGGAGGCAGCGAGGCATGCCGCCCACGCAGCCGCTGCAGCCGTGCCCTGCTGGGAGAGGCGAAAGGTCCAGGCTGCACTGCCGAGACCGATCGCCGAGAGGAGCGCAACGAAGCCGGAACCCGCAGGGCTCGCTCGGCGGGCCCGCAGGGCGATGAGAGCCCCAAGCGCCGAGAGGGCAGCCATCGTGAGCCCGACCGCCGTTCCGTGGTCTAGGAGCGCACGCCCGAACAGCTGAACCGCAACCCATGGGCCTGTCGCGAGCCGGCTAACGCTCCACACCGTGAGCTGCGCCAGGAGGAAGATGATCGACCATAAGCAGAGAGTCATGCCGGGATGGTAGCATGCGGTTTTCTCGGTGCTCAATCAGGCTAATCAAGCCTGGCGGGCAGCGCAGGGGCCATGCGTCACCGTCCTACTGTGGGCCATGTGGCGGCATGTCACAGCTCACCACATGCAGCGTGAGCTGGTTTACCGCCGCCACAGTCGGCCCCGGGAGGATCTCCTCCTGCTGTGCTCCAGGACACGAGGCGACAGCCCGCTGGATGAGGGCCTGCGTCGTGGCCGGAGCGCTCTTGAAGTCCGCGATGAAGAAGTTAAGGCGTTTCCACTCGCTGTTCGAGAGGGTTTCGTCAGCCTGGTCGCGCAGCTTTGTCCACACGTAAGGCCAGTTTTCAAGGATCCGCTTCCGCACCCCAAGCGGATCGGGCATGACGCTCGGAGCGGCTCCCTCGGAGGAGAACGCAATTAGGTTGGGGCGGTTCTCCGGCGCCGTAAGGTGGTCGAGCAGCAGGTAGGTGAACTTGCCAACCTCGTACCCGCCCCCAACAAAAAAGATCGACACAGTGCCGGCAGAGATGCGCCTCGCGATCTCCTGGGACATCTTGATCTCGTAGGGCTCACCGTACTTCCAGAAGCGGCCCGAAAACCACACGTGCCCCTGAAACGCAAAGTAGCCGGCCATCGTGCAGGCCGTGGCACCCAGCACCACCCTGCGCCGCCACGATGAGCCGTGCGCAACAGCCATTGAGAGGAGCGCCGCAAAGCCTATCGCTGCCACAATATCCAGCGCTGGGAAGAAGCTCGACAGGCGCTTCGGGTACGCCCTTTCAGCCAGAATGCCAGGAAGGACCGCCGCAACAAGCCAGGCGATGATTACGGCAGACTCAAAACGCCTGGCGTGCAGGAGGAGTACGCACAGGCCAGCCACAATGAGGGGCATCTCAATCCACGGCATGGTGCGGGAGGTCATGTCCCACGAGTACGGCAGCCACTCCTGGTGAAAGGTGTAGGGAACCTTGTAGAAGAGCCCAACGAGGACGTCGGACAGGTGAAGCAACGCCTCTTTCGCGGTGAAGAGCGCGATGCCAATCGGTGTCGGCTCGATTCCGTAGGTGCTCCAGAGTGCCCGAGGGCCTGTAAGGCTGAAAGGGTTTGAGAAGACGAGCCTTCCAGTCATGGCCCACTGCTGCAGCGGCAGGCTCGCAAACCACAGCACCACGCCGCCGCCAACGAGCGCCAGCTGCCCGCGGGTGACCGGCATTGCAAAGCGGTTTAGCAGCCAGTACATCCCTATAGCGATGATCGGAATGCTTACGGCGCTCTGCCCCGAAGGGTACTGGTGCCACGTGAGGCCCATGCAGAGCGCCACGGCGAGGCCCCAGCTCGCCCTTCGTGTCTGGTAGGCGCGCAGCAGCGAGTAGCAGAGCAGGAGTGACGGCCAGGTGGTGACGCCGTGTGGATGGATGTCTGTCCTGCTCCAGCCTATGTGAAGCGCGTTGAGGGCAAAGAGGGCCGCCGCAACGTGGCCCGCCGCCCGCCCCGCGAGGCGGGACGCCAGCAGGTACATGAGCGGCACCGTCAGCACCCCGACCAGCGCCGAGGAGAGCCTGAGCGACAGGAGATCCGTGCCAAAGGCCCTCGTGGTCACGTAAATCGGAAGGTAGTACAGGATGCCGAGCGGAGCCCACGGGCCGTGCATGCCGTGGTTGGCGTAGAGCATCCCCACGAGAGATGTTGCTCCGGCTGAGTACGGGCTCAGCTCCCCCTCAAAGTAGTTCGAGATGTAGTTGAGCGCGTACACCCGCAGCAGCAGGGCCGCACACACCACCACCAGCAGGAGCGCCAAGTCCTGCAGCCCGAAGAGGCCCCGCTCGCCCTCTGCTGAGCCAAGCACATCTCTGGCTGCGGCTCTCTTGAGCGCCCCAAGCATGCACAGCGCCGCCACGAGATAGAGCGCGGCGCCCCCAAAAAATCGGATGTAGCTGCGCCTTTCTGGTGAGACAGAAGGAAGCGCTGACTGCCAGAAGTCCTGGTCAATCAGGAGCAGCTGGGCGCCAAGGGCGAGGCACAGCCCCACCCCGAACATCCACCGTGGGCCGGCGCCGCGCGACGTTGTGGCGAGCAGCAGGACCGCTGATAGGCCGAGCCAGACACGCGGAAACGCCGTCGCCCCATCACGGGAGAGCGGATCGCCAGCGGCCACAAGCACGCCGATCAGCGGGCTGAAGGCGCTCAGGGCATTGCGCTGGGCAGCGTGGTCCGCGACCGCGACGATGAAGGCCACAGCGGTGATGGCGATGCAGGCGAGAAACGCCACGCTAAACAGGGATCGCTTCATAGGCAAACCGAGGTTCCCGACTCGGGAAAAGCTCGCGGAAAGTATCGCACCCTTGTAGAGCGCTAAGAAGTGGTGATCTTTCCGTGTTGCCGGCGCTTGCGGCCATCGCCGCGAAACGAGGGCGAGCAATCGCCGGCAGCGGCCGTGCCCCATGCAAGCTCCCTCAACAGAGGTCGCTCGTTGCACGCACGGGATCGGTTTGTTACTGTCGCAGGGGCATAGGTAAGCGCCTGATAAGGTTACCCCCATGAGATCTTTCTCGCCCGACATGGCCGTCCCGTCCAAGTGCTCAAGGTTCGCGCTCCTCATCGCGGTGATGTTGGTTGCGCTTACCGTCGCTGCCCGCACGGTGAAGCTCACTGAGTTTCCCTCCGCCATCCACAATGATGAGTCGGGCATCGCCGTCTACGTTGTGCCCACGTTTCTCGGGCCAAAAGCGGCTCCCGCGATGTGGGGCTTCAACGGGTATGGTGGGCACGGCAACTTCGGAAACTGGCTGCTGAGCCTGCCCGCCCAGGTGGCCGGCGAGTCAACGCTCCTCGGGGTGCGCTCGATGGCGGCCGTGTGCGGCATCCTGTCGGCGCTCTGTTTTGCGCTCGGCCTGCGGGCGGCGTACGGCGGCCGCGTGGCGCTCATCTTCTTGGCCTTTGTGGCGCCCTTTCACTTCCACGTGCACTTCTCCCGAACGGGCTTCCAGTACATAACCGCCGCCTTTACCATCGGGCTTGTGACATGGGCCTTCGGCTGCGTCGTAAGCAAGCCGTCCAAGAAGAACAGCGCCTTTCTCGGGGCAGCACTCGGGCTGGCGCTCAACACGTACTCAGCCACACACATCCTCCCAGGGGCCCTTGCCGCCGGGCTGCTTGCCCTCTTTCTCTCGCCCAACTACCGGCAGGCCGAGCCTCACGGGCGCCTGCGGCCCTTTGCGGCGCTCCTCGCCATGGCTACTGCTGGCTTCCTCGTAACTTTTGGCGCCCAGCTGTGGTACCTGATCGTTTACGGCTTCCCAAACTCGTCACGAGTCCACTCGCAGCTCTGGCTGCTGCATCCCAAGCCAGGCCAAGAGGGGATCAGCATCGCTGCCATCGCGCAGACGTTGTGGATGCACCTTGAAAAAACGCTGCGGTTCTTCTACGAGCGCGACAATGCGGCGCAGTATGGCTGCTCGCGGGGGCTCCTTGAGGCGTGGAGCGCAGGCCTCGCGGCGCTAGGCGCGCTCGTGCTCGCATGGCGCTCGCTGCGCCTTGATCCCTTCTCAATATTTGTCATTTCTGCCGCGGTGCTGACGCTCGTTGGCTCCTCGTTCATGGTGGAGGGCAACTTCTCGCCGCACCTCATTATCTTCGCCCTCCTGGCGCCGATGGCTTGCGCTGTGGGGCTCGACACAATCTTGAGGCTGGCGAAGGTTAGGTCTCAGGCGCTATCCGCCGCGATTGTGGCCGCTGCAGCCATTCCATGGTCGATGTGGAACTACAGCTACCTGCGCGACGTGGATGGCCGCAAGGACTCAATCATAAACTGGCTGCTGCACCTGCCGATTGAGCGGACAGAGGTCACAAACATGGTGAACTTCTCAAGCCACAGCACCGACTTCAAGGAGTCGATGTATCCGCTCATGTTCCCAAAAGCCGCCTATACCACCGAGCAGCCAACGGACGTGCCGGCTGCCATCAGGAGCTTCATGCAGGCCAAGAGCTGCCCGTGCGTGTTCATCATCAACACCAGCGCCTCAGAGAGCGCGGCCCAGGCAGTTGCCGAGAGCGGCAAGGCGGCAGAGACATTCTCATACGGAAAGCTTCCGGCGGTCGCGTTGTTTGTGAAGTGACGCCGTACCCCGCGCTGGCCCGGCGAGCCTAGCTGGCCTTGAGCACCTTAAAGATCGGCTCGGCACGGGGAGACAGGATCTGGGTCACTTGCGCGTTCGGGAACTTCGCCCGCAAGGCTGCCTCCAGCTCCCCTTGGTTGGCCGAAATAATCCACACCGCTGGGCCCTCGCCACACTGAGCTAAGGCCGTTGCCACCGGGGTGTTGCGCCCCATCCCCTTTCTGGCCTGCTTGTTGGCGACAAAAACGACCTCGAGGTGGTTGAGGTCGACCGCGTCATCCTCGACGCCGCATACCTTGGTGCCAGGCGGCAGCGCAGCAACGTTCCACCCGAGAATCGAGGCGACATTCGCGTCATACGCGCCTGCTGTGCGGAATTTGTCCCAAGCCAGGGCGCCCTCAACGATTACGGCCCCGCAAAAGAGCGCGCACACTGCTCCCGCAGCCACCCGCCGCCAAACGAGCACCGGCTGCCGCAGAAGCCCTGCCGCTCCCCCCGCAATCGCCGCGCATGCGCAGCTGACAGCCTCGTACCCGATCGCCACAAAGATTACCCCCACGAGCATGAGGAGCACGATCTTGGGCCAGTAGGAGCCTCCCATGGTGAGCATGCACCCCACGCCGATCGTAAGCACAAATGAGAGAACGAGCAGGAGCTCCAGCGGCTTTCGCTTCCAGGCAGCGAGGCATGTGCCCAGCCCAATCCACATGAGCGGGCCAACGACCCGGTCAAAGAGGGGCTTGTTCACCGTGGTCTGCCCGCTCGTGTCGGGGAAGACGTGGAAGAGCGGGGCGATCCCATCGAGACGGAGGAAAAAGATCTCGGGCAGCGACACGAGCTTTGTGGAAACGCTCACGGAGTGCAGGTTGGTCACCCACATCAGGGTGCTTCCCACGCGGTTAGACTCGCGCCACACCGGCCAGCTTCGCCA
>JAFMJG010000013.1 GCA_017853605.1 bacterium
GCCTTAGGTCATGAGCGATCTGTTTTCGTGGATTCTGCTTGTCCCGCTGTACGCGCTCGGAGCCTTTCCCACGGGCAAGCTTGTGTCGCGCATGCACGGGGTGGACATTACGGCCCACGGCAGCGGGAACGTGGGCGCCACAAATGTCGCGCGGGTTATCGGCAAGAGAGCAGGGCTGGTGACCCTGCTTGGCGACGTGCTCAAGGGAGCTGTCGGCGTCCTTGTTGCCTCCCTCCTCGCTCCCCGTGGCGCATTTCCTGCAGCTGCAGCTGCTGCTGTTGTGTGCGGCCACTGCTTCTCGCTGCCCCCGTTCCTAAAGGGGGGAAAAGGGGTGGCCACAGCCCTTGGCGCCGTAATTGCGCTTCATGTTTGGAGCGGCGTTGTCGCGATAGCCGCTTTTGCTGCGGTTTTCGCCCTTACGGGAATTGTGTCGCTCTCCTCGCTGATAGCTGCCCTGATTGTGCCGGTGTCCTCGCTGCTGATGAACCTTCCGGAAGCAGCGACGGTCTCCTATGCCGTGATCGCTGGCGTGGTTATCTTGCGGCACCGCGACAATATTCACCGGCTGGTAGAGGGAAGGGAGGCAAAGTTCCGGTTCAGGCAAGAGGCCGAGTAGCCCCTCCCGAGCCGTCACTTTGCGTGCTCGAGGGCCTCTGGGCCGTGGTAGGAGAGGGTCCCGTTATCCCAGAGGACGTTCACCATAACCGCCCGCGACTTGTTCTCCTGCGACGTGTTGGTGGTCTCGTGCCTCATTGACTTTACCGTTCCGCAACAGCCCCGCGCGGATACCGTGACGGTCTCGATGTCGCCATCAACGTTGCCGGTGGCGGCCGCCGTTGAATCCTTTGCCAACGTGACTGTGTAGGGCAGGCGGCGCACGCGGTCGTTTACCTTAAATTTTTCCATGGTGTCCTCTCATCTGGCGCGCGCAAGCGCGGCGAAGCTCTCTCTCTTAGACTCTAGACTAAGCCTCAGGGGCTCAAAAAGCCCCTGATCGCGCCCGGGGCTCGGCGGGCGCCGATGTGCAGGACGAATCCCAAGGCGTTCGAACTGCGTTTGAAGCTGCCTCGGAATGCGCAATTAAAGCAGGCAGATAGCCAAGTAAGCCCTGAAAAAGCGTAAAAAGAGCCGAAAAAGTCAAGTTTTTTAATTTTGCAGCCGACCGTCCGTCAGTCATTTTTCATTCAAGCTTTGCGCAGCGCCTGCCGACCCTCCCATGTGAGGGAAAAGACGGCCCTCAAGAGCTTCCCCTATTTGGGCAATCCTCTAGCCGAGTTCAAGCATCTGAATGAGGTAAGCGGTTTTTCCAAAGGGTTTTTCTGGGGGACTAAGCGATGGCTAAGGACAACGGCAAGGGCAGCGGAAATCTCATCTGTTCCTTTTGCGGCAAGACTCAGGAGGAGGTCCGGAAGCTTGTTGCTGGGCCATCAGTCTACATCTGCGACGAGTGTGTCGACCTGTGCAATGACATCCTTACCGAGGAGTTTGATGGGCATGCCCACCAAACTAACCGCCTGGCTGTCCCAACCCCAAAGGATATCAAGGCATCGCTCGATGACTACATCATCGGCCAGGAGCACGCGAAAAAGGTTCTCTCAGTTGCAGTGCACAACCACTACAAGCGCATCCAAAACAACCATGCAGCCAAGGGCGCAGTTGAGCTCCAGAAGTCGAACATCCTTCTGATTGGCCCGACAGGATCGGGGAAGACTCTGCTTGCCCAGACGCTGGCGAGAATTCTTGACGTGCCGTTCACGATCGCGGACGCGACAAGCCTCACGGAAGCTGGCTACGTGGGTGAGGACGTAGAGAACATCATCGTGAACCTGCTGCAAGCGGCCGACTACGATATTGAAAAGACGCAGCGGGGCATCGTGTACATCGACGAGATAGACAAAATCGCGCGCAAGAGCGACACCCCGTCGGTGACCCGCGATGTGTCGGGCGAAGGCGTGCAGCAAGCGCTGCTCAAAATCATTGAGGGGACGAAAGCGAACGTTCCGCCGAAGGGCGGCCGCAAGCATCCCCAACAGGACTTCATACAGGTTGACACCTCGAACATCCTCTTCATCGTTGGTGGGGCCTTCGATGGAATTGAGAGGATTATCAACCAGCGCAGCGGCAAGAAGGGCTTAGGCTTTGGCAACAACATCGTCCAGATGGCAGAGAAGCGGGAGAACCCGCTCGCGCTGCTTGAGACGGAGGACCTGCTGAAGTTCGGGATGATTCCGGAGTTCATCGGGCGCCTGCCGGTCGTCTCAAGCCTTGAGCCGCTCGACCAGCCGGCGCTGATCGAGATCCTGACAAAGCCCAAGAACGCGCTCATCAAGCAGTACCAGACCCTGCTGTCAATGGAGGGGGTCGAGCTGACCTTCACCACAGAGGCTCTCGATGCTATCGCCAAAAAGGCTCTCGAGAAGAAGACAGGGGCCCGCGGACTACGGTCGATTATCGAGCACGCCATGCTTGAGGTCATGTACGACATCCCGAGCAACACGAGCGTGAAGGAGGTCATCATCACGCCGGATGTCATCAACGGCACGCAGCCTCCGATGAAGGTCTACCACAAGGAAGCGGTTGCCAGCTGAGGCAGCCGGCTAGCCTGGATTAAGGATCACGACCTCTACCCGGCGATTGCGGCGGCGGCCATCCTCCGTCCGGTTTGAAGCGATCGGATCCGTCTCGCCGAGGGCACGAAGCTGGATTCGGCGGGGGGCGATGCCGTTGTCGGCCAAGCTGTCGGCGACCGAGCGGGCGCGGGCGTCAGAGAGCCTATAGTTGTACTCGATGGTCCCGATCGAATCGGTGTGCCCCTCGACTGAAAGCTGGCGGCTCGGGGCGTTCTGCAGGGCGGCCGTGATCTCCCTGATGGTGGCTAGCGCAGCGGGAGTGAGCACGGCTTTGCCGAACTGAAACAGCACGTCGGGCAGGTTGATGACGACCCCTCTGGGTGAGTCCCGCACATCAACACCCTTGGCGCGAAGCTCCTCGAGCAGCCTCCTGTTCTCTTCTAGCACCGCTCCCTGCTGAGCGATGAGGGCATCTTGGTTATCCAGGCGCCTGTTCTCCCTGTCGAGCTGGGAGCCTATGAGGGCTCCCCCTAGGGCGCCTGCTGCAGCCCCTATAGCGACTCCCGCGCCGGTGTTGCCGGTTTGGTGGCCGATTATGGCGCCTAGCCCTGCGCCTGCTGCGGCTCCGCCGACTGCGCCCGCCTCGGTTGATCCAATTTGTCCGCCTTGGCAGGCCGAGAGGATGAGCAGCGCAGCAAACAGGGGTCTCCTCATGACATCAGCGCTCCTTGTAGCGGCTAAAACTTCTCTGGAGGGGAGGATTTCGCCCTTTCAATCCCATTCTTTGCAGACTGCAGTCCCGGGTTTTTCTTCAGCGCCTCCCTGAATTCATACTGGGCATCGCTGTTGCGCCCCATGGCCAAGTAGACCTCGCCGAGCTCTGCGTGGTAGTTGGCGTTGCCTGGGCAGAGCCGCTGCGCGCGCCGGAGGTGGTAAAGCTTCTGGGAGATCTCTGAGGCTGCCTGCGCTGACTGGTCCTCTCCAGCTGCCTCCGCGCAGCTTCCCTCCTGCTGGGAGCTTGGCGCGAGGCCCGATGTGGTCGAGCTCTCAACCTCGACAATGTCGGTTTCTGTCATGCTCGTTCCTCCAGCGCGCTCCTCGACCGTGGTCTCGATGACCTCTGTTGTCTCCTGCTGCACAACTGGCGCCTTTGCCGCGCGCTTCGCTGCCGCTGGCTTTGCGGCGCCTTGGTAGCGGCCGCGCGGCTCAACATCGGTGCGCAGCGGGGCTGCTGCTGCGGCAGGCCTGGGAGCCGGGCCGCGCCTCTCTAGCTGAGCGAGCTTTCGCGCGGCCTCTGGCGACAGCGAGTGTTGTGATGGGCTGGGCAGGTAGTGGGAGCGTGAGGACGGCACAGCCACAGGAGGATCGGACTGAATGGCGCGGAGCTCGTCGATCTCCTGCCGCTGGGCCTGGATGAGCCGGTCCTGGCGTTCGAGAGCCTCGTCCTGGCTCTGGGCGGTCTCCTGCTGGGCCTGAAGGGCGTTGCCGATCAGCGCGCCGGTGGCTGCACCGGCAACAGCTCCTATCGCCAAGCCATTCCCTGCGTTGCCGGTCTGGTTCCCAACGATGGCGCCCAGCCCGGCACCGACGATTCCGCCGGTGGCTGAACCGATAGCGGTTGTCTGCTTCGGCTTAGTGCAGCCTGCAACCGTCGAGGCCACCACTAGGGATAGAGCGGAGTAGAAAAGGAGGGAGCGTTTTGCCATCGTCAGGGCCTCTTAGTTGTTAGATGTTTCTCTAGTCGCTAGATCCGGAGCCGTAGCGGTCGCTAAAGTACGCATCGTGGTACCGTTGCCGCCTGAGATCGTCAAGCTCGTCTTGCTGCTTGCGCATCTTTTCGGCCTGCAGCTCCATGAACTGCTTCTGCTCCTTCTCTGTTGCCTTCTTGGCGTCGTTCTTGTCGGAGCTGGCGCCGATCACTGCGCCGCCGAGCGCCCCCGTTGTGGCGCCCAAGGCAGCGCCCTCTCCAGCGTGACCGCTCGCCGAGCCGACTAAGGCGCCTGTTCCAGCACCGACCGCGCCGCCTATCGCGGCGCCCTCTGCCGTCGACTGAGAGCACCCACATGCAATGGCGGCTACCAGGGCCACTAAGGCCATTCTCGGGGCAACGGAGCTTGGCGTGCAGAAAATCTTCATGGTCGTACCTCGAAGGCGCTATCCTAAGGGGGGCATACAGCCTCCCTAGGTATGGTATGGCAGACAATGCTAAGCCCGTGGTGTAACAGGACTAGATTGATCTGCGGCAGCCACGCACCACTACCAGGCGATACTAGAATCCAGCTTCATGAGCCGCAATCCAAAATAGGGCGCAAACGAGGCAGGCCGGTGCTCAAAGGGCATGGAGGGTTGCTTAGCCCGCTGCGTTGGGAGAGTCCGTTATAGTTCGTTTTGGCGCCGGAAGTAGGATGAGCACTGCCACGCCCACACAGATAGCCGAGTCAGCGATGTTGAAGGCTGGCCAATGGTAGCTAGACCAGTAAAAGTCGAGAAAATCGACCACTCTGCCGTAGGTCAGCCGGTCAATGACGTTTCCCACCGCCCCGCCCATAATCGCCGCAAGTGCGCTCTGCGGAAGCCATCCCCTCTGGGCAGTCTGGCGGAGAAACACGAATACCACCGTCAGAGCCAAGAGGATTGTCAGGGCAAGCACGACTTGGCGTGGACCGTCCGCGAGATTTGACCAGAGGCCGAATGCTGCCCCCGGATTGAAGGCCAAGGTCATGTTGAAAAGGCCCGGGATCACCGGCAGAACTTCTCCCTCCTGGAAGTGCTTGAGCACCCAGAACTTCGAGACCTGATCAGCAAACGTGGTGCTTAAGGTGACCAGCGCCACGAGCAGCCAATTGATTTCGGAGCGGGTTGGCGTTGGTTGGCCTGAGGAGGTCATAAGGCCGACACGGTAACAGAATTACGTCCTGAAAGCAGCCACCCTCAATAGTCAGAGTCCACGCGGCGCGGCGACTGCGGGGCCGGGAGCGGCAGTTCGACTTGGCGCGGCTTGGGAGTAAAGCCCTTGAGCGAGAGCTCCCCGACCTGGCCTGACTTCGTCGAAAAAACGACGTTGCCCGACGAGACAAAAAGCAGGTTACTTACGCCCCCAGATACCGTTTCCGAGTCGAGCTCCTGCATCGTGAAGGGCGATGCAGTCGCTGAAACTCCGTAGGAACTGTCTGGAGACAGCTCGTTTACCGTTAGCAGAGAATCCCGCCCAACGGATGCTATCCTGGCACCGTCCCGAGAGATCGCGACAGACGAGACCCGGCCTGAATGAAGCTGGTGTCGTGCTGCGAGGGTGAATCCCCGAACCTCCCATACCTCTACGTACCCATCCTCGATGCCGAGAACGAGCCGCCGGCCGTCAGCAGACACGGCCAGGGAAGCGATGCCACGGTCTGGCTTGCGAAGAGCCCGCAGGGACGTTCCTACGTGCCCAAAGAAACGTCCCGGAGAGAGGTTTGTGTCATACGCGCCTCCCTGGTCATCAGCAGAATAGGGGAGCCATCCGATGAGCGTTCCGTCCCAGTCTGTCGAGAAGAAGGCCCGGTCGGATGGATGGCTGGCAACACCACTAATGAGCGTCTGGTGAGCAACGTAGCGCTCGAATGCGAGGTCTCGCTGCTTGTCGTCGCGCGCAGTCCTCTCGAGCTCGTAGTGCCAGCGGTAGACCCTGCCATCCGCCCCGGCTATCAGCACCGAAGTGTCCTTGTCGTGGAAGCTTAGCGCTACAGCCCTGGCTTTCAGCCGTTCAAGAGACCAGTCGGCCTTGCACTGCGCCAAGCAGCTCACCCGAACCCTTCCGCCATCCACGTATGCTACAAGGGGCAGTGTGGCTCCGATGGCTGCTATCTGCGGGTTGGAAGGAAGCTTCTTTAGCAGTTGGCCCGAGCCGCTTGGCAGGTCCCAAACGATCACGCTTCCGTCACTGGCAGCCGAGACAAGTTGGGGCGGTGAAGATGAGACCTCAGTGATGGCTAGCACCTCTCCGGCGTGCTGGGTGACCTGAGGCAAGGAGCCGACAGGGGTCCGCTCCCACGGTCGTATCTCGATTGATTCTAACGAGGTAGGCGACACCAGTGAGTTGGTAGCATCGAGTGCCTGCTGCGCTACCTGGCATCCGAGGAGCAGGAAGCATGCAAGTGAGACCAGTGTAAATCTATAGTAATGCAGCATAGTTGAGCATGGAGCGGAAAAAATGACGATGAAGTTTCCGCTCTCAGCACTATATGGTATAGACTAAGGCGCTACCGGTGAGGAAGGTCGGGACCGATCTTTCATTGTACGTAGCCGCGAAGGGTCAAGAGATCGGATGGGTTCGCTCGGCACCAACAAGGCCAGCAACAGTAACCTCCGGTAGAAAAGGCGCAGTTCGAAAGGGTCTTCTGCCGCGCGCAGCCCTTGAAGGGAAGGCTCTATTTTTTATTTACGGTAAATTTCGTCGGGGGTCATTCGGACCAGACCTAGGCGTTGGTGCTTCGGTTTGGACGCTCGTAAACGGGGAAGGTTGTCGCTGGAGAGCTTGCTCGCGCGATTGCAAGGCCGGCCCCGTTTAAGGCTCCTAAAAGCTAGTAACCTGTTCGATTAAAGGAGTCGTGGCACAGGATATGCAACACAGTTATTTTGAAGTTGGAACGTCGCTTCTCGCAAAGCCTCAGGCGTTGTGTGATTTGGTTGAGATGGAAGCAGGGCACTCTATCCTGGTCTTCTGCAATTCGCCTTCGGACGCGGATTTTGCGGACGTGATTCTCAAGAAGCGCGGAATTTCATCGCTGAAGCTGATCGGGTACGTCCCGCAGATAAAGCTCAGCAAGGCGATTCAGCAGGTCCAGAAGAAAGAAGTTACAGCTCTCGTCCTCACGGATGTTGCCGCTCGTGGCGTGCCGCTGCAGGATTTTGATGTCGTGATCAACTACTCGATACCCGCAGACCCGGAGGTCTACTTCACGCGCTACGCGGCAGAGGGCGAGACCAAGACCAAGAAGGTTCTCAGCCTCGTGTCGGCTGTGGACCTCACTAACTTCCACTTCTTGAACAAGCTTGCGAAGGTCGAGCTAGCAAAGGCTGAGCTGCCTTCTCCCGAGCAGGTGTTTATCGGCAAGTTTACCCAGCTACGGGACCAGGCGGTTGAGAAGGGGCTCCTGTCGGACAGTGGCCTCGCCCAGCTTGCGGACAAGGTGCTCGGAGACGGGAGCGCGCGAGATATCGTTGCCTTCCTGCTTCACAACACCATGACGGTCATCCCGTCCCTCAAGGCGGCTTCTCCGGCGGCTCGTGATGAGCGCGAGGAGTACGGTGAGGGCGACGAGGAGGCAGAGGAGGGCGACGAGGATCGCCAGGACTTCGGGCGCCGTGGCGGCCGTGGTGGACGTGACCGGCGTGGCCGTGATCGCCGCGACCGTGGCGAGGGCCGCGGCAATCGGGATGATCGGGGCCCACGTGGTGCTGGCCGGTCGCAGGGCCAATTCGACGAAAACGATGAGCTTATCGATGATGACAGCCAGGCCCGCTTCCTTGGTGGCGGAGGAGACCTCGGCGATGGGTCGCGGCGCGGCCGAGGACGCGACCGAGACCGAGATCGCGGTCGCGGACGTGACCGCGATGGCGATGGCGGAGAGCGGCAGCCTCGGCAGCCGCGCCAGCCGCGTCCGCAGGTCGTGGTGGACAAGGAGGCCAGGCTCTACGTTGGCGCAGGGTCCAAGCAGGGGCTCTCAAAAGAGGCGATTCTGCAGAAGGTGGTCGATGTGTGCGGCGTGAGCGCAACCGACGTGCATCGCGTTGCGGTGCGTGGAGCGTACTCATTCGTTGACGTGCCTGAGGCGATCGCAGACCAGGTTGTTGATGGGCTGAGCTCATCAGAGTCGAGCGGCGGCAAGTCACTCTTTGTGAAGCGTGCCGTGACGCTGTCAATTCCCCGTGAGGGCGCTGCTCCGTCGGACGCAGAGAATTCGGACCCACACGGCGGTGCAGAGGCCAACGGCGCTCCGTCGGATGAGCCGATGGACTCTCACGATGGTCCGACGATGCTGGCGGTGGACGAGCAGGGCTAATAGAAAGCCCGCTCGGAACGCTCTCGGGCGCCCCTGCCTCCCTATCTTGAGGAGGCAGGGGCGCCCGAGTTTTTTTGAGCGCCCTTCCTAAGCCCCGTCATGCGCGAACTGCCCAGCTTGCTTTAACCTAGTTAAAGCAGGAAACGCATGGAGGAGCTCACTCATGGCAACGGAAGCAGGGACTACCCCAACAGGCGATGAGGAATACAGGCAGCTCCTCAGCGAGTACTATCACGAGCTGCAGTGCCAGCGCCCTCAGGGTGCGGCAACGGGGCTGGAAGAGGTGAAGCTGAGGCTTTTTCTCTCTCTGCTTTCTGCGGCACCAAAGAGGGGATCTTCAGCGGGTGGCCTTAACCCGCCAGGACATCCCTAGCGCCAAGCAGGCGAGCACCGAACCCGCCAGGAATGGCAGGGCCGAGCCCCGCGAGAAGAGGGCTCCAGCAAAGAGCGGCCCGAGGATCCGGCCCATCGCGGCGGCCGACTGGTTTATGGCGAGCCCGACGCCCTGCCTGTCAGCGGGGCAGGCGAGGGAGATCAAGCCGAGCATCGATGGGTTGAACAGGCCGCTTCCGAGCGCCAACAGGGCCCCTGAGGTGAGGAAGAGCGGGAAGCTGCCTACCGAGCCTAAACACGGGATGAGAACGAGGCTTGCTGCAATAACGAGGAGGCCGCAGCGCAAGAGAAAAGACTCGCTCTTTGAGACCAGCCAGCGCCTGACAAGAAAACCCTGCACGATAACGGCAGAGATGCCCACTACCACGAGAAAGGCGCTGGTCAGGGCGGTGGCCTTCTCCATCGAGTTTGCCTCGCCCGGAGCGACCCACACGCTCTCGATAAACAGCCCAACGCTCTGCTCCATGAGGGCAAAGGAGGTCATCATGCACAAGGTAGTCAGCACGAGCTGCTGCAGGGCGCCCTCCGCACGGAGGAAGCTGGCGAGCGAATGGCGATTGCCGGGCGCGCCAACGGCTGCCTCTCGCCTCGTCTCTCGCACGGACGAGAGCACGAGAGCGATATTGCCCGCAGCGAGGGCAGCCGCGAGCGCAGCAGGAGCCCGGTAGTCGAAGTGAAAGAGCACCCCTCCGATAGCGGGCCCTAGCACAAATCCAAGCCCAAAAGCGGCCCCGATCAGGGCCATCGCGCGGCTGCGCTCCTGCGGCGGGTGCGTGTCTGATAGCACCGCCTGCGCCGTCGATATATTTGCGGCGCCAACGCCCGTCAGGGCCCGGGCAACGAAGAGTAGGGTGAGGGTGCTTGAGAGGGCAAACGCAACGTGCCCGCACAGCGTAACAGACAGCGTCATGAGCAAAATGGGGCGCCGACCAAAACGGTCTGAAAGGGCTCCCCAAACCGGGCTGAGGATAAACTGCATCAGCGAATACACGGTCCCAAGCTGCGTGACCGTTGCCGCAGAGGCGCCGAAACTTTTCGCCAGAAAGGGCTGGGCGGGGATGATGAGCCCAAGCCCCATGACGTCCAGGAGCACGATGAGGAAGACAGTTAGGCGAGTGGAGGCGAGGGAATCTTTCAAGATACGGACCGTTTCTTTGCTCCTCGGGCTTCTACCCTGATGTCAGGGGGCTGGCAACAAGCGCTTGTGAGCCACAGGCAAAAAGCCCTTGCCGGGCGGGCTGTTGCGGCGCCGACAGAGCCTTTACCCAACTGGGCGATTGGCTTACATTCTGGTACGCGGTTTTTGCGTTCCCACCGAGAAGGGCTGGGGCACAAGGAATAGACAATGGGCGTTGATCTCTCTCCCCAAAACATCAAGGAACTCATGGCCCGATTCGGGCAGCAGCTCAAGGAGGCCCGCACAAGGGACGATCTGGAGCTCATGAAGCGCGACTGGGTCTCAAAAGAGGGCTTTGTAAAGGAGCTCTTCAAGGGGCTTCGAGATGTGCCCGCAGAGGAGAAGCCGACAGTTGCAGCGCTCCTCAACGAGCTTCGCGTGGCAGTAGAGGAGGGGATTGAGTCCCGGGAAAGGGCGCTCCGCAGTGAGGCTCTGCAGGCGCAGCTTTCGAGCGAGTATCTCGATGTCTCTCTTCCCGAAGCCGCAACAGGGCTCGGCTCAATTCACCCGATATCGGTCGTTGAGGATAGGATCACCGAGGTGCTGCGCCCATTTGGCTTTCAGAGCGTCATGGGGCCCGAGATTGAGACCAGCTACTACTGCTTCGACTCGCTGAACATACCGAAGCACCATCCGGCCCGGGACCTGCAGGACACCTTCTATACAGAGACGGGCCACGTGCTCCGCACCCATTCTACCTCTGTGCAGGCCCGCATCCTGCAGCACCGGGCGATCTTTGAGAACTGTCGACTACCAGTCAAGGTTGCGTCGTATGGCCGCTCGTACCGAAACGAGAAGGAGGATGCTTCTCATACTGCAATGTTTCACCAATATGAGCTGGTGTGGGTTGAGCCAGGCCTGACCCTCGCCCACCTGCTTGGGCTCATCACGCACATTTTGAAGGAGCTGTACGGCAAGCGGCGCAAGGTGCGCTTTACCCCCCGGTTCTACCCGTACACGGAACCCTCGGTGGGTCCGCAGATAGACTGCTCTGTGTGCCGGGGTGAGGGGTGCCCCTCGTGTGGCGGCGCTGGCTGGGTGACGATTGGAGGCTCAGGAATGATACACCCTAATGTGCTGCGTGAGTTCAAGCTCGATCCCGAGAAGGTATCCGGGTTCGCTTTCGGGCTGGGCACGTCGCGCTTGGCTGGGCAGCTCTACAACCTTCCGCACCTGCGTGCGGTGTATGAAAATGACCTTCGGATACTCAAGGAGATCGTATGAGGCTGTACGTTCGGCTGCTTGAGAAGCTGATTGAGATCCCGGAGTGCCAAGTGGCAGCGGCATCGCACTCCCCCCTTCGGGTGCTGCTTGACGATCTCGGCCTCGAAGTTAAGGGAGTAGAGGCATCCCCGGAGAGGGGCGTCATCTACACGCTCGAGACCCTGGCAAATCGCGGCGATCACCTCAGCCACGTGGGAGTAGCCCGCGAGATCTCGGCCAGGACGCTGGCGCACATCAAGATGCCGCCGGTGGCGGGCCAGCTGAGCGACCGCAAAGCCTCGGTGCTGGTGCGCCGGGCCACCGACAAGTGCATGCGCTACGCCCTTATGGAGATGAGCATCCCGACGGGAATGGCGCTCCGCAATGACATCGCATGCTTCCTTGAGGAACCCGAAAAGCTCCATCCGATCGTGAGCATCCTCAATTACGTGCAGGCAGAGATGGGCCAGCCGATGCACGCGTTCGATGCCGACAAAGTTGAGGGAGAGGTGTCGGTTGAGCTCTCCTCCAAGCCGGAGCAAGTAGAGGCATTGGATGGCAAAGCCTACACGGTGCCGGAGGGCTCAATCCTTATCAGGGACCGCAAAAAGATACTTGCGGTAGCCGGAGTTATCGGGTGCCAAAACTCGATGGTCACTGGAGGCACCCGGAAGGTGCTCATCGAGGCCGCAAGCTTTGATCCAGTTTCGGTGCGCATCACGGCGCGTGCGATGGGCCTCTCAACAGATGCCTCCTACGCCTTCGAGCGCGGATGCGATGTCGAGGGGCTGCTGCCAGCCCTGAAGCGGCTGGCGTACCTCGCGGGGGGCTCGGCGGGCACTGCCAAGGACACCGAGGCGGCGCACGTGATCGGCATAACGGTAGCGGATGGAACGGTGACCGAGAAGCGCAAGGTCTCAGTCGCGCTCTCTGCCCTCAGGAGGCAGCTCAACCTCCCGCGCCTGGAAGAGGTCGAGGTTGTCACGAGGCTCAAGAACCTTGGCTACCAAGTGGAGGCAAGTCCCGCAGGAAAGGATCGTGAGCTGCAGATCGCGGTTCCTCCCTGGAGGCTTTGGGACGTGCGTGACAGGGATGACATTTACGAGGACATGGCGCGCTCGGTTAGCCTTAACAGGGTGCGCCCTGAGCTGCCGCCGCTCGATTATGAAACGGCTCCCCCTAACAGCATCGAAAAGCTTCAGCGGGTAATTCGAACGGCGCTCACAGGGAGCGGGTTCGTTGAGGTAATTACCCCGGGATACTACTCGGCGGCAGAGGTCTCACTGCTCAATCAGCTTTCAACGGGGATCCACAAGCGCCACATGGCGCTCAAGAACTCCCTTGAGGCAAAGTACTCGCACATGAAGACCACCAACGTGGTTAATCTCACAAGGCTGCTCTCGGCGAACAGGAAGCGGGGGGTTCTCGCGGCGAAGGTGTATGAGGTCGGGAGGGTCTTTTGCCTTCCTGAAGAGATGCCGTCCGATGAGCCGCGTGAGCGCGACGAGCTGGACTACAACTTTGAGCACGATGTCGTCTCATTCGCGTCTGCTGGCCGCTGGTTCGAGGGCGAGTGGCGCAAGCCTGAAAGCCTCGAGGAACACCTGCGGCTCTTTAAGGGCGCAATCGCCGGGCTCATCAAGGGGATCGGCTGCGCCTTCTCGGCCAGCAAGTCGGAGTCGCCATTTCTCCATCCGGGGATCCAGGGCTCCGTAAAATGCGGCCGCCACGTGGTAGGCGTGTTCGGGGTGGTGCATCCCCTCATTCGGGAGGCGTGCGAGATCAAGGAAGAGGTGTTCTATGGCGAGCTTGATGCCCGCCTGCTTGCGAAGCTGATGATAGGGGTTCCAGCCCCCGAGGTAAGTGACTTTCCTGCCGTTTGGCGTGACGTGACACTTAAGGTTGGGGTAAAGGATCAGGCTGGCCGGATCCTGAGGTTTATTCACGAGGCCTCAATCGACTCGCTTTCCGAGGCGGCGGTTGTCGATGACTTCCGCAAGCCGGAGGAGGAGTTTCGGCGGGTAACCTTCCGCGTGACCTTTCAGCACCGGGAGCGCACCCTTAGGGGCGAGGAGGTCGAGGCCTCTATGCACTCCCTGATCGACGGCTTGATGTCCAAGCACGAGGTAGAGATGGCGCCCTGAGGCGCGCGCACTTACTCCCTGAGCTTTCGGTACAGGCGGACTAGGCGCTCGGCCTCGTGTTGAAGCTCCCGGAATGCCTCTCGGCGAGAGCCATCAACACCCTTCTCGGCGAGTGTGCTGTTGGAGATGAGTCCCTGGGTTTCGGGGTCAAGGCGCGATATCTCAACACACTCGGCGAGAAACTTAAACGAGTGCCTTCCGCCCCGTAATCCTGGAAGGAGACGGGCCGATGGCAGCTCGATGTCAATCGTGGCGACCTCCGGGCGGACTCGAGGAAGCCCGATGCCCGCCCGGCGCAGGATATCGAGGTGCCCCTCGACCTGTTCGTATCCCTCCGGCCCTTCAATCCTTCCAGACAGCACATAGCGGCGCTTCTTGAGCGAGCCGGCGGTGGCCTCATCTTTGAGCTTGTCAAAGAGGCTCTCGGAGATCGGAACGCTGAACTCTAGCCGCGAGATGCGCGCGCCGCCTGCATTCTCCTTCGGCCCCTTGAACTCGAGCATGAACTCCTCGCGCTCTTTCTCGTCTCGGATGCGGCGCACGCGTGCGCTCGAGAACTTTGCAGAGTCGGCCTGGGCGCCGTCAATTCCATGTCGAGAGATAAGGTCCCGCAGCCCCTTGGAGGTAAAATAATGCTGCTCAATGACGAGGTAATGCTTTCCCTCCGTCAGCCGAGTGGCCACGTCGTCGTGCACGAAGTAACGGACCTCAATTTCGCGGGGAGAGCGGCTCCGGTAGCTCTCCGGACGGGAGGGAAGAGCGCAGCGCTTCGACTCGAGCAACGGCTCTTGGGGGGCAGAACCCTTCGACCGTCCAGCAGGTTGCTCTTGTCGGCTCATTAACTAGCCTCCTTAGGGTCACGCTAACGCCACCTCGCGCATGCGACAAGCAGGCTCAAGCCCCCTTACGCTAGCCCAAGTAGCGCCTGAACTCAAAAGATTCAAATTCAGATTGAGTTAAATCTGAGGCTGAATGGGTGACCCGGGTCACGCGTGCCAACGGCGGGCCCTTGGCAAGGAGCTGCAGCAAGGCCTGGAGCGGCTCATCAGGCCCCTCAGCCAGAAGCTCAACACGGCCATCAGGGAGGTTTTGCACCCAGCCCGTCAGGCCGAGGCGAGTTGCTGTTGTGCAGGCCCATTGCCGGAAACCCACCCCCTGTACTCGGCCCTCAATGTGAGCATGTATTCGCGGCATGGCTGGCAGCCTATCAGGGAGCCTCGCAGCGCGCAGCACTAAGGCGTGGCCCCATTCTCAAGGGATAGCTGGTAGGCCGACCAGATATCAATTGCCGTGATCTCGCTCTCAAGCTCCCGGCTGTCGACCGACAGGTAGAGCCTATTGTCCACAAACGTTGCCTGCCACTCCGGGCTTGAGCGGGACAGGGGCAGGAGCTCGTCGAGGAGCTCGCTGTTGATGAGGTAAAACTGGATGCCCTCAACCCAGTTTGACCTGCTGCCGCGCAGCATATGGCAGAACTCAGGAACTTGCTCTGGCCCGTAAAAATAGATCCGGTGCTCGGCTTTGGGGGCTGCCCGAAGGGAATGTTCAAGCTTGCGACGCTCAGGACACCCCACCTGCACCCACAGCAACAGCTCGCCGGTGATGTCCCGGCTCCAGATCGTTGGGTCCTTGGGGTCAAAGAGCCCGCCCGAAAAGGCTTGGCCGGGCCGGTAGCAGTGCACGAATGCCAACATGCGTGCGTGCAGGTGGTGCAGAGACTCCATCGGATGGAGGGGCACCTTCACCCGAAAGCGCTCGAAGACCCCCCGGTCTGAGTGGTTCAGCTCAATGGTAAAATTGTAGAACGCTGTGGCGAAGGACATCTCTGGCTGAATAGTGACCGCCCCCCCTGTGCAGGGAAGAGCTTCTCTCTTACGCTCTATAGCCTTCGCTGCCGGGTATAGTCAAAGAGGGCTCCCGTAGGGAGAAAAAAGCCGGGGGCTGAAAGGCCTCTGCAGCCTCTCAACCCCCGGCACACTGGAGCAAAAACTAGTTAAACGACATGAGCGGGCTCAACGTCGTCGAGCTCTGCCATATTCCGGTATCCCTGGTAGTGGGCCTTAAGCTTCTCCCGCATGATGAGCCGGGAGCGGTGAAGCCTGCTCTTAACGGCCGGCACCGAAAGCTGCAGGATCCTTCCAACGGTCTCGTTTGAGAGCCCATCGATGTCCCTGAGGATAAAGATCGCCTTGTAATCCTCGGGCAGCTGGTCCACGGCGCATTGGATTGCGGTGCGAAGCTCATGACGTGAGGTCATGAAATCCACATCATACAGCTCAGTGCGGTTGCCGACCCAATTCTGCTTTATGGTGGGCTCGACATCTTCGAGCGACACGGATCGGCGGCGGTTACGGGCGCGGATCTTCATGAAGCTGGCGTTCATGGTTACCCGGTACAGCCAGCTTGAGAACTGTGCCTTGTGCTCGAAGCTCTGCACCTTTGTGAGCACGGTGATAAAAACTTCCTGAAGAATCTCCTCGGCATCTTCCTGGCAGCGGGTAATCCTCAGGGCTAAGTTGAGGACCTTCGAGCCGTACCTTTCCACCAACTCCTCGAAGCAGTCATCCTGGCGGCTCGTTACTCCCTTAACAAGTTCAACGTCCGTTCTTCGTGTGGCCATAGCTCCCTCCAAAAAACCGTCTCCCAATGGTCTCCAACCTGTCATAGCTTCGTTGCCCAGTTGTCACGGATTTGTAAAAACGGCCGCAGCAATTCGGTGAATTTTGTCACTGCAACGCTTCCCGCGGGCGTCGCAAAAAGGAGAGAGAATGCCGGCTCACTGTGCTTGTGTAGTGGTCTTAGCGGGTTAGGATCTGGCGAAACGCGAGCGCCCCCTTGGGCCGGGCGCGGGGTCCTCCAGGGCAGCGTAAATGGGCGGCCCACGGCGAATTCGCTTGACTGCAGAAAGCGCCAGCCGGTACCCGGGAGTGAACGGGCATGACATCTGCGCCAAAGCGTGACAATATCCTGCGGTCAGAAAAAGAGAGAGGCTCGCCGCCATATGCCAAGAACAGTCCTGTGCGCAAAATTTCACAAAGAGCTCCCCGGCCTAGAAAAGCCCCCGTTTGGCGGAGAGATCGGAACGAAGATCTTCGAGAGGGTGTCCCAGCAGGCCTGGGACCAGTGGAGCAAGGACGTCCAGATCAAGGTGCTTAACGAGTACCGGCTCAACATGGGCGACCCCCGCGACTACAAGGTGCTCGTTGACCAGATGCTCCGTTTTCTCGGCCTAGAGGATGGGGCGGTTGCTGAGGTTGAGAACTCTGAGCGGGGCCGCCGTCAATGACCGTAGCCCTGGTTGGAGTCGGCAATCTCGGAAAAGCCCTCCTTGAGAGCCTGCTCGCCTCTTCGTACCGGTCCGAGGATGTTATTCTCATAGAGCGTGGTGAGGAGGAGCGGCTAGCCTTGTCGCGTCGGTACGGGTGCCGGGTTGGCCAGAGCGTGCCCCCTGGCACCCATCTGGGAGCGGGGGATGTCATCGTGCTCACCGTTAAGCCCCAGGATGCTGACACGGCGTGCGCCCAGCTCAGGCCAGTGCTCACCCGCGATGTCGTGGTGCTCTCGTGCATGGCGGGAGTTTCATGCCGGAGCCTCGCTGGATTCCTCGGAACCCCCAAAGTCGCGCGAGCGATGCCAAACCTGGGCGCGGCTTTCCGCGAAAGCGCGTCTGCTGTCTTCATGCCGCCGGAGCTGTCGGATGACGAGGTGCGGCATGTGCTCGCCATAGTCAACTCGTGTGGAAAGGCGTGGAGGGTCGAGCGCGAAGAGCTGATCGATGTGGCGACGGCTGTGGCGGGAAGCGGCCCAGCCTACCTCTGCTGGCTGGCGGAGCAGCTGGAGGGAGTGGCGATCGAGTCTGGATTTGCGCCCCACGATGCCCATGCCCTCGTTCTCCAGACCTTCAAGGGCGCAATAAGCGTCTTGGAGGGCTCGGCAGAGAGCTTCGCGTCGCTGCGAAAGCGTGTCACGTCGCCAAACGGCACAACTGCTGCAGCAATCTCGGTGCTCGACGAGCGAGTGGCATCGGATCATGTGCGGGATGCTGTCAGGGCGGCGCTCCAGCGGGCCCGCGAGCTGAGCGGCGTGCGCTAGTCGGGCGCGGTCATTAGGCTCGTAGCTCGTCACGCACGCTCTCAGCAGCATGAGGTCGGCGTGGGGCAGATTTTTCCTGGTCCAACCGCCCAAACTTCCTTTCTTTTTCTCCTGCGGGTTTTCTCCTCAAGCGTTCGGCGGGCTCCTCCGATACTCCCCTTACAGGCGAGAAAGACAGTAAATCGCCGGAATCCGCTGTACCCGCCGATGTCGTTACGAAAGGAAGCATTCGGCGGTTAGTCCAAGGATGGATTAGCAGTTCAATCGCAGCCGACTTGAGAAGCGCAGTTCCTGCCAGTCTGTGGCAGGGCTCGGGTGGCGAACTTGATGAGCTAAACAACCGAGGATTACACCAATATGTACGGCAAAAACCCGCACGACGCATACCAAGCAGTTCAGGTTACGACGACCGACCGCGGCCGCCTGCTTCTGATGATGTACGAAGGGGCGATCAAATTCCTCAAGCTTTCCGTGGTGGGACTTGAGGAGAAGGACATCCCTAAGTTCTGCCGCTACCTGGGCAAGGGCCAGGCAATCATCGCGGAGCTCATGAACACGCTAGACTTCGAGAAGGGAGGGTCCATCGCCCGTGACCTCGACCGCCTGTACGACTTTATGCTCTTCTACCTAAGCGAAGCGAACTTGTACCGTGACCAGGTGCGCATCACGAAGGTCATCGGGCTCATAGACACGATTTACTCGGCGTATCGAGAGATCATCGAGGGCAAGGCAGCAGATGCCCCGATGTCCTCGACGGTCGAGGCGGAGAAGATCGGGGAAGCCCTGCGCAAGCTTCAGGTGGCCCTGTAAGGCGAGACACATCAGCCGGTTAGGCATATTGGGGCGCTTCAGCCATGGCCCTGTCCATTTCGGCAGCCCAAGGCCCAGGAGACGCATCCTAACCTTCACGTCCCCCTCCATTTAAAGCCGGGGGCTATGCCTCGCCGCGAGCAAGCGGCCTGGCTTCGTGATGGGCTTACCATGGTTAACGTACGCAAGCTTGCAGAACAGATTCGCCACGAGATCGACAGGAGCCTGAGTCTCAGCGCTCCGGGCGCCGGCGGCACCTTGCCCGCTGATGAGGCGCTGCTTTGGCAGAGCGGCGAGAGAGATTTTGCGAAGATTTTGGGGAGCCTCCCTCATGGGGAGAACTGCACTGCAGTTGAGATCGGCTGCCGCCATGGGCGCATGCTCAAGGCTGCATCGCGCAACTTCGGCAGGGTCGTTGGAATTGATGTCTCAGAGCTGGCTATCGCCCGTGCACGGGATGCGCTGGGCGCCAACCCGAAAGTTGAGCTGGCCGCGAGCCATGAGCTCGATCTACGGCCCATTTCGGACTGCTCCGCTGACCTGGTGTGGAGCTTCTCTGCGCTATCGACCATGCCCCCGCTCGCGGTCGCGTCCTTCCTTAGGGACAGCAGGCGAGTGCTTAAGGCTAGCGGGGCGCTCCGCATCCAGCTTCTCTTCGGGCGGGAGCTCGTTATTAAGAGCGACGACATCCTTCATCCTCGAGTGTACCAGCGGGAGGCCTTCGAGCAGGCGGCTCGGCTGGCAGGGATGCGGGTAGCGGCCACAGAGCCTTCGCTGCCGGAGCTTAGCAGCGCCCTGCGGGCTCGCGGCGTGGAGTCAGCGACGCTCACATTGGTGCCTGATGGAGCGCCAGCATCGGTGGAGGCGATAGCGCAGGCGCTGACGACCCTGAGCGGCGAAGAGTCCCCCTCTCTGCAGGCTCTTCCCGACCTTGAGGCCCTCTCAAAGATCGGGTTTGCTGCAGCCTTGGCGGAGCGGGGTGAGGAAGGGCGGGCCAGGCAGGTGCTTACCTACGTCGAGACGTGCTGTCGAGTCGCCGCAATGGACATTCAGGACATACTGGAGCGCGTAGTGGCAAAAGCCTCAGAGGTGCCTGCTGCGCCGGTCTCGGGCGATGCAGCGGCTCTTGCCGGCAACATGGAGGTGGTCCGCGAGCGTTTTCCGGCGGCATACCGCATCCTCTCTGAGGCGGGGAATGCCCCATCCGGAAAGGTGCGAGTGACGGGCACATCCCAGGGCCCGGCGGTCTGGCGAGAGGGGACCTGCCTCGATCACGCCGAGAAACCCCAGCAAGCGGCCGCCACCTGGGCCTCTCGTGCGCTCCTTGAAAAACGCGCTGCAGAGGCGCAGTCGGTCCTCGTTGTCGGATTCGGGGGCGGCTACCACCTTGAGGAGCTGGCGCGGGGCAGCCGGCGAGAGGTTTGGTGTTTTGAGCCGAGCGCCGAGGCCCTCCACGCTGCCCTTGCCTCGCGGGACCTGCGGGCTTGCCTGAGGCAGCTTCGGGGGCTGTCGGTGTCACAGCCGGACCAGGACGCGCTCGACCAGGCGCAGGAGATCCTCGTGCGCCCCCAAAACGCGATGTTCGACGGCGAGCTCGTCCAGCCGCTTCGCTCGCAGATGGTCTCCCGCCAGGGACTCTCGCTGCTTCACCCCCGAATCGCGGTGCTTGGGCCGCTGCAGGGCGGAACAACGACGACCGGTTTCTACACGCAGGCGGCCCTGCAGCGCATCGGGCAGTGCTCCCGCGGAATGGACATGAGCGGCTTCAACAAGGGATATGAGCTGCTCGATGAAATGGTGCGCTCAGAGGGCGGCAGGGCGATTTCGAGATCGGCGTATGTCCAGGCGCTCACGACTGCGATGATGCAGAACTTCGAGGAGAAGCCGATTGACCTTCTCGTGTGCATGGCCCAGGCACCGGCCTCAGCTGCCTTCCTGGCCGAGATGCGGCGCCGGGGCGTCGTTACTGCGCTCTGGTTCGTTGAGGACTACCTTCGCTTTACGTACTGGCGGGACATCGCAAAACACTACGACTTCGTGTTCACGATACAGAAGGGGGAATGCATTGATTCCATCAAGCGGGCCGGGGCTGGCGCCGTCCACTACCTGCCGATGGCATGCGATCCCCTGCTGCACCGGCCAATGGCGCTGGCTCCCGCGGAGCGCGAGGAGTGGGGCTCGCCGATCTCGTTTGTCGGGGCAGGGTACCACAATCGGCAGCAGATGTTTGCCTCGCTGGCGCACCTGCCCTTCAAGATTTGGGGCAGCGAGTGGCCCAGCTGCCGGCCATTTGACGCGATGGTGCAGCAAAATGCCCGCAGGATATCGCCTGAGGAGTACGTCAAAATCTTCAACGCATCAGCGATAAACCTTAACCTCCACTCCAGCACGGAGCGAGATGGAGTGGAGCCGAATGGGGACTTCGTCAACCCGCGCACCTTTGAGTTGGCTGCATGCGGCGCCTTTCAGCTGGTCGATGAGCGATCCCTGCTCGGGGAGTGCTTCACTGTTGGGCAGGAGCTGGCCACGTTCAGCAGCCTCGCCGACCTCAAGGACAAGATCGCCTACTTCAGCGAGCGTCCCGAGGAGCGTGCTGCCTTTGCCGCGCGCGCGAGAGAGAGGGCGCTTCGTGACCACACGTATGACAAGCGGATGCAGCAGATGCTGGCGCTCATTTACGGCACCAAGTTCCAGCACCTCAAGGCCAGGGAGTCCTCCAGCCCCTGGAGCAAGATGGTGGAACGCAGCTCGGCCTGTCCGGAGCTTCGCGCCCGCTGTGAGACAGCGCGAGAGCGCGGGGAGCAGCCAACGCTGGACGCGCTCGTGTCTGATATTGTGACGGGCAAGGGGAAGCTCTCCGAAACTGAGCAGAAGCTCATGTTCCTGTTTCACGTGAAGAAGCACATCCTGCGGCCAGCCACGGCTGCCAAAGAGGGGGCGTAGCACGATGAAAAAGCGATACCCACACAAGAGCAAGGTGCTGCTGGTGAACATCACCCGCCTCGGGGACATGCTCCAGGCGACACCGACGATCGCCGGCTTGAAGGCTGAAAATCCGGACTGCCACATCACCGTGCTGGTCGAGAAGCAGTTTGCTGACGTGTGCCACGTGATCCCAAATATAGACGAGGTCCTAGGGCTCGACCTTGGCCTCGTATGCCGAAGCCTCGACCGCGAGGGGGACGGGATCGTGGACGCATACGAGTATGTTGATGAAATGGTCCAGCGGCTGCGTGCAGAGAGCTTTGACTACTGCCTCAACATGTCGTCCTCGGCATATACCGCACTGCTGCTGAACCTCGTGGGAATAGGCCGAAACGGGGGGTGGACCTCAGATGAGTTGGGCTATCGGGTGATAGAGTCAGAGTGGGCGCAGCTCTTTGCCACATCTGTCTTCCACCAAAACCGGCAGTACAACTCCCTTAACCTCGTCGACGTGTTTCGTTGCTCAGCTGATGTCGAGAAGCATCCGCAAAAGCTTCTCATCAACGTAACTCCTGAATCGCTCTCGCACTGCGAGAGCCTCCTCTCCTCTGCCGGGTTTTCAAATACGGGGCCCTTGATTGCGGTTCAGGCGGGGGCGAGCCAGGCCAAGCGCCAGTGGTCGCCGTCGAGGTTCATCGCCCTGATCAAGATCTTGGCTGAGCAGCACAACGCCAGGGTCGTCCTGACCGGATCGCCAAAAGAGGCCGCAATCGTTGATCCGATCGTGGCGGGCTGCCGCTCGCCGAACGTCGTGTCCCTGGTTGGGAAGACCACCGTGCCACAGCTGGCTGCCATGCTGAAGCTTGCGGACATCCTTGTGACGGGCGACACCGGCCCGATGCACATGGCAGTTGCAGTGGGGACACCGGTGGTCTCGATGTTCCTGGCCTCGGCCTACGGGTTTGAGACTGGGCCATACAGCGCAGACAACATTGTGCTGCAGCCTGTGATCGGGTGTGGGCCGTGCAACCCAAACAAGAGCTGCGGGCGGCCGGACTGCCACGACCAGATTACGCCGGAGCTTATTGCGCACCTGACGATGCAGCGGCTGGGCGGTCCAGTGCTCGAAATCTCCCCTGGGATCGCTGATCCGGCAAAAGTGACGGTATACCGCTCCGCATTTGATGAGCACGGCTTCTGCGATCTCATCCCGATTAACGGAAAGCCCCTGGATCCCCTGGACAGATACCGTCGGGCGTACCGCCAGCTGTGGCTTGAGGACCTCGGAGGTCTCGAGGTGGCTTCCAGCGAGCTTCCTCAGGCGCCCGGCCTTGCGGTGCTTGATGATGGGCTGAAGGGGCTTGAGGAGATAGTGGCGTGTGCTCAGGCTGGACAGGAGCTGATCAAGAGCCTTGAGAGGTGTATCAGGGATGTTTCGGTGCCGGCTGCACACCTGGGAAAGGTCAACGACCAGCTGACCGCCTTGGACAATAAAATCGAGAACTTAGGCTTTCAGTTTGGGCCCCTTGAGTCGTTGAGCAGGATGTTCGTCTTCGCCAAGGAGAATTTAAAGGGGTCGGATCCGCTCGACCTCGCATCTCAAATGAACAGGGCCTACCGGGATCTGGAACGTCGGTGCGGAAAGTTCGCCGCATACTACCGGGCAGTGTAGGCAGCGCTCTAGCACTAAGCATAAAGAGAGGCACTATGATTCAGGTTCAGGTAAATGGCCAGGCGCTGGGCATCCCAGTTGAGCGCGTTCAATCGTTCGCTGACCTCATCGAGCTCGTGAAGTCGTCGATCGATCCCGAGCACATGGTCACAGCGATCCTCCTCGATGGGCGCGACATGCGGGATGAGGAGTGGACTATGAGCCCGGCGCAGCTCCAAGGCGACAGGCTTGAGTTCTCGTCTGGGCGCCCCGAAGTGTACGTGGCGGAGCGCCTCCAGGACGCCTCGTCGGTAGTGCGCTCTTGCTTCTTTGAGTTTCGTGACGCCAGAAAGGGTTTTCAGGACGGGGACACGACTGCGGGCAACAAGCGGCTGAAGGTGGCAGTTGACACTTTGAAGGCGTTCTTCGAGTGGTACGGAACGCTCATGCAGCTCGTGCCCGATGCGGCTCGCGCCAAGCTCGATATCTCAGAGGAGGTCGTCTCGATCTCTGAAACCTGCAAGAAGATCTGCCAACAGCAGCTCTACCAGTCGTGGTGGGCGCTGGGAGAGAGCATTGAGAAAGACCTTGAGCCCAAGCTGGACAAGCTTGAGGACACATGCCGAAAGGTCGCCCGTGAGGCGCAGGGTGGAGAGATAGCATAACTGTTCCGGGGCCCATGCCTTAAAAGCGCGCGAGGTGCAGTGGTGCCTCGCGCGCTTTTTCTTTTGTGCCTAGCCAAGCTTCCGCCGGTTTGCCAGGCCCGCCCTGAGGGCCCCCCGGGCAGAAAGGCGCGGCGAGCCAGCAGACAGCGCGCCTGGCCAGCTGGAGTGGGAGAGTGTCTTGTCTTTATTTGGGGAGCGGTAAGAGGAGAGTGGAATGAGCGAGAAACCGAAAGAACCGAGAAAAAAATGAGACCTAAATTAACCAGCTATCCGAAGAGAGCAAAACCGAAAGAAACCTTGCTAACCTTACCTTCGCTCATCCACTCAGGTGATCGTTCTCCGATCGCATCAATGGACCCGTGCGCTGCCCAATCAGCAGCACCAAGGTAAGACGACATCCCGGCCTAAAAGGATTCCGGGTTGTTTGCTGGCGGCCGGCAGCGGCTGTGCGTGCGCGACTAGCGTCAGGCGCCCCCAAAATACGCAGTGTTTCCAGGATACTGCCCGGGCTGCCACGAGTGCCTGGGGAACTCCTGCCTGGGGCAGATTTTTGGGGCTTCGCACACCCCGGCCGCATCTTAACTCGTTAGGCAAAATCCCCTTAGCCGAATGGCAAAGCCTCGGTTGGGGGGCAACTACTGGAGCAGCGTACGGAGACTAACCAGGACGTAATGCATCGGAGCCCAGCCAACAATCCTTCCGGCAAGGTTGGATTCCTCACGCCCTGGAACCAGAGCTGTGGGCTCGCCACGTACGGGAAGTTCCTCGTCACGGAGCTTAGAGCTATCGGGCTCGACGTCACCGTCCTTTCCGAGCGGGGACAGCCCGTTGCGTCCCCGGACGAGCCGTTTGTGGTCCGGTGCTGGGAAAGGGCGAGCTCACCTCAGGAGCCAGGAGACTACTCCCAGCTGATGCAGGAGATTGAGTTGCGGGGCATCACCACGCTGCACATAAACTGCCAGGCACGATTCTTCAGCGCGCAGTCCTTTGCCCAAGCCCTGGCGCTCCTGCGTGCCCGTGGTGTGCGGATAGTCGCGCAGGTTCACAGCCTGTTCACCCTGGCCGAAGAGCTCTCCGCGCTGCTGGGCTGCGCGGACCGGATCCTCGTCCACGCTCCCGAAAACCGCCTCGAGGCGATAGCAAATGGCGCCTCTCCCGAAGCGGTGCTCGTCGTGCCGCACGGGGTCCATACGAGGCCGGCTGCGGAGGCGGAATCAGCAAAGGCCATCCGCGCTGCCCTAGGAATTCCAGAGGGCGAGCCGCTCCTCATTACCTTTGGGTTCGTCCAGCCTCACAAGGGCCTCGAGTCGCTGGTGGAGGCGGTATGCCATTTGCGGCAGCGGGGGATTCCCGCCCACGGGATCATCGTGGGGGAGACCCGCCCTGATGACCCGAACAGCGCTGCGTACCTTCGAGCTCTCAGAGAGCTCGTCAACCGCAGCGGCGTCACGGAGCACGTGTCGTTCATGACTACGTTTGTGCCTGACGAGAAGGTCGGGGAGTACCTGGCAGCAGCAGACGTGGTCATCATGAACTACCGCTCGCAGCACTATGAGGCTTCGGGCGCTTGCTCCTTGGCGGTCGGCGCAGGGGCAGCGGTCATTACCTCCCTTGCGCCCGCGATGATGGCGTTTGGGGATGCTGTTTGGCACGCAACCTCCGGCTATCCAGTGGCCCTCTCCGCTGAGCTGATCCTGACGAACCCTGTGCTGCGCAGGGAGCTGAGGGCCCGGGCACGAGCGTATGCCCAACGACACTCCTGGGCCTGCATCGCCCAGACGGTGGCGGAATTGTACGACGAATTGAAGACAGCTTCGCCGGCGGCAGTACACGCTGGCGCGAGCCAACCAAGCAAGGAGAAGCCCGTGAAAGACGCAAGGCAAGCAAAGCCGCGGAGAGTGACGCGAGTGTTGGTCCAAAACCGCCCCAACACATTCTCGCAGCGCGGCGGTGACACGGTTGTGCTTGAGCGAATTAGCCAGGGGCTCGCTGTTCGCGGAATTGAGGTCACTGTTGACGTCGAGGCAGTTCGCGACCCCAAGGACTTTGACCTCGTGCACCTGTTCAACTTCGCAACACCTCACCTGACCGAGGCGCTCGCGCGCCGTGCCCAGGCGGCGGGAGTCCCCTTTGTTGTCACCACCCTCTACGAAGAGGTGCCGGAGTTTCACAACCAGTCACACGCGCTCGCGAGTGCGCTCATCAGTTACGTGCAGGGCGGGCAGGATCGCGAGTGGTGGCGGGCAAGCAAGCCAAGCGCCCATGGAGTCCAGCCGGCCCGCAGGCTTCCTGCCGATTGGCTGGCCCAGAACGCTGCGGCGCTCTTCGCTAATGGCGCTGGTGAGGCGCGGGCCCTGCGCAGGGACTTCCCGGCCGCAGCACCAGTTATTGAGATACCGGTGGGCCATGAGACCGGCCCACGCTCTGATGCATCGCTCTTTGAAAAAGCCCACGGAGTCCGGGATTTCGTCCTGTGCGTTGGCCGCCTCGAGACCCGCAAAAACCAGCTCATGCTGCTCAAGGCCCTCGAGGACTCGGACCTCACGGTTGTGCTCGCAGCGGGAGGGTTTTCTTACCAGCCCGAGTACGAGCAGGCGGTGCGGGCATTCAGGAGGCGCGGCAAGACTATTATTCTTGATCGGCTGTCCCCAGAGATGCTCTCTTCTGCATACGCAGCGTGCCGCCTGCACGCTCTTCCCAGCTGGTATGAGCTGCCTGGCCTCGTTTCGCTTGAGGCGGCAGCCCACGGAAAAAACATCGTCGTGACGCGCACCGGCACATCGGCCGACTACGTCGGAGACAGGGCTTTTTACTGTGCGCCGTCGGATGAGGACTCTATCTTCTCTGCCGTGCTGGCCGCCTACCACAGCCCAGCGCGCCAAGGACTAGTCGAGATGGCGAGCAGCTTCTCATGGGAGCGGACGGTAGACGAGACCGTGCGGGCCTACGGCGAGATCCTGCGAGAGGACCAGATCCCTGCAGTTCTGCCGCCTGCCGCCCGGGCATCGGCAGCGCCCGCCGCCTCGTACGGGTTTTACGACATGAGCGTCAACGCCATGGAGCTAGAGGATGCGCTGGCGCAGGGTGAAGGCGCCGCGCGCTCTATGGACTTTGGCCGTGCCGAGGAGCTGTTCCACAAGGCTGAAGCCATGGATCCGTCGTCGGTCCGGGCGATAAAGGGAAGGGCCGCCGTTCTCTTGGCCCAGTCCAAGATTTCTGAAGCCCAGCCGCTCTTTGACCGGGCCCTTGAGCTTGCGCCCAAGGACGCCAAGGTTCTTGCGGGCCGCGCGATGTGCGAGTCCATGTCGGGGCGCCCAGAGCTTGCCGTGCCGTATCTTGAGCGGGCGCTTGCGGAAGCGCCAGATAACCTCGTCGCCCTGTACCAGACGATAGAGTGCGCGTACCGGCTCTCCCGATTCCAGGAGGCGGAGCGCGCCCTCTTCAGGTACCTCGAGCTCCACCCCGGGGATTCGGAGATGCGCTTCTGTCTCGCGGGGTGCCTCTACAAGAAGGGGGACCTCGCGACCAGCCTCTCGCACACCATGCAAGTTCTTTCGGCCAAGCCCGACCACGAGGGCGGGCTTGAGCTGCGAGTAAGGCTGCAGGCGGAGATCGCCGCCCAGGATGCGGCGCGTGCCGCAGCAGTGCCTTCGCCAGGCGCGTACCCGATAGAGGCCCACAGCATTACTCCCGAGGGTCTCGACGAGCTGTCCAGGCTCATTCAACAGTGGACTGTTGGCGCCCCTGGCATTGTTCCCGCTGAGGCAGTTGCGGCTTCAGGTGCCGCTACTGCGCCCCCAGTGGCCACAGAGGCGCCCAGAGCAGCTTTCGACGTTGACGCCAAGATAGCCGACATTGAGGCGCTCAAGCGCAGCGGAAAGCTGACGGCAGCTAAAGAGCGCCTCGACGAGGTCTCAGCCGTGCGGGAGCTCTCAGCCGAACAGCGGGAGGTGGTGCTCTGCCTGCAGGCAGAGTTTAAGGTCATCATGGGTGAGCTTGAGGAGGCAGCCCGCCTCTACGACAGGCTTCTGGACCGCAACCCGCACCTCGCACGGGCGTTGTGCGGTAAGGGCGCCCTCGCCGCAGAGGCACAGCAGTGGGGAACGGCGCAGGCATTCTTCGAGGCGTCTCTCGATTGTGAGGACGCATACGATGTGGCCCTCGCCGGGCTTGGGCTATGCAAGATGGTCGCAAACAAGCCAGAGGAGGCCTTTAACCTCTTCCGCCAGGCGGCGACCATCAATCCAGAGAACCATCGGGCGATACTTGGAGTGCTGCAGCTCGGCTACCCCCTGAAGCGCTACAAGGAGATGGAATCTCTTGTGCTTGCCTACCTGAAGCGTTACCCGAGCAACCTCGACATGCTTTACTCCTTTGCGGGGCTGCTCTACGCCCAGGGAAAGATGCGTGAGGCTCGATCTGAAGTGGAGAAGATCCTGATTGTAGAGCCGCGCCACGAGTCGGCGCTTGAATTGCGGGAGCTGCTGGACAAGGTATCCAGCGAGCCCACCACAATAATGTAGCTGCCGGATCAGCAGCCTGAACGAGTTGTCCACAGCAAGCGGCGGAAGCGATTCGCTCATCAAACGCTGTTTAGCAAATTCACGGCGAAATTTCGTTTCATAGAACACCGGCTTAGTGCTAGGGTCGAAAGTTGGCTGTAAAACGTTGTGACCTCCGGCAGATCGCTTCGGCTCAGCCCGTAGTATTAACCCCCTAGTGTTGAGTACATCGTTTTAGGCAGCGTCACGCCGGTTGAGAGCCTCACTCTCTATGGATCCCACCCCCGTTGAAAACCAGGCAAGCAGCGCGCAGCGCCAACCCCAAACGGGGGGAGCGCAAGCTGCTCGCGTTTCGCATGCTCCGCTCACTGATGAGGTGCTCCTCGAGGAGTCCTCAAAGCTTCTTGAGGCCTTCAAGATCATGGAAGGGAGGCGCCACTCCGTGGTCAGCCAGGTTCTCTCGTACGCTGAGTACCTCAAGAAAGTTCTCAGCGATCCTCGCTACATGATCAGGAACGTATTCCAGTACACCGCGGACGCGATGGAGTCCTTCGGCTTTACCAAGAAGACGGTCCTGGGCCAGGAGATTCTGGACTTCAATCTGCGCCAGTGGCCGTGGGAGTCGCGCCTCGTGGTTGACAAGAAGAAGCTTGAGGGGCAGGAGCTGGCGCTCTACGAGTACTACCAGCAGATGAAGCTCTTTGGCCGGCGAGAGTACTCGAATCGCATGTTCGTGTTCCACGGGCCGCCCGGCTCCGGCAAGACCCGGCTCAACGACACCCTCGATGCGATGCTTGAGGATTACTCTGAGCACAATGAGCAGGGAGGCCTTTGGCGAATCGCCTTTGTCTTTCCTGAAGAAGCAGGCATGAAGCCGTACGGGTTCGCCGCAAACCAGGCTCGAAGCGCATCCGTTTCAGAGGAAGACACGCCGCAGGGGCGACAGCTCATCTACCGGCCCCTTGGGAACACCGATCCGCTGTTTCTGCTCTCAACCTCATGTGATGGGGAAGGGCCGAGGGAGAAGCTGCTCCAAAAGCTTGAGCAGCATGAGAGGCTGCCGCCGGACCTCAACAAGGACTACCTGCTTCGGGGCGAGCTCGACACCTTTTCAGAGGCTATTCTTGAGACCCTGATGAGCTACTACCGAAACGAGCACCTCTCCCAGTCTGGCTCACAGGGGCGGGTTCCTGATGCCCGAGTCCTGGAGGAGGTGCTGCGCAAGCATGTGCGAGTCGAGCGGTATACCCTCTCGCGGCGGCAGGGGCGCGGCCTCTGTTCGAAATGGGCTACCCCCAACCGGGATGCCGACATTGAGCCGTTTTATAATTCGTACTCGCCGCCGCCAGAGGAGATTCGGGCGGCAGAGCGCGACCTCTACATGCCGACGAGCTTCATGGTGCGCGCCAACCGTGGGCACCTCCATTTCTCAGACCTCTTCCGCCCTGACGAGCGCGACCGTGGCCGCGACGACATCTCGCACCTGAACCACCTTCTCAATGAGATTGAGTCGGGGCACACGCAGATCGTGTCCCTTCGCCAGGCGGCCTCCCTAAAAACAGAGAAGGTCAACGTGCAGCTTCGGGCGGACGCGAATGACGAGCTGATCAGCCTCAAGACCCACGCGCAAGGCTGGGACTCGCTTGGGCGGAGGCTTCAGTTTATCACCGTTCCCCACGTGGTCCGCTACCTCTCGGAAGCGTCCGCGCACAAGGACTTCTTCCGCACCATTCTCGGCGCAGACAGGGTCATCTGCCCGCACGTGCTCAACACGGTAGCGCTCTTTTCGACATCAACTAGGCTCCTCAAGCCGGATCCCGTGCGCTACAAGGCCGTGCACGAGCAGCTGCCGAAGATCCTGGGCCGAATGAGCGTGGTAGAGAAGGCGCTGCTCCTCCAGGAGCCGCGTGACGGCGTGAAGTCTGAGCTCAACATGCTCAAGTCAGACGAGAAGCTGCGCTGGCACCAGGATGAGCTCAGCGTCCTCGCGAAATTTCTTCCGAACATCGCAAACGAGTACATGGGTGGGGTGGGCGAGACAAAGTTCTCGCTCTATGACGGGGGCTTCGGCATCTCGACCGCCAACGCCCAGGATCTGCTGCGCAAGGTGGCTGTGTTTCGGCCCACTGAGCCGATCACGGTTCTTGAGGTGCTCGAGGTGCTCAAGCAGCAGGGGGACAAGTTCCCGTACTACGAGAAGATAGAGGAGGCCAAGAGGCAGCTCGCCCACGCGCGCCTCGAGGAGCGCAAGGAAGAGGGGCTTCGCAAAGGAAAGCAGATGTCCGAGAGGGACGTGCAGGAGTCCCTTAGGGAGATAGCCGACGTTGTTGAGAGGCAGTTCCCGATCCCTGCGCCCCAGGCAATCATCAAGGAGGTCGAGACCTACGCCAAAAAACGGATCCAGGATGACTTCTACTACGCGCTCGGCATCGCCAGCGAGGAGCGCAGCTCGCTCTCAATTCAGCGCTACCTCGCGCATGCGCGGGTGGCGATAGGGCAGCCTCCGCTGGAGGTGGAGCCGCAGCATCGCGTTACTGAGCAGGAGCGAAAACACAACGACAAGCTGCTTGAGGACTTTGAGGACCGGGTCGTGAAGGGCGAGGACCTCTCCTCAAAAGAGAGGCGCATGGCGTTCCGCAAGCACCTCTTCGAGCAGATCGGGTTCTGGCAGGCCGAGCACCCGAACGAGAGCGCAGCCGCCAATTACGAGAGCATCTTCGGCGAGCTCGTCGAGGGGCTGCGCGTGGTCCGTAAAGAGTCGCTGGAGCGGCCGCTGAGCGAGTTCGAGCGGCTGACGCGAGAGTATGCCGAAGACCCGCTTAAGATCACCAGGGACATGGCCGGCAAGGAAGATGAGAGGCGCCGGGCGTCACGCTGGGCCAAAGCAATTAGGGTGCTCGAAGACACGCTGAAGTACCCGCGTGAAGAGCGCTGGGATACGATCCGCAAGCACCTCGAGTGGGCGATTCACGGTTAGGGAGTTCGTAAGCATGCCAGGCACCGAGCACAACAGGCCAGCACAGCAAGGAGGGATGCCTTCGCTTGAGACAGAGGAGCTTCGGCGCCACAAGCTTACAGTGAAGGAATTTGCAGGCTCCCGGGAGGCGCAGGAGCGGCTGATTCAGGGATGGAAGGAGGAGATCGAAGGGATCGTGCGGCAGGCCTGCCCCCTCGACTTCTACCGGCAGGAGTTTGTTGTTGTCTCGTGGAAGCAGCTCCAGGTGATCCTTGCCAGGGAGGGCTTTCCGAAGCGGTACGAGCACTGGCGCTTCGGGCAGAACTTTGAGAGCCAGGCTGTTCGTGACACGTATGGGCTCGGGCGCACCTATGAGCTCGTCATAAACACCGATCCGTGCATCGCGTACCTGCTCGACTCAAACTCGGTCCAGGAGACGCGCACGGTGATGGCGCACGTCTACTTCCACAACATTTTCTTCAAGCACAATTCCTACTTCCAGTCGACCGACCGGCGCATGCTTGACAAGATGGGAGCCCACGCTGACCGAATCAAGCGTTACCAGGAGGACTATGGCCCAGACACGGTTGAGGCGTTTCTCGACACGTGCCTCTCGCTCGACAACCTGATTGATGTGCACTCAGTGGCCCTGCGCCGGACGCGGGATGAGGGGGCTCCTGGCCAGCGCCTCGAGCCGAAGGCCCTAGATCCGATACGGCCGGTAAGGTTCAACGTGCCCAGCTACCTAGACCGGTACGTAAACCCGCCCGAGGTGCTGCGGTCGCAGGTTGAGCGGGAGACCAAGGAGCGCGATCGCCGGCTCAAGATGGTGCCGCCAGAGCCGGAGCAGGACGTGCTGCTCTTCCTGCTCAAGCATGCGCCGCTCCAGGCTTGGCAACAGGACGTGCTGTCGATGGTGCGCGAGGAGTCGTACTACTTCGCCCCGCAGCGCATGACAAAGATCATGAATGAAGGCTGGGCCAGCTACTGGCACTCAAGGCTGATGACTGAGCACCTGCTACCCCGCTATCCCTCGGAAACTGTCGATTACTGCGAGTTCAATGCCGGCGTCCTCCAGCCATGGGGCGAAAGCATCAACCCCTACAGGTTTGGTGTCCGGCTGCTTCGGGACATTGAGGACCGCTGGAACAAAGGGAAGTTCGGCCAGGAATGGGACAGCTGCCGCGACATGGAGGCCCGCAGGAGCTGGGACAGGAAGCTCGGGCAGGGAGCCGAAGAGGTAATGAGGGCGATGGTGACCCACAACGACCTGACCTTTATCCACCGCTACTTGACGCCGGAATTTTGCGCCGAGAACGGCTTTCACATTCATGAGAAGGACAGTGATGGGGACACCTTTGTCTCCTCCGAAGAGTTTCTGGAGATCCGCGCGATGCTCCTGAAGTCCCTCACCAACATGGGCCAGCCGAAGCTCGCGGTGCTCAATGCAAACCACGGCAATCGCGGTGAGCTCGTGCTCTTCCACTCTTTTGACGGGCAGGAGCTCAAAATGGACTTCTGCGCTGCGACCTGCCGGAACCTCTTTAGGCTCTGGTCCAGGCCCGTGCATGTGCTCACTGAAAACAAGGATGGTGCACACATCAAGCTCTCCTTCGATGGCAGCGCATTCAAGAGCGACACGGACAGCGAAGATTTTGCCCGTTACTATTCGGAGGACTAGGCAGCGATGGGGAATGAGCTAGAGCCACAGAAATCCGGCCCACCTGAAGCGCAGCGGGGATCAGTGTCGCTTGAGACCTCATCGCTGGGGATCGAGCCGGACGTGCGCCGCTTTCGCGAGATCGTAAAGGGCAAGGTGCGCGAGGATCTCAAGGACTACATCACGAGCGACGACATTATCGCGCAGCATGGGCAGGATGTCATAAGCGTGCCGGTCAAGGAGATCTCCCTGCCGCGTTTCGTCTTCGGTTCCAACGAGCAGGGCCTGGGCGAGGGCGAAGGTGATGGCGATGGGCAGGGCTCCCCAGGACAGGGCAAGGGAAGAAAAGGCGGCACAGGCGAGGGAAAGCATGCCAGGGAGGAGAAGTTCCACATTGAGGAGCTCGCAGACCTTCTTGGCGACGAGCTAAAGCTGCCCCGCATCACGCCCCGGCTCACATCTGGGCTAGAGGAGGCTGTGCCGCGTTACCAGAGCATCTCTCGCCACGGCCCTCCCTCGCTGCGCGATCACCGTAGAACCTTCCGCGAGGCGCTGAAGCGAAGCATTGCCGAGGGCACGTACGACGTGAACGACCCGGTGGTTACCCCCATCAAGGAAGACTTTCGGTACCGCGCAGAGCGCCTCAAGCCGAGGCCGAAGACGAATGCGGTCATTTTCTATGTGATCGACGTCTCGGGCTCCATGGGAGAGCTCGAGAAGTCTCTCGCGCGAAACACGGCATTCTGGATCGACGCCTGGATAGACCGGCAGTACAAGAGCACCGAGAAGTGCTACATCATTCACGACGTTCATGCCAAGGTCGTGGACAGGGACACGTTCTTCACCACGCGAGAGGCGGGCGGCACGGCAATTTCGTCCGCATACCAGGTCGCAAAAGAGCAGATGGCGACCCGCTTCCCGCCGGATGAGTGGAATATTTACCTCTTTCACTTCTCGGATGGCGACAACAGCTCCCAAATCGATGACGCGCGGGCAGTCGACCTGCTGAAGGAGAGCATCCTGCCGAAGGCCAACCTGTTTGGCTACGTCGAGGTCGGGTCCCACCACGGTGGCGGCGGGTTTATTCGGGTGCTGGGGTCGGCGTTCGACGATGAGGAATCGGTTGTCTTGACCACCATGAACGGGCGCAAGGATATTATTCCCGCGAT
>JAFMJG010000123.1 GCA_017853605.1 bacterium
CGCGAGCGGATCCCCGTGAGGCGCTCCAACGTTCCAAACGGAAGGCCGAGGTGCTTGTAAATGTGGGCGATCCTGTCTTCGATCTCGTCGGATGTCAGCGTTAGGGGCGGTACGGTTATGGCATAGGACTCGAGACAGACATTCTTGAAGCGAAAAGCGACCATAGGAGTTCTTCGAAATACGCTAACTTCGATTGAGGAAGCCCTGCAGATGCCCTCTGCGCGCCTCACAAACGTCTCGGATAAGCTGCTGACGCCCTCTCCCGCTCTTGGGCTTCGTGGGAGCCCCACAGAAGCGAGCCAGAACCGTTGCAACGAGAGTGTGGAGATACCACATTGCGCCCGGCAGTACAAACAACGGGTGACCCTCTCAAACCTAAGTCACCAGAACTAACAGGTCAACTAACCTATCAAGGTCGCTTGATTATTTGCGCGCCTCACTAAGGCTCCCAAAAAGCCCTCGGCCCCGAGCAACGTGGCCCGTGGGACTCAGGTTCTGTCTGCGGTCGCCGAGATGCAAGGGCTGCCAAGAGGGGCGAAAGTCACCCTCTGCTCAATGGGCAACCCGCCCGGGGCGCTGGCGCCCCCGACCAGCCTTCACCTTCAGGAGCAAGGACCCCCGGCAGCACCCCTAGCAGGCACGGCGCGGCGAAAGCCTCCGGCCCAGCGCAAGTCTGTGGCTCGCAATGCCCTGCACCCGCTGCCACGCAGCGCGCGGCCATGCTGGCCGATTGCGCTCTCGGATATCTTTCTATTACGGCAAAAAGGCCCTCGCCCGGGGCTATTCCAGGAGCCTGCCCAGCTCCTCGGGCTTAAGCCGCAATTTGTGGGCGCTGAAAGACTCGTAACGGGCCCAAAGGCCACGCGCTGCCAGCTCCTCTGCAAGCTGCTCAGCAAAAGCGACCTGGTGAGTTGCCAGCGCAGATGCCTCCCTATTCGCCGAGTGGATCTCCCCGAGGATGTCCCCTGCCCGCCGAATCGCCTCTGATGTTTCTCGCGCCGCCACCACAGCCTCTTCGAGGCCTGCAAGCACCAAGCTCTGCTTGATAGTTTCGTGGGCACCCGCCCCGCACGCTGCGCACCCGCGCCCCTTGCAGCAGCCGACAGCGCTTGGCGCGCTAGTTACACACCCGGCCTGCAATTTACGGTAGGCCCCGGAACCTGGAGCGCGCGTATCTCCTCTGAAGCGGAAACCACTCATGTTCAAACCTCACAACTGAATGAACTATCTCCACCCTCTACTCTTCCTTATCGGTTGCGTGACGCTTACCTGAACGGCTGTGAGCTAAATTATTAAACGGCGTATTAAAACGCCCGTCTCCCCAAAAAAACAGCAACCCACTGAAACGCCTTGTTTTTAGGGCCTCTCGCCCGCATGGCTTTTAAAGAGCCAATCCCTCAACACTGGCCCCAGGTTTCCGAAGTATAGTGGAGGGCTGAACAGGATTCCGCTCCGGTCGCCTCTTCCGGTGAAATAGACTAGAAAGAGGGATTACTGAGGTTTGCAGGCTCAAAAGTTGGCTTCCCGCCGGTAGGGATGGCACCTGACAGAGACGCGCCTGGCCAGAAGGATTTGTGATGACCGAAACCGCCGCTCAGGCATTCCCCCCGGTTTTTGTGAGGCAGGTACTCAGCCTCCTTGCTCCGCAGTCCCTCGCAATTCTGGAGCGGTTCAAGCTCCCCGGGGCAACCTCACAGGAATCAGCCCTTAGCCTATTTCTCAACCGCCTCTTCGCGCGCGCTACCTCTGAGATGATCCGGCACCGGACCGTGGCCGATGTCGCTGCCATCTGCTCAGCCTGCTTCCAAGTTATCGATGAGCTGCCGTCCGCTCGGGATCGCATCTCAATCGCTCTGGAGCGCAGGGACGACAGCGCCTTGCTCTTTATTGCGCTCGATGACAGGCCGTTCATCATCAGCTCGATAGCTGAGCGCCTCTCTGAAGCTGGCGCCCGGGTCGTGTCATTCCTGCACCCCATTCTCCCATTTGACTCCTCGGCCGTGGCGCTCTCGTTTGTCGAGTTCTCAGACGCGCGCGAGGTAGACACGTCGCGCCTCATTCCGAGCCTGCAGGAGACGCTGCGGGAGCTGCGCCAGGTCGTGCTTGATTTTGAGGCTATGCAGGCGGTCGTGTCCAACGTGGCCACCCTGCTTGGCGCGGGAAACATGCGCTCGGAGTTTGGCGAGGTGCCGGAATCAGAGGCTCGGGCGTTCCTCAACTGGCTTTGTGACGGCAGCTTCTTCTTCATCGGCACGGCCTCGTGGACCGAAGCCGGCAAAGCTGCCCCCGAGGACATCACCGGCGCCTGGCGAGTTGCGGGGCGATTCTTGGAGCAGCTGCGAGGCGAGTCGCTCGAGGATCTCAAGGCGCTCAAGGACAAGGGCCTCGATATCTCGATTCATCGCCTGCGCCTCACCTCAACTGTCCACAGGCCGGCGACGCTGCTCAACATTATGCTGAGGATCCCAAACAGCGGCGGCCAGGTATTCTCAGTAGTGGGGTACCTAACCTCAAAGGCCTGGACCCACGAGGCCCTGGACATTCCTATCCTGCGCCGCAAAGTGGCCAGTGTCCTCTCGATGGAGGGGGCGATTCCCAACTCGCATGACTACAAGTACATGGTTGAGGTGGTGGACAACATGCCGACCGATGAGGCCCTCGCCTGCTCGGTCGAACAGCTGCGTCTCGTCACCCGGCTGGCTCTCGGCGTATTCAGCCACGAGGAGACCAGGACCATCTCTTTTGTCGATGAGCTCAGGCGCCGGGCGTTCACCGCCGTGGTCCTGCCGCCGGAACGGTTTTCAGCGGCAGCGCAGCAGGAGATTGAGGAGATCACTGAGGGCGCTTTTGAGGCTGCTCGCGGCTCCAGCGAGATTCACCTGGACTCCAGCAAGCGCAGGCAGTACCGGCTGTATCTCAGCACTCCGCTGCCCCCGAAGCACCCTGGTATCGTGCCCGATGCGATCCTCGGCTCCCAGATCCCGTTCTGCACCCTAACCTGGGGCGAAAAGCTCTCAAGCCTCCTTGCATCGGCCGAAAACAGCCCAAGCTGGGACGTCTCGCTCTTTCCAGTCGACTACCAGACAGGCACCTCTATCGAGGAGGCGGCCTTCGACATCCAGAGCCTAGCGAGCCTGTCTGGCGAAACGCGCATTTCCACTGCGCTCTACCTCGCCGACAAGCCCTCTGCGATGCCGGTGGTGTCGATATTCGCGCGAGGAAGCGACGTGTCGATCAGCAAGGCCATCGCAGTCCTGGAAAACATAGGAATTGAGGTGCTGCGCGCGCACTCCTACTCGTGCACGCCGCCATCGGGGCGAATCAATATCCTTAAGCTCGTGGTGCGCACCTACGATGGAATGCCGCTCAGCTCGTCCCACTTTAACCAGGCGATAAGCCCGGGGCTCTCGCAGATACTCGCGGATCACGCCGTAAACGACATACTCAACCTTTTGCTGCGGCGCATCCCGGTAACCATAGGACAGATCTCGGTGCTGCGCTGCTACTGCGCCCTGCTGTGGCAGGCCCAAAAGATCTCGACGAAGCGCACGATGTGGAAGGCGCTCGCCCAGGCCCCTAATGCGGCCCTGCAGCTCATCCGGATCTTCGAGTCCAAGTTTGATCCCTCTCTGGGGCTTTCACGAGAGGAGCGGATCGTCCGGGCCGCCGAAGATGAGGCGCTGCTCGTTGAGGCGCTGCGATTCGTGCCCGACATCACCCACGATCGGGTGCTGCGGGCCCTGCTGCAGCTCGTGCGCAACACGGTCCGCACCAATTTCTACTCAGAGGCCAAGACGCTTGCGCTCAAGCTCACGCCGAGAAACATCGAGGTAATGCCCTTCCCCCGGCCGCTCTTCGAGATCTTTGTCTTCTCGGCCTCTATTGAGGGCACACACCTGCGCAGTGCGCGCGTGTCTCGCGGCGGAATCCGGTGGAGCGAGAGGCTCGAAGACTTCAGGTCTGAGGTGCTCGGGCTAATGAAAACCCAGAGGGTAAAGAACGTTATCATCGTTCCAAGCGGGGCAAAGGGGGGCTTCATCCTAAAACATGCGCCTCGTGACGCCGAGTCGCTCGCACAAGCTGTCGAGGCTGGATACCGGGAGTACATCACGGCCCTCCTGACCCTCGCGGACAACCAGTCCGATGCCGGGGTAGTCCACCCTAAGGGCCTCATCGTATACGATGAGCCGGACCCCTACTTTGTTGTGGCGGCAGACAAGGGCACCGCCACCTTCAGCGATATCGCGAATGAAATTGCGCAGCGCGACTTCTCGTATTGGCTCGGGGACGCTTTTGCGTCAGGAGGCTCGGCCGGCTACGACCACAAGAAGTTCGGGATAACTGCCAAAGGGGGCTGGGAGTGCGTCCAGCGCCACTTCAGGGATCTCGGTACCCCATACCAAGAGGCGCCATTTTCAGTGGTGGGCATCGGCGACATGTCGGGAGACGTTTTTGGGAATGCCCTCATACTGAGCAGGCTCATGAAGCTGGTCGCAGCGTTTAACCACAAGCATATTTTTGTCGATCCAAACCCGGACCTCGATGCCAGCCTGGCGGAGCGGCAGCGCCTCTTTGCGGCTCCCAGGTCGCAGTGGTCAGACTACAAGGCATCCCTCATTTCATCCGGCGGCGGCGTCTTCAACCGGTTTGACAAGGAGATCCGCCTGTCGCCTGAAATTCGCCAGGCACTCGCTATCCCGGATGATGTCCCTGCGGTTGTGGCGGGAGAGACGCTGATCTCGTGCATCCTTAAGGCCCCCGTGGACCTGCTCTGGAACGGGGGAATCGGCACATACGTGAAGGCACGGCAGGAATCGCAGGCGGACGTCAACGACGGGACGAATGACGCCGTGCGGGTCAATGCGGATGAGCTTCGGGCGCGCGTGGTCGGGGAGGGCGGCAACCTGGGCTTCACCCAGCTCGCCCGTATAGAGTTCTCGCGCCGCGGAGGGCGGATCAACACCGACGCTATCGACAACTCAGGAGGCGTCGATCTCTCTGATCACGAGGTGAACCTGAAGCTGCTTTTTGCCCCCCTCCTCAAGTCGGGGAGCCTCTCCCGCGAGCAGCGCAACGCTATTCTCCACGACATCGCTCCCGACGTGGTTGACTCGGTGCTGCGGCAAAACCGTGACCAGTCACTGCTCCTCTCGGTGTCCGCGCTCAGGTCCAAGAGCACGATGGAACAGTACCGGCACCTCATCCGGGACATGAACCGCCTCGGCTTTCTCGATCGCGCCCGTGATGCGCTCCCAGACGAGCAAGAGATTGACGAGCTCAACGCCTCTCAGGCTGGCCTCACCCGTCCCGAGCTCGCCGTCTGCAGTGCGGCAACGAAGATGTGGATAAAGGACGAGATTCGGTCGTCCCGGCTCTGCACGGACAAAAATCTTGAGGAGTGCGTTCTCTCGTACTTCCCGACGAGGATTCAGGCAGACTTTCGTGATGCTGTCACCTCGCACCCCCTCAGGCCGGATATCATCGCAAGCTGTATCGTGAACGAGGTGCTCCCCGCAGTAGGCATTCCCTTCGTGCACAGCATGTCTTCTGTGGCGGGCACCCCCGTCCCGACGACCATGAAGTGCATCCTCGCCGCTGACCGCATTCTCGGATCACGGGCCCTCCGCGAGAGGCTAAAGAGGCTCGACACTCCCGCCACCTGCGGCGCGTTCTTTGAGCTGTGGATGGACCTTGGCTCCGCGCTGCGCGAGGCGAGCGTGTGGCTGCTCATCACCCACGGCCTCCAGCTGTCGCTCGGCGAGATGGTCAGCCTCTATGCCGGCGCCTTTGAGACCCTCTCAGCCAACGCGCAACAGGTGTTCACGGGGCAGGAGCTGACACGATTTGACCGGCGCCTTGAGCACTACCGCACTCTTGGCGCCTCCCCGGAGGATGCCGTCCGCCTAAGCCTCCTTCGGCGGGTGCTGCCGGCGCTTGAGGTATTGTGGTGCGCGCGCGAGTTTGCTCGCGACGTCACCGTCGTGGCGCCCGTCTTTTCGCAGCTCCTCGAGGAGCTCGGAATCAACATCCTCTTTAAGTATGAGCAGGTGCTGGAATCGAGCAACAAGTGGGAGACCGAGCTTGTGGCGGGGTCATACCAGGAGATTCGGCGCAACCTCTCGCTCCTCACTGGGAGGCTGCTCAAGCGGGGCATAACCAGCGCCGGGGACGTTCGCGAGGCTGTTCGGGCGGCGGCGGGCTTTGATGCCATTCGCCAAACGATGTCCGATGTCGAGGATGGTGAGAGGCAGAAGCGCCCATTCCAGGTGGCTGTTCTCCCTGTAGTTTCAAGGCAGCTGCGGCTCTTGGCGCTCTAGCGAAAGCCGCTATTTGCCTACGGCAGGAGCTGTGGCTAGGATGCGCCCCAAGGCCTCGGGACAGCACGAACACGATATGCAGGAGCCAGCACAGCCTTCCCAGTCATGCGGCAGCCTTGCCGCGTCGGCCGCCGCTGTGGCTGCGCCGTACCGTGGCCGCTCCCCCGTGACGCACAGGCTGGCAGGCATGCTTCGCCGGTGTCCGCTGCTCTACGTGCCGCTCCGAGCGGCCTACAGGCTCTTCTCGCGCGGCAGGCAAGCCCCGTGCCTCCCTCTCAAGGAGCTTGAGTTTCTTCCGGATGTGGTCGCTCATGGGCCTCCGGCGAGGACGGCTGTGGTGGTGCACGCCTACTACCTGGACCTCCTTCCTGAGCTTCGGCACTGCCTCTCGTTTTTTTCAGATCCTCCCGACGTATTCATTACGACTCCCCACCGTGCGGCGGCCGAGGCGATCCGCGCTGCGGTTGTGGGAAGGTGCTCTGCTGCGAGGATAGTGCTTGCCGAGAATCGCGGCCGCGACATCGGCCCGTTCGTTGCGCTCCTCCAGAGTGGGCGGCTTTCGCCCTACTCAGAGGTGCTCAAGATTCACCTCAAGCGAAGTTCCTACAGCGTGGCAGGGGATGCCTGGCGAGCAGGCCTTCTCGCTGAACTGTGCGGCAGCGAGGCCGCTGTTTCCAGCAGCCTTCGGATCTTGCGCTCGGGCACCGTCGGGCTCGTTGGCCCGCACCAGTACTTCCTGACCAACCCGAAGTTCTGGGGCTCAAACAGGGCCAGGACGGCTGCCGTCCTGCGTGGCGCTGGCGCGCTCGGGGCGCAGGAAGAGGCTGCCCTCGCCTTCTTTGCTGGGTCGATGTTCTGGTTCCGGCCGGCTGCGCTTCGCCTCATCGCCGAGGCCCCGCCCGCCCTCTTTGCCTTCGAAGAGGAGCAGGGCCAGCAGGATGGCACGCTGGCGCACGCTCTCGAGCGCTCGTTCTGCCAGATCGCCGCGCATAACGGCTTTTCCTCGTCGTCTCTCCGCCTTGATGGCGCTGACATCAGCGCCATCAACGCGGACAGGCACGGCATCCCAGTGCTCTAGCGCATTTTGCACTAACGCAGCGGCACGGGGCTGCTACCGCGCAAGGATGCTCGCCACGAACTTCAGCACCTCTGTGGCGCTGTCATCATTGTAGCCGAAGCGCTTGATGAGCCGCTCCTTTAGGGTGTCAAACTTCTGCTGCTGCTCGTCATCCTGGACGACCGAGACAAACTGCTTGATCTGAATCGTGTCCTTGGTGTCCTCAAACAGCTTCTTTTCAAGCGCCTGGCGCAGCCGCTCATCGTCGAGGGGATTAAACTTCCTCCCAATGACCACCATTCCGCCGATCGTGCGCAGGATTTCGCGGCGGAAGTCATCCTTCTGGGAGGGGGCGATGCCGATCTTCTCCTCGACCGACCGCATGAACTTCTCGTCCGGCTCCTCAAGGCTCTTGGTGAGCCGGTTCTCCACCTTCTGCTTCTGCTCATACGCTGAGATGTTCTCCACGTACTTGCGGCCCATGGTCTCCAGGGCTTTTTCATCCCCAGAGGTGGCGAGCTGCACCTCCTTCTTGATGATCTCCTTGTACTCCTGCTCTACCTTGTCAAGGATCGCAAAGAGGCGCTTCCTCTCGTCATCAGAGGTAATGTGGGGGCTGTCGGGAAGCCTCTCCCGAAGGACATTCAGGAGCATGAAGGGGCTAAGGAACCTCCGGGACTCCTCGGTGTCACGCACGAGGCATGCGCTGAGGGAGTTCTGGATGAATCGTGGCGATATGCCGTGGTGGCCCTCTCGGCGGGCCTCCTCCTGTATCTCGCGCACTGTCTGCTCGGTATACCCTGCAACCGCCTCCCCGTTGTATAGCCTCATCTTCTGGAGCAGCGTCATTCCGCTCTTCTTCGGCTCCTCAAGCCGAGAGCACACGGCAAACATCGCAGCCACCTCAATCGTGTGCGGCGCTATGTGCCGGCCCACCTTCTGGGTGGTGAAGTCCTTCTCGTAGATCTTCCTCTCATCAGAGAGGGTGAGGATATACGGCACCTCTATCGAGAAGATCCGGTCGCGCAGCGCCTCCTGCGTCTGGTCCTGCTGAAGCCGCTTGTACTCCGGCTCGTTCGTGTGGCCGAGCAGCACGAGGTCGATCTTCGTCTGCGGGAACTTCTTGGGCTTGATGTCCTGCTCGGCAGTCGCCGTGAGGAGCTCGTTCAGGAACTCCTTTTCAAGCTTCAAGACCTCTATGAACTCGACGAGGCCGCGGTTTCCGCAGCAAAGCTCCCCATCGAAGCTAAATGCTCGGGGATCCGAGTCAACGCCAAGCTCCGCCAGCTTACGGAAGTTAATGTCCCCCGTCAGCTCAGTGGAGTCCTGGCTCTTAGGGTCTTTTGGCTGGAACGTCGTGATGCCGATTCGGTCCTCCTCTGACAGGATGACACGCTTCACTACGACGTGATCTAGGACTGGGTAGAAGTTCCCGTCATACTGCTCCTCAAGCGCCTTGATCAGCTTTCTGCTAAGCGGATCGAGGCCCCCATTGATCTGGATAGTCCGTGTCCCCGGGCGCCGCTGCCTGTTTAGCTCCTCGAGCAGCGGGGGGCGCAGCTCCTCTGGTATGATGCAGAGCGGATCAATGTTCATCGGGGCCCACGTTACCCTCCCCTCTGCCGCACGGCCAGCGAGGCTGGCTGCGGGACTGGCGTTGCGGCCCTGCACCGGAACGTCGGAAAAGCCGACCGTGTACAGCGCCCCTTCCGGAGTCCGTGAGTATCGCTCGAGGCCGCGTTTCAGGAGGCGGGCGATTGTGCTCTTTGACGAGCCGACTGGGCCCAGCATGAGAAACAGCCGCTTCTCAGTTCCGTAGCGGTTCGCTGCTGACTGGAAGTACTGGACGAGCTGCATGAGCTTCTCGTCGAGCCCATACACTGCATCCCTTCCATTGCCGTGCGGATCGTCAAAGAACTTGAAGCGCGTGTACTCTCTTCCCCCGAGGGAGTAGCGCTCAGTGCCGTACGAGGTAATCATCGAGTGCACCCGCTGGAACGCGTTCACCGTAACCTCCGGGCGCTCAAGCATAACCTTGAGGTACTCGTCAAAGCTCCCTGTCCAGTGGAGCGCCTTGTAGTTTTGCTGCTGCTCCTTGCTGTCAAGAAACTCCTGGAGCAGCCCACTTACCTTCTCCCTCGGAACGGTAAAGCTGCCTGTGTTCGGCGAATGGTTTGATTGTTGCTGGTTCAGCATACCTACCTCTCAGTAATTACTCTTCAAAAAAACTATCGTCCCGTGCCAAGCAGCTCCTTGA
>JAFMJG010000124.1 GCA_017853605.1 bacterium
GCGCTCGAGAGGGATTTCGGAGATCGCTACAGTCCGTTTCAGAGAGTAGTCTTGTCTCCCAGTTCGGCAATCGTTGAGGGCGCTTAGGCCCTAAGCGCGCAGCTCCCTTGCCTCGGGTCGTTTTTGACAAGGCCGCCCAAGTGGACGGATGATCGGGCAATTCGAATATGGGGAGATGCCGGTTTCTAGCGGTTTTTTTCGGATGCTCCGTCAAGCCTGAATAGTTGTCAGCTGGACGGAGCATCCGCACGTTGCGGTGCCCGTACTTGGGACTCAAGGAGATCACTCTTGGCCACACGACAAGGGTTACGCGAGGCTCGTGCGCTTATTAGGGAGTTGGCGAGGATTCAGCGACAGGAGGACAGGCTGCGCCAGCAGGCGAACTACCTTAAGCTCTGTCTCCGCACCATGGAGGTAGACTTGGGGGCACTGCTTGCGTCCCTCTCCCCCTCGGAGAGAGAGCTGCTTAATCCTGCGCTGGATCGGGAGCGTCGGCGGGTCTTTCCTGCCCACCAGAAACGGCTGTTCAAGCAGTTCCTCTTCAAGAAGGACTGCCAGACTCCGTAAGCCTCAGGAAGGGCGAGCTGCCGAGGTTTTTTTGGCTTTGCTTCTAGCGACGGCATCTCCCCTTCCTTCCCGCGAGCGCGTCCCCTGCCCGGGCAGCCGCTCGGTTGCGAGAATCCGCACACCCGAAAGTAGGCAAGATGGCGACCGGTTCCGGGTGCGCTAGGCGGCGTTTCGGTCAGGGCCGAGATTCCACCGTCGATAGAAGCTGTCTAGTGCGCCGCTATGGGTCTGGTCGACTTTATCTATGATGAGGCCAAGAACGCACTGCTGATCTTCATTGAGCACGGCGGGATTCGGCAGCTGGGCCACCATAGCCAACGAGATCTCCTGGGGATGCACCAGGCTGCGGGTAGCCTCTGAAACCTTGTCGGCAAGCTCCAGGATGTCAAAAACGACGTTGTGCTCGATCGCCGCCTGAAATGGCGATGCAAGCTCACGGATGACCCGGTGGATAATGGATGGAGTAAGCTCACCGGGATAGTTCGATATGCCGAAGCACCAGCCATCCATCTCTATCTTAAAAACTTCGTCGTAGCGATTAAGAACCGGCAACATGTGTCATCTCCACGCTAAAACACGAGCCCTAATTCAAGCAGCTTGCTCGGGTCGACCTCAACCTCAGGGATATCGGAGAACCGGTTGGCCACTGTGGTCGGAAGACCGAGCGGATCCTTGGCCTCTTCCTCTGTCTCAAGTTCAGCCAGGATCTGCTCCTGGGTCGCCTGGACAACATACGCCATCATGAGCACCTTGATGTCCTCCAGAGCCTTCAGCTCAGCTGCCGGGTCAAGCGAGTCCGGAAGGCGGGTAAGCTTCTTTAGCTCAGCATACGAGGCTGCTCCCTCCCTAATCAGGAAGAGGCGAATGTCGTCGAGCTCCGATGGCTCAACCCCCAACCGCTTAAGGTTTGCGCCTATCAATTGCGACGCGAACACGATCCAAGACTGGCGCGATGCATCTGCCGCCCTCGTAATCTGCTGTTGAACTGCCTTTTGGCGGGCCACCTGCTGGGGCGTGGCTCTCCGCGTGGTGTTATCGCGCGACTCAGCATCGGGTGCGCGCGGAGAGAACCTGTCCGCCTGCGCAAGCGCCTCGTTAAACGCCCCCTTGACCCCTGTTATCGCTTGCTGTGTTCTCGGGGTCGCCTGCGGCTTCGGATCGGCCCTGTTTGCAGGTTCGCCCTTTAGCCTCTGCTGGATGCTCCCCTCTTTCTTGGCGAGCTTGCTGGCTTCGACGCTCTTGAAAAGTTTGTCAAACCTCTCATCGAGCAGCCCCGCGATGCGCGACTTGAGCGTAGGCATGCCACGCCCACTAAGCGCCTGGCCTGGGCTGACCGCAAGCCGCTGGGTCCAGAGCAGGTCGTCCTGCTTGGCAGCCTGCTCTTTTCGCTGCTCAGACTTATGTTGAGCTGGCGTGTCCTTTTTTTGCTCAACTTTGTTGTTCGCCATAGCCCCGTAAGGTACGTACTAACCTAAGAGTAATCAAAGAGATGCATTCATCCTACCGGGTATCCCGGATCGTACCAGTGTTATACACGGACTATTTCGATCCGTTGCATAACGATCGCGACAAAAACGCTGATTGGAACATCTACCTGATAGCGCTACGGGAAATTGCGGTCCAAGGTATTGCAACTAGCCGCGTATCGCTTTATGTTTTCGATAACTTAGCGGGGTATAGCTCAGTCCGGCTAGAGCGCACGGTTCGGGACCGTGAGGTCGAAGGTTCAAATCCTTTTACCCCGATTCACCTCTCCTCCTGAAATTTCGGGACCTTAGCCCCGGTTGGGCGATTCCTTGCCGGGCCATTCCTCATCTAATCCCATGTATCTCGCATCACATGGGGCGAATGAATGGTCTCCTCCACAAAAGTCCTTAAGTTTGGTGGCTCCTCCGTCGGCTCAGCAGCCCGAATCAGGGGAATCGTGGAGCTCGTGTGCGATCCCAATCGCTACCAGCCTGGCGAGGTTCGCGCGGTGGTGGTGTCTGCATTTCAGGGCGTAACCGACACCCTCGTCGCGCTTGCGCAGAGGGCATCATGCCGGGACGCAAGCCTCGAGGAGGAGCTTCGTGCGCTCGAGAGGCGCCACATCGACGCGCTAAGCGAGCTTCTGCCCGCGACTGCCAGAAGCAGTCCGCTCGCCTCGGTGAAGGTCCTGATTAATGAGCTTTCCGACCTCCTGCAGGGCGTAAGCCTCCTGGGAGAATGCAGTGCGCGAACTCTCGACCACATCATGAGCTTTGGGGAGCGGCTATCAGCTCTCATCGTTGCTCAAGCCTTTCGGTCGACTCTCCCCTCTATCGAGGTCCTGGATGCGAGGAAGGTCATCGCCACAAACGACGAATTCGGCAGCGCACGGGTCCACACCCAAGAGACTCACGAGCGCATCAGGGCGCATTTCGCGCGCCATGAGGAGCTCCAAGTGGTCACCGGGTTTATCGCGTCCACGGAGCAAGACGCACTGACAACAACCCTCGGCCGCGGAGGGTCCGACTTGACGGCCTCCATCCTCGGCGCCGCACTCCAGGTCACGGAGATTGAGATCTGGACCGATGTGGACGGGATGTTGACCGCCGACCCGCGAAAGGTCCCGAAAGCATTTCCGATCCCGGAGGTCACCTTTGAGGAGGCCATGGAGCTGTGCCACTTTGGCGCAAAAGTTATCTACCCGCCAACCATCCAGCCGGCGGTCGATGCCAATATTCCGCTCGTGATCAAAAACACGTTCTGCCCCGATGCCCCGGGCACCCGCATAGTTGAGAGCGCTGGTGACCACCCATTCCCAATCACCGGCATCTCCTCGATCAACAAGCTGGCCCTTATTCGCCTTGAGGGCAGCGGGATGGTCGGTGTGGCGGGGACAGCAATGCGCCTCTTCCGCGCCCTCGCCGCCCACAAGATAAACGTGATCCTCATCACGCAGGCTTCTTCAGAGCACACCATCTGCTGCGCGATAGATCCTGCCGGAGTGATCGGTGCGGAGCGGGCAGTGCAGGAGGAGTTCGGCCTAGAGATACAATCAGGGCTCATCGAGCCATTGCACGTTGAGCTTGGCCTCGCGATCGTGTCAGTCGTGGGAGAGAGCATGCGGAGCTCGCCCGGGATGAGCGGCAGGGTCTTCACCGCTCTTGGCGCCAATGGCGTAAATGTCGTTGCAATAGCTCAAGGGTCCTCGGAGCTCAACATTTCGGCCGTTATCTCGGGCAACGATGAGGCAAAGGCGCTTAACGCGCTGCACGACGAGTTCTTCATGAGCAACTCAAAGACGATTAACCTCTGGATTGTTGGCGTTGGGCTGATAGGATCGACGCTCCTCCAGCAGGTGGCGGCCCAGCGGGACACGCTGCAGCGCACCCTCGGCGTCGACCTCCAGCTGCGTGGGCTCGCTAACAGCCGCAAGATGGCCCTTTCAGGCGACATCCTGAGCCCGTTGCCTATCACAACGGACCTTCTCGATGCGCAGTCTCCCTACGATGCCAGGGCCTTCCTCGAGCACGCTGTGGGCGCCAACCTCCCCAATAGCGTTTTCGTGGACTGCACTGCTAGCGACGAGGTTCCACGGCTCTATCCCCTGCTCTTTGACCGGAGCATTGCGGTCGTTACCCCGAACAAAAGGGGCATTTCGGGCCCTCTAGAGCTCTACGCCAGCCTGCGAGCCGCCGCCAGCCGCAGGCGCGTTCCGTTTCTCCACGAGACATGCGTTGGAGCCGCGCTTCCGGTGCTCAGCACTCTCGCAGATCTCGTGCGAAGCGGCGACTCGATACTATCTATTGAGGCTGTCCTGTCAGGCACCCTAAGCTTCATCTTTAACTCCATGGCGAACGGGATACCTTTCAGCTCAGCCGTTAGGGAGGCCAAGGAGCAAGGGTATACCGAGCCCGATCCTCGGGAGGACCTCTCTGGAATGGACGTGGCCCGAAAGGTCCTCATTCTTGCCAGGGAGGCTGGAGTGCCGCTTGAGCTGAGGCAGATCGCCATGAGCCCCATGCTTCCCCCCGAGGCCTCCTCCTGGACCCTGCACCAGTTTATGGACAGCCTGCACTCGCTCGACCACCACTTCGAGCAGCTTCTTGAGGAGGCAGAGAACGAGAGCAAGCGGCTCTTCTTCGGTGCCTTCATCGATTGCCAGGCCGGGACAGCCGAAATCGGCATGCGCAGCGTTCCGCTCGACCACCCCTTCTGTGCCCTGCGCGGGGCCGACAACCTCGTGGCATTCTCCACACGTCGATACTGCCAGCATCCGCTCGTCGTAAAGGGCCCAGGGGCCGGGGCCGAGGTGACGGCAGCCGGCGTCTTCTCGGACATCATCCGGATTGCGCGTTGAGGCAAGAGCTATGGCATCTCTCCACACCAAAAACGGAGTGAGTTGCCGCAAGCCAGGCGCGGTGCCGGCACGTCTCAAGGGCTATTCGCTATGAGCTCAGCAACTGCATTTGCCCCGGCAACCGTTGCGAATGTCGGCTCCGCATTCGACGTGCTCGGATTCGCCCTGGAGCATCCCGGAGACTGTGTCCACGCCTCTGTATCGGCGTCTTCCGGGGTAAGGATTCTCGGCATCGAGGGCGACGGTGGGCGGCTCCCGCGAGACCCCTTGAAAAACACCGCAGGAGTCTCTGTTCGCGCCCTCCTCGACCACCTTGTTGCGGGCGATGCGAGCCTCGCCTCACTGGGGCTTGACCTCACGATTCGGAAGGGCCTCCCGATTGGGAGCGGTCTCGGCTCCAGCTCAGCGAGCGCTGTCGCGGCGGTGGTGGCTGCAAACGCGGCCCTCGGAGAGCCGCTCGCCAGGAGCGAGCTTCTTCCGTTCGCCATGGAGGGCGAGCGAGTGGCGTGCGGCACAGCTCATGCCGATAACGTTGCGCCGGCTCTCCTGGGTGGCTTCGTCCTAATCCGAAGCTACGAGCCCCTCGATGTTGTTATGCTGCCGGCTCCGCCGCAGGCATTGGTAGTCGTCGCAACCCCGCATATTGAGCTTAACACTCACGACGCCCGCCGAGTGCTTCGACGAAGCGTTCCATTGTCAGCTGCCGTGGCGCAGTGGGGCAACGTAGCCGCCCTGGTCGCGGGGATCTTTCAGGGCGACGTCGCCCTTATGGGGCGCGCCCTCGAGGACAAGATCATCGAGCCGGAGCGTTCCCAGCTCATTCCAGGCTTCTCCGCAGTGAAGTCTGCGGCCCTTGATGCCGGCGCGCTCGGATGCTCCATCTCGGGCTCTGGCCCGTCGATCTTTGCGCTCTGCAGGAGCCGTCAGTCTGCTGAAAGGGTTGGTGAGTCGATGCAGCTTGCGTTCTCGCAAGTTCCGCTTTCGGCCACTGTTCATGTGTCGCCGGTGAATCCTCTCGGTGCCACCATCGTTGCGCGGGGTTAGGGACTATGCTGCACAGCACGGCATCGCTAGATGCCCCCGTATCATGGCGCGAGGGGGTGCTGCGGGGTCTCGCACCCGACGGGGGGCTCTACCTCCCGGTCCGCCTCCCGGCGCTCACCCCTGAGGACCTAAGCCGCCTCGCCGGCCTCCCTTTCAGCCAAATCGCCGCGGTCCTCGCGACCCGCCTCATCGGGGCTGAAGTTCCTCCCGGGATCCTCGCTGAGATTTGCCATGATGCCTTCTGCTTTCCTGTTCCCCTGCGCGAGATCGGCAAGGGGCGCTTCGTCTTAGAGCTCTTCCACGGGCCCACCTGCGCGTTCAAGGACTTTGGCGCCCGCTTTATGGCTCGCCTCTTTCGGCATTTTTGGGGGGCGCAGGATCAGCAGCTCACAGTGCTCGTGGCTACCTCTGGGGACACCGGCAGCGCTGTAGCCCATGCGTTCCTCGACAGCTCGAGCCGCCCCCCAATTCGGGTGGCGATCCTATTCCCGCGAGGGAAGGTTAGCCCCCTTCAGGAGCGCCAGATGACCACCCTAGGCGCGAACGTGACTGCCTTCGAGGTGGATGGCTCCTTCGATGACTGCCAGCGCCTCGTAAAGCAGGCGCTCTCGGATCGTAAGCTGCACGAGGCCGCGCCCCTTACCTCCGCCAACTCGATCAATATCGCTCGCCTGCTCCCCCAGATGTTCTACTATGTGCATATGGCGCTCTCGGCAGGGCTCGCGCAGCCGCCCATTGTTTCGGTGCCGAGCGGCAACTTGGGGAACCTGACCGGCGGCGTTTTGGCGCACCTCCTTGGAGTGCCGTTCTGCCGGCTCATAGCCGCCTCGAACTCTAACTCCGTATTCCCGGAGTACCTCACCTCGGGAGCCTTCGTCCCGAAGCCGTCGCAAGAGACTATTTCAAATGCGATGGACGTGGGGAATCCAAGCAACTTTCTTCGGCTTGCGGCCCTCTTCGGCTCGGATCTCTCCCGCATCCGGTCAGTGGTGGAGGGCGATAGCGTGTCAGAGGGCGAAACGCTTGAGACGATGAGGCGCGTGTACCAGGAGAGCGGCTACGTGCTCGACCCACACACAGCCGTCGGCGCCTGCGCCCTGGAGAGGGTTATTTCACGAGGCTCACTTCCCCGCGGTGCGCCTTCAGTAGTTCTCGGCACTGCGCATCCGGCGAAATTCTCTCCTGTCGTCCAGCGGGCGATAGGGATCGCGCCCGAGCTGCCGCCAGAGCTTGCACATGCTCTGGCTGCTCCGCCATGCAAGGAGCCCCTACCGAATTCCTATGCAGCTCTCCGCAGCCGCCTCGCGGTTGGCTAGCCGCCTTACAGCCCCTCCGTTCGTCCGTGCCTGGTCCGCCGGTCGTAGGCCCGGTCAAGGGCACGCATCTCCCTAACCACCCCGCGCGCAATCGATTGCGCCCGCTCAGCCGAAACGGACCCCGCGTGCCTCGCCCATGCCTGGATCCGGCCACGGATCTCCGGTGCGAGCCTTTCTGCGTGCCTGACGTGGTTCATCTCGTGCTGCAGCAGCCGCTGTCGGTACTCTGCCCATCGCGCTTCCTCGAGCCCATCCAGCACTTTGGGCCACGCGAGCTCCGGCATGCGTATAGTTGCGGTGCAGCGCAGCTGGACGGATTCCGGGTCGATGCCGCCCGTGGCAGCGGGCTTCCATGACCAGTGCACCCGCCATTCCGCCGTTGCAAAGCGCCGGTCTCCGCTCTCGTCGCGTGGGCCGTGCGCGCGCATCGCCGCGCGAACCTCCTGTAGCGTTGCCCCGGAGACTGGATAGTTCGTGAACGACAGCTCGACCGGACAGACATGTTGGCGCTTGGTTCCGCCGCCACTTAAGGCAAGCACAATGCTTAGGGCCACAACTTCGAGAGCCCGCATCGGCCGATGCCTCCAGCCTACTGTATGATGAACTCAGTGAAGTAAACCTGTGACACCACCGGCTGCTCAATTCCGAGCGCGTCGTTTATCCCATCAACGAGCTCTTCTCCGAGAAGATCCTTTCCGTCGGTGGTAAGAACTTCATCAACTTGCTTCGAGGAGAGTATGCGGATGATGACATGGCGAATCGCTGTCTCTTTCTTCTGAAGCAGGTGTGGCGTTCCGCCCTCACCCTCGCCTCCCTCGCCGCCACCTGCGCCGCCGCCCCCATGCGCCGCGCCACCCTCGGCCCCCATCATGGCAGCAGCCTCGCGTTCGAGCAGCGCGGCATCATACTCAAGAACGATGTGCGTCTTAAGGAATGAGGCGGTCTCCGAGAGGTTTACGATGAAGATTCCAAGGTCAAGATTCTCTAGGCGCCTTGCCTCCTCTAGGGGCTGCTCGACGGCGGCCTCCTCCTGGGCATGCTCATCGCTTCCCATCATGAAGAACATTGGAACGCCCGCGCCGGCTATCAGGGCCACGACACCCAGGCCGATGAAGATCAGCTTCTTCTTCTTGCCTTTCGGCTTCTCTCCCTCCGCGGCGTGCTCTGCGCCCTCGGCTTCCGTGTGGTCGGACATAATGCTACTCCACCCCTCTTGTCCCTTAGGAGGTAGGGTCGGCGAAATTCGTAGAAAACATGAGGATTTTGCCCGCAGACCGCCCCTGCCCCGGGCCTGAGCCAGTTAAATACCTTATATTGAAAGAGTTATTTCCCTACGCTACAGTGCCGGGAGACTATGATTCACGGTTTTTGCACGATGGAAGCAAATAACGACCCCCTATACGCACTCCGCCACTCGCTTGCCCACGTCCTTGCACAGGCGGTGCTGGAGATCCGGCCAAATGCAAAGCTGGCATTCGGTCCGCCAATCGACACCGGCTGCTACTACGATTTCGATCTCGACCAGCCGCTTACTCCCGATGACTTTAAGACGATCGAGAAGTCGATGCGAAAGATTATCGGGCAGCGTCAGCCCTTCGTTGCCTCAAAAAGGGGCGCAGCAGAGGCGGTAGAGCACCTCAAGGGCCGCGGAGAGAGCTACAAAGTTGAGTATTGCCTTGAGCTGGCTTCGCGTGGGGAGTCTGAGATCGGCTTCTACACCAATGGCCCCTTCGAGGACATGTGCGCTGGTCCCCACCTCGCTAATACCGGCGAGATTCCCCCTGACTGTTTCGCCGTAGATACGCTTGCGGGAGCCTACTGGCGCGGAGACGAAAAAAACAAGCAGCTCACGAGGATCTACCTCCTGGCCTTCAAGAACAGGGACGAGCTCAAGAGCTTTATCGAGAAGCGGGAGCTAGCGCGGGAGCGGGAGCACCGCAAGCTCGGGAAGGAGCTCGACCTGTTCAGCATAGACCACGAGGGTGTTGGCTCCGGGCTCATCTTGTGGCACCCCAAGGGAGCCCTCGTGCGTTACCTTATTGAGGAGCACGCAAAAAAAATGCACCTGGAGGGGGGCTACGACTTTGTGTTCTCCCCGCACATCGGAAAGTCCACGCTGTGGGAGACCTCGGGCCACCTCTCCTTCTACAAGGAGGGCATGTTTTCGCCCATAGAGGTGGAGGGACAGGAGTACTACCTCAAGCCGATGAATTGCCCTTTCCATTGCAAGATCTTTGATGCTGTGCCGAAGTCATACCGGGATCTTCCTAAGCGCTTTGCCGAGTGGGGGACTGTGTATCGCTTCGAGCGCAGCGGCACGCTATCCGGCCTCACCCGAGTCCGTGGCTTCACCCAGGATGACGCGCACCTCTTC
>JAFMJG010000014.1 GCA_017853605.1 bacterium
TCCGAGTTGCCCTCCCTCATCACGCGCAACTGCCTTACCCCAACACCGAAGACAAGCCGGGGAGCCTCGTATCGCCGCTGTTTGCGCTGCTGCTTCTGCCCCCAATCCCCCGCCGAGTAGCTCCCCTATCAGCCCTCCGATATAGTGGGCGGCATGTCGCTCGAGCATCACCCTGAACCAGAGGCTACGTGCCCTACCTGTGGCCGGGCAGCCGCCTACTGTGTGTGCGAGTTCATAACCCCGATCGCAACAAGGACTAAGCTCCTCATACTGCAGCACCCGCAAGAGCCTGGAGTGGACATCGGCACCGTGCCGATCCTCAAGGCGTCGTTCCCCTCTTCTCTGATACGGACCGGGCTATCGTGGCCCAACCTCAAAAAGGTGCTCGGCCGCGAGGTTGAGAATCAGCGCTGGGGAGTCCTCTACTTAGGAAGCGTCCACGTTGAGAATCTCCCCAAGGAGCGCTCCCTCTTTGTGGTGGACAAAAAAGGTGATCCGCGAGCTGATCAGGAGCAGGCACTTCAGCGCCTCGAAGGGATCGTGGTTCTGGACGGCACATGGAGCCAGGCGAAGACGTTGTGGTGGCGCAACGCGTGGCTCCTCAAGCTATCGAGGCTCGTTCTCCGGCCAGCCCGCCACTCTATCTACGACAAGGTGCGCAGGGAGCCCCGCAAGGGTTGCCTCTCAACTGTGGAGAGCGTGGGCGAGGTGCTTTCACTCCTTGAGGGGCGCCCCGATATTCAGGAGGGCTTGGCCAAGCCTCTGCGTGAGCTAGTGGAGCGCCTCGCAAAGACCCGCCCAAGAGGCTCCGGGCCTCAGCGGCGGCACCGCGGCGGGGCAAGGCGCCGTAGGCCGCAGTGATCGCCCTGCATGGGCCCGAGGGTGCGCGCTCTCATGGATTTTTTTATCCGCTGACGTGACTAAGTACGGGATCCTCGCAGCAGATTCCAGGAACTTTGCGTTCCTGTCTCGGCGCCAGCTGATAGGCCCTTAGCTCGCAAGGTCCTGCGGTGGCTCACAGCACTTGCAGCCCCGCCGGTCGTGGCGATATGCGAGCCGTGGTACCATCAAGGTATCTCCGGGCGTACGCTGTCACCACCGTGAAGGCTGCTACTGAGGAGGCATTATGGAGTTGCCGCACACCCAAAGGTACCTGCTCCCCCTGGTTCTGCTCGCCGCGTCGGCCGGCTGCCGCCCGTCGCTTCCCGCACCCAACATCACCACGCTGGAGTCGACTCCGAAGATCTCCTACCAGGAGCTGTGCACCTTGGTTCACTCAAAAGCCAGCTTCACCGTGGCTGGAGATACCCCTATGAATGGCTCCATAGAATGCACCCCTCAGGAGGCATCCGTCGTCATCTTTAACCGCGACGGCGTGCAGGTTCGGGCGATCCGCCTCTCTGAGTCAGGCGTCATCGTTGATGAAGTTTCATTCATCTCGCCGGACAACACTTCAACGCTTGAACTACTCGAGGAGCTGCGATCTGCCCTCGACACGGCTCACAGCTCCCCATTGCATGGCCGAGTGACGCTCGTGAACTCACTGCCGTGACCGGCTAGCGCCCCAGCGCCCACACGGAGCCTGCAAGTCGGCCCCGCCCTGCGCTATCTGATTCCTGAACAGCGCATCGCCTCTGAATTCAATCCAAAAAAAATTGCCTTGTGGCGAAGCCGGAGTAAGCTCCTTGATGGCGGGCGTTTTGCTGGGCAGAGAGGGCGTGATGCTGATCGCTCTCCTCACAAAGCCCCGGACTTTCCGTTGTGAGCGAGAGATGAACTTTCCATTCTTAGGTCCGAGACGAGCGCACAACGCCCCTCAAGGGGCCGCTGCTCCCTCGCCGGTAAATCAGCCGCAACCTGCCGCCCCCGACGACGAGCGGCCCGTCCAATTTCTTAAGCTCTACATCCACGTTCTGGCCGCATCGTGCCTCCTCGGGCCCCTGCTGAGCAGGAGGGATTCAGGCAGCAACATCCCTGCGCCTGAGAGCCCCAGCCGCCCTGAGCCGGCACTAACTGAGCGGGTTTCCCCCTTCGATAGCCTCATCCTGCCGCGCCCCCCTGCGCAAAAGGCGCCCGTCACAGGCTCAGCGGGCAGCGCCGGGGGCGCTCCCGAAACCGGCTCGGCTCGCCCCGGAACGAGTCCCGCTGATACGCCCGCCAGCGCAGCCCCTGTCAGCCAGGCACCCAAGCCCCCCGTGTCGGGCCCACTTCCTCCGGCGCACATGAACATCCCCGAGCGAGACACCCCTATGCCTCCTGGTCAGATCGCTGGCTCCGAGACGCGCGCCAACGAGCGGAGCAACCCGGGAGCTGCTGCCGCTGCGAAGGCCAGCCAGGCCGATGCTACGGTCCCTGAAACGAAGCCTCCGGCTGCACGACCGGCACCTTTGGTTGGAGACCAAAGGCAGGAGCCCCCGCCGAAACCCACAACGGTTTCCGCCACCGACGGCCCCTCTTCTGCGGCGCACACAAAGCCCTCCGAGAAGCCCCCTGCAACAGCAACGCCACCTGCCCCCTCAGCGGCGCCGGCCAGTGCTGACTATCAGCAGAGCGTGCCTGCGCCAACCCTGTGCCTTGCGGACCAGATCGAGTTCCTCGATTGCCAGATCGAACACGCAAAATTAATGATCGAGCGTGTGGCTCACATCCGCCACGAGAGGGAGATGTTCGAGAAGCTCCTGCAGTGGCACGAAAGCCACAGGGAGCGCTTGCTGCTGAAGGCCTCCTCAGGCCAGGCTGCTGAGGCTGGCAAGCGCGCCGCCACGGAAGCAAAAGATGCCCCCAAGGAGCCGGTCATCAAGGCTCCCGAATCGGCCCTGCCGATCCCCGCCGAACGAAAGAGTGGCAGTGCGGCATCCGAGGGCGAGCCTGTAGTGAGCGCTGAGCCCAAGCCCCCTCCCCCTTCGCCCACTGGCGGACCAGCCAGCAACTCTGCGCCGCAAGGCTCAACAGCTGCCAGCCAAGAACCCGCGGCCAGCCAACCTCAGCGGTCGATCTATTCCCAGGTGATCGATCTCTCCTCCTATAAGATACAGGACTACGTCTACAACCAACCCGCAACGAGGAAGCCTATTGAGCAGGGCAAGTTCGGCCTGATGACCCAATCTTCCGGCGGGGTGCTGCAGATGGTGGCGATAGGCCTCGATCAGGTCGGGAGGGACAACATTCCCGGTGAGGCCCGCGCCCGTATCACGATCACCATGGGAGCCTCGTCGCGAATCTTTGACTTCGACCCGATCTACGTGCCCCGCCCGGATGCAATCAACACGGCCTCCATGCAGTACGCCTTCATCAGGGAACCCGGACTCAAGGCCCTTGAGCTCGCCATACAGCAGAGGGGCAGCAACGCCATCCGGATCTTTGTGGAGAGGGATGAGAGCCGTGGATACTTCTCAAAGCCTGTGATCCGGCAAACCTACAAGTCAGGCGCTCACTTTGCTGAGACAGCGTCGGTCAAGCTGACCTTCGTGCGAAAGCGGGGCTACTGAGCCGACCCCGGGGCTGGACGCTGCGAGCTTCTGATTCCTGCGCGGACAAGCGCTCCGGATCCTGTGCGCAAAATTCATTGAGTTGCTGCCGGGCGCAGCTACAATAAGGGCAGGCTGCGTGCTGAACACCCCGTTCTGTGGAGCGCTCCGTGCCGCTCCGCCATAGGCAGCCGCGTACGCGAGGCACTCAAAGGGATGAACCTCCTATTTTTTCGCAAACCGAACTCCCCACAAAAAGCAGCGCCTGGCCCTGCTGCTGCGCCGTCCCCAGCGGCTGGCCCTGATGATGAACATCCCCTGCCCTTTCTAAAGCTCTCTGTGGGCGTGGTGCTCACCTCCGTTGCGCTCGGCTTGCTGGTCGGGCGCCGCAGCGAGGCCCCCGAGCGTAAGGAGAGCCTCTCTCCCCAGCCGTCATCGCCCCCGTCAGGCCTTGTGGCACGGGGCGACCCGCTCCAAGCGCTCGTGCTGCCGAAGCCCGCAGCCATTCCAGTTGCACCTGCTTTACAACCATCACCGGCCCCAGCCAGCGCACCAGCGGCGAGGCCATTAGCCCCTCAGCAGGCGCGCCCGTCGAGCCCCGCCGCAGCGCAAGCCAAGAGCGCCCCGCCGCGTAAAGAGCCGCCTGCGGCGAGCCAACAGGTGCCCGTGCAGCCGAGCAAGCCCCCGCCGGCGACGGCAGCGCCCCCCGCCACTCCACTGCCCGCAGCAACGCCGGCCGCCGCTCGGCCAGGCGGTCTTCCGCTGAACATTGAGAAGCTCGAGGGCAACGAGCTCACGAGGTACCTCCGGGCTGCCGAGGCGGGGGACCTCAAGGCGCAGTACGGGCTCTTCTGCCACTACGAGAAGGCTGCAGACCGCAAAACAGCGATCTCTTGGCTCAACCGATCATCAGCGGGCGGCTTCCTCATCGCTGAGATTGAGCTGACCGATCAGCTCCTCAAGGTTGCGTCAAGCCATGCTGACCGAGCAGCCCTCTTCGGCCGCTTGATGAGCCAAGCGAAGCGCGGCCACACACGGTCTCAGGTGCACGTCGGCAACATGCTTCGCTACGGCATACCGGAGCCCGGCCGTGAGGCTGAGGGGCACGCATGGCTGCGTCTCGCAGAATCGCGCAGCGATCCAGCCAAGCCCAGCCCCTGTCATCAGGCGCGAGAGCACCTGCTCTCCTCCCTCGGCACCGAGAAGGCAGGACAGCTCCTGCGCCGCGAGTGTGAACGGGGCAACACAACTGCCATGGTGGACCTCGCGCTGGAGCTTCAGGCGCGCAGGATCCCCCCTACTGACTCGCAGGAGCCGACATCGTTGCTGCTGCGGGCAGCGGAGCTTGGCGATGATCGGGCCGTGCTCCTCCTTGCCAAGCTTTCGGGTGCCGAGGCAGGAGCCCCAGGGCGCGAGGAGCTCCTGCGCCGCGCCGCACAGGCCGGAAATCCTGCGGCACAGGAGCAGCTTGCGGCAGTGCTTAGCTTGCGCCTCGCCGCCACAAACGATCGCCAGGCGAGCATTGAGCACTGTTTCTGGCTCTCTGCGGCCGCTCACCAAGGGAGCACCTTCGCGCTCTGCGGCCTGGCAGCGTACGAGGCGCGGCTCTCTGTTGAGGAGCGCAACGAGGTGTCGTCCCGGCTGGCGAAGTGGCTTGACGGCAGGAGCTGCGCACCCGACATGCAGACAGCATACTTTAATTGGCCTGTGCCGCCCCTGCCGGGGAGCAGCGCACCCGCCGCCGGGGATGGAAAAGGGGGACCGCTCCCCTCGCAGCCATCCCGGAGCCGCTCCTCATAGCCATCAGGGGGCCGGCGCATTTCGCCGAAGCTTGCTACAGGCTGTTCTCGCGCGCGTAGCGATCCGCATCCTGCAGATCTTGCGGAGTGTCAACCTCGATACACGGCTCAACTGCCGCGCGGGGCACGATGTGCGCCTTGATGCCGATGCCGTGAGCGAGCGCACGCAGCTGCTCCAGCGCCTCACGCTGCTCGGTAAACGCCTTGGGGAGCGTTGCTATTCGGGTCAGGGTGGCACGGCGAAAGATGTACAGCCCCATGTGCTTGTAGCCGAGCGGGCTCTCTGCCGTGACGGAGCCCTCACCCGGAAAGTTTCTCCAGTGGGGGATAGGAGCGCGAGAGAAGTAGAGTGCCCGCCCCCCCTCGCCGAGAGCTATCTTTACCGCAGCCGCGCGCTCGAACTCCTCTCGTGAGGTGATGGGGGTTCCTATGGTCGCCATGCCGAACTCGGCGTCAGCCGTCGCCAGTGAATGAACAACACTATCGATCACCTCCGGGCTAACAAACGGCATGTCACCCTGCACGTTGGCGACCAGGTCGAATGAGCCTCCCTGAGACTCAAGGATCGCACAGGCCTCAGCAACCCGGTCGGTCCCCGTCTCGTGGCTCGCGCTCGTCATCACGCAACGCATGCCCTTCGACGCACACTCGTCAGCTATCTCGCTGTTGTTGGTGGCGACAACCAGCGATGTCAGCCGACGGCTCCGGGACGCCTGAAGCCACACGCGCTCCACCAAAGTCCTCCCGTGGATGACCTTGAGGGGCTTATTGGGAAAGCGCGTGCTCTCCAGGCGAACGGGGATGACACCGAGACAGGTGTACGAGGCAGGACTCATGCGATCCTCCAGGAATCAAGCTCCGGCTTAGCCGATCTTGTCGCCCGAGATTTCGAAGGTCTGCGCGCGAGCGAGGCGGCGTACAGGCATACGACAAGGCTTTTGGCTTTCATGGAGAGTCTCCTTTGTTGTAACGACTCGGTTTTGCGAGCGAAAAATAGCCCGAAACAGGGTGGGTGGCAATCAAAACCACGCCGAACGCGCCTTGCGCCAAAAGTCCTGATGCATGCCCTCTTGCGGCTAGGCGTGGCACAGCACGCCCTAACGCGCTTCCGGCGGAATAATCATCTGGGTGCCCGTCCTGCCGTGACCAACCTCTTGGTACTCGACGGCGTCCTGCTGCGCCACAAGGAAATGCGGCTGCCCTGCCGCAACCACGTACGAGTCGCCGGCTCCTGCCGTCTGCGCCCGCGAGGTATCCACCACGTCCCCAAAACCTACCGAGAGCTTCCCTGAAATTACGGTGGTCACCCGGTCATCGGGGTGGGTGTGAGGCGGAATCACACCCCCTGGCGCTAGGCGAACCCTAAGCACGTACAGCCCACTGCCGCCCTCCTCTCCGACGGCCCACGCCGACGAGAGAGAGGGAATCTGCGGTGGCGAGCGAAAGGAGAGTTCCTTCGCCCGGCTAATGCGGGGAGCTAGTGGCGCTTCTGCGCTCTCGGCTAAGAGCGTGCGGGCTCCCACAGCCAGGCCTATCCCGAGAAACACGACGCTCCATGCTGCCACCCCCCTCATGCGCCCCCTTTGTCGCTGATGCCTGCCCTACCTGCACATAATCGCGACCTTGCCCGGCCCAACACGGGAGCACCGCCCAACCCCCGCCTGCGCCCAGCAGGTGTCGTTGGTCGAGGTGTTCGGCGCACCGCTCCAGGAGGCCGAGAAGGATACGGTCGTGGGCAGCGGGGGAACGAGCGTGGGATCAAGCCGTCCCCGCAGGGTCACGAAGAGCGATCTTCCCCTCCTCTCCACAACTGCCGAGCGCACCCCAGCCGTTGAGTTCCCGTAGCACTGCGCATCGAGCTCTGAGTCGGAGCGAAACTCCCACTTCCCATCGCCCGTGCGCTTCCAGCCGTCCTGCGGGAAGCATCCGGTCCCCACCTTTCCCGGCGGAAGGCCCGAAAACCCTGGGAGAGCGTAGCGGGAGTCCAGAATAAGCTGCGGGATGAGGCCATCGTCGATCGGGTCAAAATCTTTAAGGCTAACGCTCGAGGGAAAATTGAGGACCGCTTCAGCCGTGAAGGGCCTCTTGCCCCCCAACGCCGGATCACCAGGCGCAACGGTGAGGGTGATGCGGCTTGGCGTGCGGCGACACACCTCAAAGTCGAAGGTCTGCACGTTGTTGTCGTAGGAGGCCTCGGTGATGGTGCGCAGCGGATTGAGCTCAACGCGCAGCGTGTACTTCCCTGGGCGCAGGCGAGTGATATCCACGTACTGACACCCCAGGCCGCTTGAATAGACGTCGGCACATCCCGCAGCGAGCTGGTTGCAGTTGCCCCCCGTTGGCGGAGTGACGCCCTCTTTGCACACCGAGTTGACGAGGCAGAACCCCTCCTTGTGCCCGCGAACTTCAACGGCATCTTGGCCGCGCTTCATTACGGAGTAGGCAGAGAAATTTTTGAGGTGCGCGTGGTTGTGCCCCCCTGCCGGGCTGCATTCAAATATGGGATTTGCGCACACCGGCACGAAGTCTGTTTGGCAGTCCGGACAGCCCGGATCCCCGAGGCTGATCTCGCCGGGGCCGTCATTCCACGCTAAGTGGTCGAATGCGAGGAGGGTTCGGCCACTCACCGCTGACGCGCACCCCTCAGCAACGTCACCCTCGCTCACTGTCCGGTTGACCTTGATAGTTATGTTGCTGATCTCTGGCCGCAGGTCTGGAGCCTCCTGGCTTTTTGCGGCAGGGCACCAAAGAGGCGCGATCGCCAGCGCGAGCGCCAGCAGAGATTTTTTTAAGTCGCAGGACTGTGGCGTACAAAGGGACATGGTTCCTCCTCGACGGGACAATAATTACCCCGCAGCCTCCCAATTGTACCACTCACAATCACCTTTTCTCAACGCGGCATCGCCGCAGGCCTCCACCAAGCACCCTGACAGCCCCGGCTCACCCGTCGGCCTGCGCATTCCGCGAATGCTGGCAAATAGCTAGTAGCTAGCGACGGTGGCCAAGCACCACCTGCGCTGCCCGCCCTGCGGCGGCTGGCTTGCGGTAAAAGAGGAAGCCAACCGACCCGAGCGCGCCCTCGGCCTGCACTCGGTCTATATAGCGCAGGAAGCTGCCGGGCCGATCATCAAGGGTCACCAGCTCATCCTCGAAATGCTGCGCAATGGGTGCGCCGACGCGATACACCATCTCCTCTCCCTCTCCCAGCTGGTGAGAGCCCGGAAAGCATCCCTCAACTGCCGCAACGAGGCGCTTGATCGCCTCACGGGAAACCTCGAACTCGGCCCGCAAGCTGCCGGCGGCTGCGCCGGGGTGCTGCTTGTAGGTGAGGCTTGCAATGTTAAAGTGTCGCACCGTCTGCAAGAAGCGCAGCAGCTCCCCGTCACGCTCAGGAATCGCCACATCGAGCGCCACTCGGGTTTCAGTCGCGGTGTCGAGCCGCGCATCGAGGGCAAGCTCCCGCTCAAACGTGCCGCTGTCGATATTGCGCCCAGACACGAGCGCGAAGCTGAGCGCGCCCCGCGAGCCCCCGAGCAGCCCATAGGCGCTGGCCAGTCGCTCTCCAGTCAGGGCCAAGGCGCCGGCGCCCTCAAGCCGCTCGCCCGCCTCACGTTCGTGTTTGCGCATCGTGGCGACGATCTCGTCATGCCGCACGAGCATCATGTAGTCCACCAGGTGTGACACTGAAAGAAACGTCTCGCCGATCACGGCGACCTTTGTGCCATCCGCGATCGTGTCAGGCACGGCAGCCACTGGACGCCCAAAGAGGGTGCCTAAAAGCGCCGCGGGCGAGCTCTCGTCGACGACGCCGATAATCTGCGGGCACGGCAGAAGCGGATTCCAGAAGGTCTTGATGGTGCTCGCAACCCCAGCGAGGAGCCCTCCACCTCCCAGCGGCAGGAAGACACGGATACGCTCCAGGGTCTGCTGCTGGGCGAGAGCCTCAATTCGCTCCAGAATCTCAAGGCCGATAGTCCCCTGTCCTGCGGCGACGGTGAGATCGTCGAAGGGGTGCACAAAGGCGCCCTCAGTGCCGGCTCGAGAGAGCGCGCCCCGCGCATGCGCCAATGCCTCGTCAAATGACTCTCCTGCCTTCACCACATCGGCACCGCACCCGGCGATCGTGTCAACTTTGACCTGCGGAGCTCCCTGCGGAACATAGACGAGCGCTCGCATGCCGAGCAGGTGTGCAGCGTGCGCCACGCCAGCACCGTGGTTGCCGGCTGACGCCGTGATGACGAGCGTCTTACCCTCCGCTTGGGCCCTGGAGACGCTCGCCAGCGCTCCCCTCAGCTTGTAAGCCCCAGTGAGGTTGCGGGTCGCATCGACGATGCAGCGCCCACCTCTCTCTACCGGCGAAAAACGGAGCCGCACCCCGTGCTGCGCCATCAGCCCCTGCAGAGCCTGCGAAGCGACTGCTATGCGGAGCTCCGGGGCGAGCATCAGGGAGGGCTCCTCGTTCAAGGGGCGCTTTATAAAAGGGGTTTGGTGCAACATGCGAGGGGTGTCTGGTAGTCGTGTGCGGCGGCAACAGGGCCGCCCAATTCAAGGCTGGGAAGAGGTGTTGGGGTTTTGGGAGAGCGCCACCTTAACAGGCAGCCCCCTCCTAGCAAATTGAGGTGAAGCCGAAGGGGCCCCATGCAGCACGGCAGCCCGCCCCAAAAGGGACGAGGGGTGGTCGTGGCAGATCATGGCCGTTGCGTGTCATGGCGCGAAGGACTATAGCCCCGAGCTCCACGAAGTTCAAGGATCCGGGGCTACGGAAGGAGCCTCCGCACTCCGGCCGGCAGGGGCTCCTTATGGCGTTGCTTGCGAATCATCGCGCCGAGATCGTCTATAGCCTTCACCCGCCCAGGGCCGTAGAAATCCGAGGCAAGGATGTGGCAGACCTCGTATCCGCTCAGAATAAAGATGCGGTCCTGCAGGATGTCTGCGCCCATCGGCGTGCCCCCGTCCGGCCCCCGTGTGCGGTGATACCTGTCCCCGTCGCACTCAACTACAATCGGCCGTCCAGAGGTCGAGATGACCAGGTCTGTCTCTATCCCGCAGATCAGCCGCCGCTCCTGGATGTGGCGCCCTTGCACGTAGAGAACCTTCTGGATCTCAGCCACAACGTCCGACTCAAAGATGCTTCGGCCGCTCTCCGACCGCATCAGGCCTGCAGCCTTTGATGTCCATTGGCCCGCTGAGACCTGTCCCGACACAAGGAGGGCCTGGTACATCTGGAGCCACACGACATCATCAAGCTGTCGCTCTAGCTCCTCTGCCCTGCATACCTTTGGCACGAGGTCCGCGTTGTGAACTGCCATGGCCCACGCCAAGGACGCCTGGGAGTCCTCGAGGCTTTTTGACTCTCCCTGGCGCACATTCTCAGAGAGTAGGGTAAAGAGCTCCCTGTCCTGGATATTCACATGGGCGAACGACCAAGCGATCTTTGGGCCGATCCGCTGCACCGTAGCCGCCCCTTCCTCGCACACGCGGCGCGCCACGCGCCCAAAAAGCTCCACATCCCGCCAGCGGTGGGACGCAAAGCCCCACACCACCTCTCCCAGCTGCCAGGCATTGAGCTCTGGAAGCCGCTCAAGGATCCCGTCACGAACCGCGTGCAGGGTCGCATCGTTTGTGTAGTTAAGCCGCACCGTAGCCCTTAGGATTTTGATGAGCAGCTTCGGATCAAAAGCGCCGGCACCCGTTGTGACGGCCTGGTCGAGCGACTGCATGATCGTCTGGTCGTAGTAGCGGGCCTCACCGCAGACCTTCACTAAGCCTGCCTGCCGCGCTGGTGCGAGGGAAAAAAAGGAGCCTCGCAGCAGGGGCAGGGCATCACGCAGAAGATCCTTGGTGCCCTCCGCCTTGAGGTACTGTGCCAACTCTAACGACTCCACGAGGCCGCCTACCTGGAACTCCTTCACTCGCGAACGCGCATTAAGCACTAGGCTGGCTGCCAGGCTCGCATCGGTAATACCGTGGAGCTTGCAGCGCAGCAGGGCCCCGTGCGTATCGTCCGCGGAGAGCGTGAGGGCCCGCTTCGCAAGCTCGGCAACTAGCTCCTCCGGAACGGCAGCGCGCGAGTTGCCTGACTTGCGAAACACCGCCAGGCTCCTCAAAAGGGAGGGCAGCGGAAGGGCTTCCCGTTCCGCGATGACACCTCGAGCCAGCAGTTGCGCGCGCTGTCTGTCCCTAAGCCCAATCTGAAGGAGGTTCCAGGCAACAAAGGGAAGCTCGTCGCGGGGCACCGGCCGTACTGCAGTTTCGCACGCCGAAAGAAGCGCCGAGGCGAGCCCGTCAGTCTCGAGCCTCGACACAGCCATGGCCTTGATAATGTGCCGCAGCTCAATGCCCGAGAACTCGGAGAGTCGCCCGGCGAGCACGCAGACGAGCCGGTCGCGAATAGCTTCCCGCTCGCCGGGAGCGCCGGGATCGGAGCCCTTCTTCGGCCAGAGACGCCCAAGGGCAACCGTCACGGCGGTGATGACCCTTGTGTCGACTTCGCTGTCCGGCGAGGGTGCTCTAAGAAAGTCGTCCAAGTGCTTGGCTAGGAATGCTATGCGCCGCGCGGGCACAACTGAGTTGCCCCGCGTTATGATGGAAGCGAGCATGCCGCAGCGGCCCGCCACGGTGTCGGGAACGACGAGTTTGGCAAGCGTATCTGCCTGCTCCTCGTGAGGTGATGCGGGCTCTAGCATAGGGCCTGTAGGATTTCAGATCGCCCAGACATAGTCAAAAGCCGTTACTGCCTGCAAGCGCATGGAAACACGTGCTTTTTCGCGCTTTCCCCGGCTTTCTCTACGGCTGCTCTCGAGCTTTCCTGGCGGGGCGCGATCCTGTGGGTTTCCTCTGTTGTATCTATAGATCCTCAAGTCGAGCTTTTAGCCACCTTCCACGGCGTGGTACCTTTGAGGGGCCGTCTAGCCCCATTCCGAAGGACGGCGCCAAAAGTTCATATCGTGATGGTGCTTATGTCTCCCGCAAAAATCTTTGTCCCGGTCCTCCTCGCTTTTGCAATGCTCTGTCCCCTCTCTGCCTCCTCGGCAGCGCCCACGTTGCGGGGTTTTCAGATGCCGATATCCGCCGTCAACGAATCCTCCCTCAACGACCTAAAAAACAATTGGGGCGTCAACGTGCTCCGAATCGGCATCGGCAACGATGCTGAAATGGACGGCACCACCGGCGCCGCGTACGACGCGATGATGGAGGAGCAGTTCGCGCTTCTCGACGAAAAGCTCCCGCTGATCGCCGCACGTGGCCTGAAGGTCATCTTTGTCTTTGCCTCCCCTCCAGGAGGGTTCGAGACCCGCGTCGCGCCTTCGCATTACGCGATGTTCTCAAGCGCCAGCCTGCAGCAGGAGTACATCGAGAAGTGGCGGCAGATCATGGCGCGGTATGGCAGCAATCCGACTATCGTTGCGTTTGATCTCAACAACGAGCCGGCCCACCGAAAAGCCCTCATACCGCCCGGCGTGCGGAACTGGAACGAGCTTGTGCAGGTCCTGATCGCCGAGATTAGAGAGGTCTCGCCAACGGCCACGCTCATCGTCAAGCCCCTCTACGGCGACCCGAACAAACTTGCAAGCTTGCCGGTCATCAACGATAGCCGCGTTGAGTACGCCTACAACTCGTACTACTTCCTTCGGTACCAGCATACCGGCGTTGGCACCGTCCCCTTCTCGATTGCGAGACCCGATTCGTCAGCCGTAAAGGAGAAGATCCGCTCAACTCTCGCGCCCTTCTTCAGGGTGATGTACGAGCGCCAAAGGGCGGGGCTCATTCCGGATAACGCATTTCCGCCGAAGCTTAGCGTAGGCGAGGCGGCCTCCTCGGCGTGTGCCCGAGAGAGCGGCACATTCCTGGCTGACCTGCTTACCAACCTGGAGCTCGACGAGAGCGCCGGTTCGCGCTCGAGCCGTGAGGCGGCACTGACGAGGTGGCGCAATAACCGTAGGAGATTTCCGCGCCGTCCGCGGCCTGTCTTCAACGATAACGACTTCCGCCGTGACGTTGCCCACACAGGCTGGGCGATCCACGCCTACGACGAGGCACGCATCTGGGATCCCCGCTTTGAGTGCTCCGCTGACGGCACGCTCTCACAAGCTGCGTCCGACACTGATCGCGCAACGGCCCTCAAGAACCTCTTCGCCAAGAACTAGTGTGTGGCGGGAAGCCCCCCTGGCTTCCCGCTCTTCCTCATCTGCTAGGGAGCGCGCGTGAACAGCACCAGCTGCGTGTCTCGGTCGCGCTCGACGAGCCCGGGAACCTGCGCGGCCCGGGCAGCCATTTCACGCTCGGCGACCGGAACGATCACCCCGTCGATCTTGAGAGCCTCCAGGTCTGCCCCGGCTCCAGCGCCGCCATACACCTTCCTGCGCCCCTCGATGAACGACAGGAGCGGATTTTGCCTGGTGCGGCGCAGGGGCCCAAGCGGCCTGCGGGCCAGGAACCCAGCCAGAATGGGCTTCTGGTGCTGCACCTGGTGAAACATGCGCTCCTCGAAAGAGCCGCTTGCGTCGTGGAGCGCAGAGAGCTCAGAGCTGCGCACACGCTCAAGGAGCGGACTGGCAGCCAGGCTGCGCCACTCAATTGGCGCCGGGAGCCACTCAAGCCCCACTAGCACTCCCACCGAGAGCACGATCGTCCGGGCCCTCTTTGCGTAAATCGCCAGGGCGGCGAGAAGCAGCAGGAGCGCGACACAAAAAAAGCGCGCTGGGACGGAGGGGAAGAGCGGCAGCCACGATATTGCCGCGTACAAAGGGTTCCACCCGCCGCCAAGCCCAAAGATCCGCAGGTTTGGGCCGCACGCAAGGAGCAGGAACGCCACTGCCACCCCGAGCACCATCGCTCGCCACCTCCCTGCCCCCTTCAAGGCTACGATACAGAGCAGGAGCGCCATCGGAAAGCCGATGTACCCAGCTGACTCTGTGGGATTGGGCGATGCCGCAAGCTCAACGCCCCAGCCGAGAAGCCTTGAGATCTGCTGGTACGGCCCGGGAGCGGCGAAGGCCGACACGTCAAGCCCGTTACGCCCCGGGTCGTGGTTCGGGGTGAACTCCCCCGAGAGGGCAGCTTCCGCGGTAGGGTAGAGGCGCACGGCTGAGAGCACCACCCCGGCGCACAGCACCAAACCCAGCACCCGCGCAGCGTCGCGCCGTTGCGCGATGAGCGCCGCTCCACAAGCTGCGGCGAGGAGCATGCAGCCGAAGTAAAAGTAGTAGAGGTTAGCGAATGGCAGGAAGGCGAGGCACGTGCTGGCAAGCGTCGCCGCTGCCACTCTCTTGCGGACTTGCACGCTACTATCCGTCGCCACCAGGCAGGCATGAGCGCCAAAGATGACGGGGAAGAACGCCAGCATGTTAAGGTGCCCGCCATCGAGGTGCGCGAGCCAAAATGGGTGCATGGCAAAGAGAGCCGCCAGAAGCGCAGCCACAAGCGCAGAGCTGCTTAGGCGCCAAAAGAGGAGGAAGGCCGCAACTCCGTTGAGGAGGAAGCAGAGCGCGCAGCCCGCCACGTAGATCCTCCAGGGAGGGAGACCCGGAAGGGCGTTGCACAGGGGCCACAGGATCCCCTCCGTCAGGGTATGCAGGTAGAGCGACGTTCCCTCCGGCCAAAAGACGAGGGTCGTCCGGTATGACAGCCCCGGAGCAACAGACTGCAGGTACCATGCGTTCCACACGAAGTGGTAGACGTCAGGGTAGATGCCAGGGGCCCGGGGCGCAGCTGCAAAGAGCCCAGGAGCAAAGACGGCGAGCACGAGCAGTCCCCAGCACAGCAGAAAGGCGCATGCCTGCGAGCCAGTGCGAGAGGGTAGCGCGGCGCGGATCATGAGAGCGCCCAGCTGGCGGGCTGCCAGCCGCACGAGTGGGCATCACGCCGATTCATTGTCGCATCTTTCTCAGAGTTGCCCTTCATTCAAGAGGTATATCCCTCACTCCGGCAGGTGGGGGCAATGGGGCGTGTCTCCTGCCCCAGCTATTCTCCCCCGCGCGCCCCTCAGCGCAGCATGGTAAGAGGGGGCATGACGCCTTCCCCCCTGCTGCGCTTCCCCCTGGTCGCCGCCATCGCCCTCGGTCCAGCGCTCCTGCTCATCCTGTGCCTGCTCCTGCAGGGTCCCCACATCCTCGCCCTCTGTGAGGGGAGCGGGGATTATGCGCTCGCCCTCTTGGAAATAGAAAAGGCGTCCCGCCTTGAGGCGCTCACCGGTCCCTACTCACGGTTCCACGTGCGCCACCCGGCACCCTCCCTCTTCTACCTGTTGGCAGCACTCTCAAAGGGGCTGCACCTGCCGGGATCGGTGCGCGGCGCCGCTTCGCTGGCGCAGCTGCTGTTAAACACAGTGCTGCTCTGTGCAGCTACGGCTGCAATAGTCCGCTCGGGCGCGACCATTCGGTGGTCGCTCTTGACGTTCTACCTCTTCGCATTCCTCTTCTCAGCGACCCGGCCCGAGGCGCTCTATGACATCTGGGGCCCCAGCGCCGTGGTGGCGCCGATATTCTGCTTCATGTGCGTCGCGCCCCTCGTTGCGCAGGGACACTTTCAGTGGACATTCTGGCTCGTCGGGTCGGCAGCGCTTGCGCTCTCTTCGCACATGGGAACCGTTGCCGTGATCGGCCCGGTTTCACTGCTGGTCGCCGCCAGCTTATGGTCACGACGCGCAACGCTGCCCACGCGCACCCCTCTCTCCACGGCCTCGACAGCGGCAGCCGCGCTCTGCGCTGCTGCGGCGCTGCTGCCCCCGGCAGCTGATGCGTGGAGACATGGCGGCGGCAACCTGCTGCGGGTGGTTCAGTTCCTGGCGACTAGCCCAGGGAGCGAGAAAGCGGCAGGAATCCTCGGGGCGCCGGGCTTTCTCGGCTACTTCCTCGCGGCTCCCTTCGGGCTTCCAACGTGGCTTGGGGCGCTCTCGCTCGCAGCGATATTCCTTGTAGTGGCCAAGCGGCACGTGCTTCATCCCTCTGCGGCACGTTCCGAGGCTATCACCGTGATCGTCGCCTGCATTGGCGCTGTCATTGGCGCGGCGAGCATTCGGGGAGCCCAGCACCACTACCTCATGATGTACATGTTCGGCATCGTCGCTCTTGCGCTCTCGGTGGCAGGCAAGCCAGCTGCCTCGGTGTGTCGCCATCGACAGCCGAGAGTGGGCGCAACGATCGCGCTCCTGGCGTTCTGCCTCTTCATGAGCGCCTCAATCTCTGTTCGCCCGTCCGAGCCGCGACACCCTGGCTGCCACGATGCGCTAGCGCCCTTTGTGCTGCGCTTTGGCCTCAACCCGTCACAGCGCGTTGAGCTGCACCCATCGGGAGCAGAGTCGTGGGAGGCGCTCGCCTCCTCTGTGTATCGGCTCTACCGTGATGGGTACTCACCGTGCGTGCCCCCGCGCTGGGGGTTTCTGGTTGGAGCTGGGCTAACCTGTTCAGGGGAGATAGGGGTCGAGGCCCCTAGGGCCCGCTTTGCTGTTGTTGATGCTGCACGTCGCCCGGTGCCCCCTTCGGCCTTCCAGGTGGGCGATATCGCTTGGGTTCAGGAAGGGATCCCTGAAGAGTTGCCGTCAGCCGCCGCAGAGCCCCTCACGCTTGACCATCCCCAGCCCCTCTTGTTAGGGTAACCGCTCGTTTTCACGGTCCCTTTTTTCGAAAAGCCAGAAGCGCGACGATGCTCCTCTTGACCCCTGCTACCCGTGTGCAAAACGCCCGTCGGGGCCGTGTGCCAGCCGCGCAGCGGCTGCGCTGCCGGTTGATGCGCAATGCGAGTGGAGGTGGGCAGTGACCGCCGCTGTAGCCGAACCCCAACGATCCACTGAAGCTCGCCCGATCGGGGAGATCCTCGCCCCGCAAGACGCCTCAGACGTGTTCCCTGAGGTGGCGCTATCGCTCTTCACCTTTGAAGTGCTCCTTCTCAGGCGCCTCAGGGAGCTTGGGGTGCGGGACGTGTTCTTCCTCTCACGCGAGGGGCAGCTCCTGAAGCAGCTCTTCGATAGGCTCCTGGTTGCCTCCGGTGAAACCGGCATCCGCTCACATTACCTGGAGGTCTCGCGCCGCTCGACCTTCCTGCTCTCTCTTGGGCCAACCGCAACAGAGAGCTTCCAGACCCTCTTCCGGCAGTATCGGGCGATCTCGATGTATGAGTTCCTCTCAAGCCTCTCTCTTGAGGGCCTTGCGCCCCTGGCGGGTGAAGTGCTCGGCATCTCGCAAGAGGAGGTGCGGCGGCGGCGGGCAGACCTGCCGACGGATCCGCTCTTTACGGCGCTCATCACCAACGCCCGATTCAGGCAGGCGTATGAGTCCGCGCGCCTCGATCGGCGCTCGGCGTTCTCGGCATACGTGCAATCCCTCGCTGGAGGCAGGGCCCTCAATGAGCTCGTGGTCGTTGATGTGGGGTGGAAGGGCACCATCCAGGACAACCTGTTCAACATCCTTCGCCACGACCGCAACGCGCCGTTTAAGGCCGTGCGGGGCATCTACCTCGGGCTTACCGCTCCCGGCTCGCGCCACGAGGAGAGCCCTAAGGAGTGGATCCTCTTTAATTGCGTCTTCGGCCGCTCGCCCCACTCGCGGACCTTTGCCGAGAACCTCTCGCTCTTCGAGATCCTGCTCGCCGCCAACCACGGCTCGGTGTGCTCCTATGCAACGGGCCCGGATGGATTGGCCAAGCCAGTTCGCGATCCCTTCGAAGAGGAACACCTGGTGCGCTCGAAAGTGCAGCCGATACAGCGCCGGATTATCTCCCGGTTCGACGAGATCGCGGCGGGCGGCCTCATGCAGGCTCGCGCAGCTGACCTCCTCGCCCAAGCAGCAACAGCGCACCAGCGCATGGTGTTCCGCCCGAGCGAGCCGGAGCGCCGTTGGTTCGCAAACGTCTTTCACGTCGAGAACTTCGGAGTCTTCGAGCGATCAACCTTCCAGGGGCAGTCGATGTCTCCTACCCTGCTGCAGAGGCTCCGCTTCTCGCTCTCGCTGCTGCGAAGGCGGGGGCGTGCCCAGCTGGGCTTCTGGCCATACGCCACCGTGCGTGGCAGTGGCGGCGCCCTCCCGGCAACACTGTACGCTGCGGCCCGCCGGCTCCAGGATAGAATCTCTCGTCGGGCGAGCTCATGAAGATCTGCTTCCTCGTTGGCTCGATGGCGGTGAGCGGCGGCACGTACGTCATCGTGCAGCATGCGAGCTTCCTCAGGGATGCCGGCCACGAGGTGACCCTCGCCGTGCAGGAGCCCTTCGCTCCCGAGACCCTCGTGTGGCACGACGAGGCCCCCAAGCTTCGCGCACTTCCATTTGAGGACGCCAAGCGGGAGCAGTTTGACCTCGTGATCGCCACGTGGTGGAAGACCGCGCTCGAGCTTGGGAACTTTCGGGCCAGCCGACACGCGTACTTTATCCAGTCCATCGAGTCGCGCTTCTACCCTGAGCACGAAGGCCCGCTTCGGCGCCTCGTTGACTCAACCTACACCCTCCCTGTCCCAGTCATTACTGAGGCCTCGTGGATCAAGGCCTACCTGCAAGAGCGCTACGGGCACGAGGCTACGCTGGCGCGGAACGGAATTCGCAAGGACGTGTACTCAGCGGTCGGCAAGGCTGTTGAGGCTCGCCCTAAAGGCTCGCCCCGTGTCCTCATCGAGGGCCCCTTTGGGGTCAGCTTCAAGAACACAGCCCTAGCGCTGCGGCTCGCCAAGCGGGCAGGCGCCAAGGATATCTGGCTCCTCACGAGCTCCCCGGCGCGCTGGATCCCGGGGGTTTCCCGTGTCTTCTCGAGGATTCCGATCGGCGAGACTGCGGCGATCTACCGGTCGTGCGACATCCTCATCAAGCTGAGCACCGTGGAGGGCATGTTCGGCCCTCCCCTCGAGATCTTTCACTGCGGCGGCACGGCCCTCGTATTCGACGTTTCTGGGCATGACGAGTACATCCGCCACAATGAGAACGCTGTGGTCGTCCCGGCTGGGAACACCCGACGCGTTGTTGAGGAGCTTCGTGCCCTGCTCCGTGACCGCACAAGGCTTGAGGCCCTCAAGGATGGCGCAAAAAAGACGGCGGCAGAATGGCCGGCCTGGCCCGTGTCCTCGCAGCAGTTCGCAGGCTGGGTTGCCGCCATCTCCGTGGGCCCTGAAACTGACGCTCAACAGCTCAAGGCGATCTCCGAGTCTGCGTTTGCCGAGTACGTGCGGGATGAGCAGGCCCGCTTGGCCGCCATGAAGCAGGGATTCTCGCTGCGCGGCCTGTTGCGCAAGTTGGCGCGCCGAGCGCCCCGGCGGGTCGTGCGCGCCGTGAAGTCTTTTGAGCATGCCGGCGAAGTGCTCTTTGGCGGCCAGCGGGTGGGGTGATGCACAAGCTGCGCACGCTCGACGTCTGGGACACCCTGCTCCGGCGAGACTGCCACCCTGAATGCCTGAAGTTGGGGACCGCCCGTCACGCGCTGCTGCGGCTCAAGGGCCGCATCGTTCCCCACAAGAGAGAGCTTTGGGCCCTCTACCGGGCGCGCCTCGACAGCGAGCTTTCAGTTGCGCAGCGGGCGAAGGCGTCAGGACTTGATGACGAGTACCATATCGAGGATGTCCTCGCGGACTGGCTCTCCGGAGCGCTCCCTCCCGAGAGCCCAGCTGCCATCGCTGAGCTGGCGAGGGAGATGGCGCGCTTCGAGCTCGCCTCAGAGATCCAGCGGTCCTTCGCTGACGGCGGGATTGAGGACTTTCTCCGAAGCCTCCCCGCCGAGAGGACGATCTTCCTCTCAGACTTTTACATGGATGCCGAGATGCTCGGCGATCTGCTCGCTGCGAAGGGCCTTGGGCACCTCGCATCATCAGGCATCGCCTCGTGCGACGTTGGGCGCAACAAGCGCTCCGGAGCCCTCTTTCACCACGTGCACTCAGCATTGGGCGTTGCGCCCCATGAGCATGTCCACGTTGGGGACAATGAGCACTCGGATGTGCTGGTGCCGAGAGCGCTCGGCATAGAGTCGCACCACTACCTCCCTGGCGAGGCGCACACCGCCCGCAGGCAGCGCGAGGCGCTCTTTGAGTCGCGGCAGGCCCTCTGCAGCCATGTGGAGCGCGAGGTGGTCTCCAAGGCTGCCCTGCATTCCTCATCGATGAGCGAGGCGGAGAAGGCGGCTTTCTCTTGTGGGGCAGCCGCTGCGCCGCTCTTCGCGGGGTTTGCGCTCTTCTGCGCGGAGCAGTCCCTCCTGCACGGCGATGATGCGCTGCTCTTCCTTACGCGCGAGGGGGAGTTTTTTAAGCGCGTGCACGATGTGCTCTGTCCCTCGGGAGAGCTCGCCGGCCACCCCCTCCCCCGCGCATCAGTGCTTGAGGTCAGCAGGCTCTCGACCTTCGGCGCATCCATGGAGGCCCCGACCATCAAGGAGTTCAGCCGGCTCTGGAACACGCACCGCCTGCAAAAGGTCGCAAGCATGCTCACTACCGTCGGGCTCGATGCCTCGGGCTACGCGCCGCTTCTCTCGCGCTGCGGGCTGGCGGCCGAGGAGATAGTCACCGAGCCAGCTGCTGATCCCCGCATCCACAAGCTCTTCTCAGATCCCGAGTTTGCCCGCGCGGCAACCGAGTCGCTGTCGAAGATGACCAACTCATGCGTCCGCTACCTGGACCAGTCCGGAGTGTCGCAGCTCCAGCGCGTCGGCGTGGTCGATGTCGGCTGGAGCGGGTCCATTCAGGACAACCTCGCCCTCCTCCTCCCTGACTGCGAAATCCACGGCTACTACCTCGGGCTTCTGGGCGAGCCCGGCTCGCGCAAGCACCCCTATGCGGTGGTTAAGTCTCCCGCGACCCGCAGCTACTTTGATGGCGCCCACATCCTTGAGATGGTGTGCTCATCGCCCAACGGCAGCGTTGAAGGGTACGCGCTCGAGGAGGGCGTGGCGCGCGCGATCCGCTCCCCTAACGGGGACGAGAACGCTTTTTTCAGCTCGTTTGCGGCGCCATTCCAGGACGGAGTGCTGTTTGCCGCCGCGGTGTGGCGCAGCTACATAGAGCGCTACGTCGTCACGGGCAGTGAGCTCGTTGATGCAGGCCGGAAGGTGTGGCGTAACCTCATTAAGCTCCCCCCCAAGGAGCTTGCCCGCGGAATCCTCACTACTCCGCAGCACGACGTGCTGATCTTCGGCGACTTCTTCACGCGCAGCACGCCGCCCGGCATCACTGCCCTGCTGCGAGCCCCATTCAGCGGCAAGGCCCGCTCGGAGCTTAAGACCTTTGTGCGGCGGTTCCAGTGGTCCGAAAGCGTGTGGCACCTCGAAGGCGTGAGCCTCGCCAACAAGGTGATGCTGAGCGCCCTCCTGCGCCTCTCAAAAGCGGTGCAGATCGCAAAGCTGTGGCGAGTCCGGGCCCGGGGGGCTCGAAAGGCGTAGCCGGCCCTCGGCGCAGCAAGGCTGGGCGGTGCTACATCCGCTTGAGCGGCTTCATTCCGAGGATCTTCATCGCCGAGACCAGCACGGTGCGGGCAGCGACAAAGAGCGAGAGCCTCGCCTGCGCGACAGCCCGGTCCTCAACCCCAAGCACCCGCAGCACGAGGTAGGCTCGCGAAATCGCCTTTGCCAGATCGAGCGCGTACGCAGAGATGTGGCACGGCTCGTAATCCTGCGCCATCTTGTCGAGTGCAGGCCGGTACCTTGAAATCACGGTGCAGAGCTCCCACGCCTCAGGCTCGACGAGCTTGTCGCCAGCCGCAGCTGCCGCTGGCATGACGCCCTCTTCGCGCGCGCGCTCCTCAACGCTAAAGAGGCGCGCTGCCGCGTACAGAAGGTACGGGCCTGTGTCGCCCTTAAAGTTCAGCGCCTCATCCCAGCTGAAGTTGAAGGACTTGTTGTTGGTGCGGTTGAGATAGTTGAAGTACACAGCCCCAAGCCCTACTGCCTCGGCGACCTCCTCGACGTTAACCCCCTCGGGGCGCTTGGTGACCTCAGACTCATACGCCTCGCGGGCTCGCTCGTGCGCGTCCTCAAGCAGCGCGTCCAGCGAGATGTCGGCCGAGTCCGTCTTCATCTTGCGGGTGCTTATCCCCGGCACGTTGCCGAACGGGACGTGTGCCATCTTGCCCGCTGCCGGGTGCTTGAGCCGGTGCATGATTGCAATCAGCTGCTTAAAGTGCAGCGTCTGCGGAGCGCCCACCACGTACAGGATTCGCTCCGGGTGGTACGTGTGCTCGCGGTAGTCCGCTGTTACCACATCCCGGGTGAGGTAGAGCGACCGGCCATCTTCCGTCAGCAGCCGCGCGAACCCGAGCGGCTCGCCCAAGTCCACGCCGAGGGCGCCTCGGGAATCCTCGAGGATCCCCGAGGTCTTCAGCATCTCAACGGTCTTGTCGATCATCGGGAAGTAGAACGACTCCCCAGCCCACGACTCAAAGTGGATGCCCATGCGGGCGTATGTCCTTAGGTAGTACTCCTTCGAGACATCGAGGCTCCACTGCCAGAACTCCTTCGCCTCGGGGTCCCCGGCCTCAAGCCTGCGGAAGTAATCACGCGCGATCTCGTTGGCATTCGGCTTGTCGAGCTCCTGCCCAGCCTCTTGGGCCTTGCGGAGCATGTTCGCCTCAACATAGCGCCCCACGAGCGCATTCATGTCGTCGCCAGGCTTGCCCCAGATCTTGCACCCTGCGTACACAAACCCGAACTGGGTTCCCCAGTCTCCAAGGTGGTTAACGCCTACCACCGAGTAGCCGAGGTGCCTAAAGAGCTGGCACAGCGAGAAGCCTATGATAGTGGTGCGCAGGTGCCCGATGTGAAACGGCTTGGCGATGTTGGGCGCTGAATAGTCGATGACGATTGTGCCCTTCTCAGTGTCGCCGCCGAACCCCTCGCCCCTCTCAAGAACCTCCGCCGTAACCCGCGAGATAACATCAGCACGAGAGAGGAAGAAGTTGAGGTAGGGCCCCTGAGCCTCCGCCCGCTCAAACCCGGCCGGCAGCTCAACCATGCCCTGAAGCCTCTTTGCGCACTCCGGAGGGGGAGCGCCCCACTCCTTGGCGAGCAGAAAACAGGGAAAGGCGAGGTCTCCGTGCGCGGTGTCCTTGGTGGGGGCAACATTCCTCGCCACTACCTCGATTGGAAGCCCTGAGGCGGCGTGGAGGGCTTGAATGAGGCTATCTTTCATAAACGACACACACATAGAAGGCTCAACGCCTGCGGCGGATGATCCAGCCGCCTCTCCGCCGAGGGGGGGACGATTTCACCCTCGGTGCCCCGGGAGCCAGCCGCCCGACTGTTTTATACTGCACCGGCACCCCTGCTGGCTAGGCTAGCCCCTTTTTCTCGCCCCCCAGCCCAGCGCCCCGTCCACGGCACAATCGAGGGGTGACCTTAGGCAGTGCCAGGGCTATAAGTGGGCGAGCGCGCGTGCACTCGCGGGGCAGGCGCGGCTCGCCAGATGTCAGCCTGTTCCGTATGCGACCAGGCAGGCCTGGGGCGGTTCGCCACAGGCTCCGGCGGGCCGAACTGCCGCTGCCCTGCCCGACGCCACACCTTGCCGCGCAGGCGCCGTGCTAGCTAGTGAGAAAAACCATGACGAGAAAATCCCCCCTCCTGCTCCTTGCCTTCCTGGCTATATCCCTCCTCACCGGGTGCCTCTACTCCAATACGCGGGTGCCTCTCGATGATGATCTCTGGCGGACCGAGCTTGGAAAAAAGGTTGGGGTCGCATCGAACTACTCGATTCTCTGGCTCGTTGCCTGGGGTGATGCTGGCGTCAAGAAGGCAGCCGAGAACGGCGGCCTCACAGTCGTCAACCACATGGACGTTGGGGTCGAGAGCTACATCTTCGGCGCCTACATTCGGCGTGACACGATCGTCTACGGCGACTGAGCAGCAAGTTCGAGTGAGCACGCAATGCGCAGCACCCTTGCACTTCTAGCTCTCTGCTGCTCCCTCGCGGGCTGCAGCCTCATCTCGCGGGGGCTGCTGTACACCGACACCACACAGCCCCTCTGCTCCGACCTGCGCGGGACTATTGTTGGGGACCGCGCTGCCATCGGGAGCTCAAAAAAAGTGGAGATACCTGTGACCAGGGTTGACTTCTCGGCGGAGTGGGATTCGCGAGCCATCGGGGACATCGCCAAGGCTCACGGCATGAGCGCGATCTACACCTGCGACGCGCGCCGGCAGTCGTACGTGCTCGGCATCTGGCGGAAAGATTCGGTCATCCTCTACGGCGAGTAAGCCGGCACGATTACCGTTTCTTTGCGGCCTTGAGGCGCTCTACGAGCCACGCGGCGAGGGGATACTTGCTCGGCGTGCCCTCGAAATGGATCGCCCCTGTGCAGTGCGCCTGCTCATCCAGCAGGGCGAGCACCCCTGGGTCCCTCTTAGCGTCCAGAAATAGCCGTCTCCAATCCGGGAGCTCTCCCTGCTCAATAGCCCGGCTGATCGATAGTGCCGTCCAGCCCCCCTGCTGCCTCGGTTTCTGCTCCTGCCTCATGATACCCCCACAAAAAGAGGCGAGGTGCGCCGGGCGTTGCTAATTTCAGCAAGCGCCCGACGCCCCAGAAAACCTCCCGTCACAAGCCTCGGCCTACTCCCCTCAAGATCTCCTCCAAAACAGCTGTCTTGCGAAGCATCTGGGGATGTCCCCGCAGAAGCTCCCTCACGCTTGGGGGGAGCTTCTCCACGAGACCGAGAAGCCGCTGCACAGTCCCAGCATCGACCTTTAGCCGCTCTGCAATCTGCCCCTCGGAGAGCCCCGAGGAGATCGCCAGGTTGAGAGCCTCTCCCGCGTCCTCCTTGAAGAGATCCTTGAGAGCCCTCAGCACCTCCTTGCCACCGGAGCTTTTGGGGTCCTGCCTCTTCGCTTCCTCTTCACGCCGCCGCGCTTCTGCTTTGCGGCGCTCGCGAGCCTTGCGGTACGCGTCGTCTTTTCGTGACATGGCTAACCTCAGGTAAAAATGAAAAAAACCGGATGAGCTACGCACCCACCTCTGGCCCTCTCCTACCACAAGAGGCATGCACGGTGAACAACAACGTGCAGCGGCTGGCGCCACACTTGAGCCCCTTGACTCACAAAACACGGGCGCGGGCCATGAAGTCCCAAGAGGGCCAGCTGTTTTCGCGGCTTTCGGGGTCCGCAGGCGACGGGACAGATCAGGGCTCTGCCGCGATAAGCGACTCGATGATTCGGCGAATCCGTGCAAGGCGGCCCCTTGTCGTGCTGGCCGGAATTCCCTGCTTCTCCGCTATCTCTCTGCTGTTTAGCCCTGCCACCCTGAGGTGGGCGGTCTCTGTGAGGCTGGGCGAAAGGCGCGCGAAGGCTTGCTCCTGAAACTCCTGCTCCAACAGCGCCGCCCCAGCTTCCTCGCTGCGGCCAGCGAGAGCCTTCCAAGCCTTCGGGTTGTCCTCAAGGGCAGGGAGCGGAACTGCCGAGAATCTCCGTGAGGAACGAAAGGAGTCGCGCGCGGTGTTAATCGCTATGCGAGCTATCCAGCGTTCCGCCCTGCACGCCGTGTTGTATTGGCCGAGACAAGACCACACCTTGACCACAGCATCCTGAACCACGGCATCGAGGTCAAAGGCCTGTAATCCGGGATAGACACTGCCAAGCACTATTCGACAATGCTTGTAGACAAGGGGGAGAGCCTGCTCAAAGAGGCCCCTTGCCCCTTCAGGCTTGGCAGAGGCGCGGGCCCCCCTTAGGAGGTCCGTCATAGAAGGCCCCTCTCTGCTCGCCACCGGCATCGTCAGGGCCCCCAAGGGGCCTCTCTCCTCACGCGTTTGTTTTTTGGTGCTCTGCACCGTAACACGGTACCAATCAGGCTCTTCTTACACCATCTTCGCGCTGTAAGGTGGTGACCAAAAACACCCAGTCCGGGCTGCTTAAATTGCCCCCTCAAACGGGGGCACCCTTCCGGCAAAAAACACGGGTAAACAAGAGATGCCACCGAATCGCCACCTCGCGGCGTACTAGGGATGGGGCCAAAAACTCATTACCACTATAAGTGCATTATTTACATAGGGTTAGCTGATTGAGCCGGCTCCTATTGTTGTTTTTATTCAACGAGCCGATAGCTAATCTTGAAATTCCATTCATACATGCAGATATACTAATACTTAAATTGAAATCTCTTTGGAGGACAATATGAAAACGCTAGTCGAGGGTCTTCGCAGGTTTTCAAGTGATGTATTCCCCAACCAGAAGCCCCTCTTTGAAGAGCTCTCGCGTGGACAAAAGCCGCACACGCTCTTCATCACCTGCTCCGACTCTCGCATCGATCCGAACCTAGTGACGCAGACCGCCCCCGGGGAGATATTTGTGGTGCGCAATGCCGGCAATATTGTGCCCCCCTTCGGCGCCTCCCGTGGCGGCGAGGAGGCCTCTATTGAGTTCGCTATCGAAGCCCTGCAGGTGTCGAACATCGTAGTGTGCGGCCACTCTCAATGCGGCGCCATGAACGCCCTCATGGAGCCTGAGAAGGTGTCATCCCTGCCCTCCGTCTCTCGCTGGCTCGAGCATGCCAGCGCTACCCGGCGTAGGCTCCTCTCCAGCACTTCAAGCCCGTCTCCCAAGCTGTCACCAGCCGAGGAGAACGTTCTCGTTCAGGCCGAAAACCTCCGCACGCATCCAGCTGTTTCAGCAGCCCTGCGGCGCGGTGTAGTTACCATTTACGGCTGGATGTACCATTTTGAGGAGGGCATAGTGACGGTCTACGACCCTTCGCGTGGAGTATTCGTTTCATCCAGCGACGTTCGAGATCGAGCCCTGACATCGCCCCAATCACTAGCCCTGTAGGAGACCTATGCCGCAACGACTCTTGGTAGCACAGCAGCTCGCATCGATCCTGGCAGTCATCGCGCACCCGCACCGTATTAGGCTCATTGAAGAGCTAGGCAGTGGAGAGCTCGATGTGCAGGGGATTACCGAGGCGCTCGGACTCGCACAGTCGAGCGTATCCCAGCACCTCGCCCAGCTGCGGGCAAAAGGGATCGTGTGCTCGAGGCGGGAGGGACATCACGTATTTTACAAGCTGCGTGAGCCGTGGCTGGCGCGCTGGCTCCTCGACGGTTTCAGGCTCCTTGAACTGCAGGGACAAGACTCCGCCCAGCTTATGGCAGCCGCACAGGTTGCACGAAAGCTGTGGGTAGGCGGAGAGGAGAAGACGAAATGATCACGAAAGTTTTTGCGCCGAGGGTATCCGTAGCACCGAACCGGGAGGAGCATGAAGGTTTCCTCCAGAACGCGCTGGAGTGGCATGGTTCGGTCTCACCGAAGATTCTGCCTCGGGTCCTGGTTACGCTCCTGTATGGGACCGTAGTCACTGCCGTGCTCCCTCACTTCTCTCACCTAACTCTTGAGATGACCCCTTTTGAGTTCTCAGGCTTTGCGCTGGGCGTGTTGCTCGTGTTCCGCACCAACGCGGGATATGACCGGTGGTGGGAAGCCCGAAAGCTGTGGGGGAGCATCGTCAACCAGTCTCGCAACCTAGCCGCGCAGGGGTGCGGCTACGCCCATGAGTCTCATGGTTGGCACCACAGCTTTCTCAGCCTGGTAGCCGCTTTTCCGCACGTCATCAAGAAGTCCCTCCGTGGGGAGTCTGACGTGGCCGACCTTTCAGCGCTGCTGACGGACGCACAGCGCCGAGAGCTCGCTGCCGCCCCGCATATGCCGTCTTGGATCAGCGCAGAGATCATTAAGCTGATAGATATTGCCCGGCAGGATTCCTTGATCGACGGCTTCGCGTTTCAGCGAATTGACCGTGAGCGCGCCCTAATCTTGGACGCGACCGGAGCATGCGAGAGGATTCTCAAAACCCCGATGCCTCTCATCTTCGCCATTAAGGCCCGCAGGTTTATCCTGATCTTCCTGCTTCTGCTGCCGTTCGCCCTGGTGGACCGAATCGGGTGGATAACCCCCCTGGTCTCCACCCTCGTGGGCTATGCCCTCTTCTCACTCGACCAGATCGGGCTTGAGCTCCAAAATCCCTTCTCAAAGCGTAATTTGAGCCACCTTCCCCTTGATGAGGTGTGCGCCACCATCCAATCGAACGTGCTAGCGCTAGAGGACCAGTTTCGTAAGCACCGCTCCGCAAGCGCCGAGCCTCTCACGGCCCTGGGCAACGACTCGCTCACTAAATCCCGCTAAGCGGATCCTGCAGCTCGCTTGAAGCTACGGCGAGGTGATAGTCGTTGAACGGACCCCAAACTCGTCCTCGGCATAGCAGAGGAGCCCCTGGGGAACCACACGGTTGAACATCTCGTACGCTCCGCTGGCGGCTGTTCGGGCCGAACCCTTGTACTCGCCGGCGCACACTACATCCACGAACAGCGGCGTCACCGGCATGCCTAGCACGTTCATCGCCACACCACTAAAGCGGGTGTACCGCCCAACCTTTGCGGCGGAAACCGAGACTGCGTACGGAATCGGCGTCGGGGTAGGCGTGGCCCGCGGTGTGGGGGTCGCTGTCGGTGTAGGGGTCGGAGTGCTCGTCGGAGTGGGGGTGAAGGTGGGGGTTGCCGTCACACTGGGAGTCGGGGTCGGGGTCGGAGTCGGAGTCGCAGTCGGCGTTGGAAGCGTCCCGCCAGCCGCAAGGACCGCCCGGAAGAAGTTGGCTCGCCCTGACGAGACGACCTTGCCGCTCATCGAGGCCGGCCTGTATGCGGTGTTGATCAGTATGTTCTTGATCTGTGTGTACGTGAGTGCAGGGTTGACTGAGCGCATCACCGCCACAATCCCCGCGATGTGCGGGGTTGCCATAGAGGTGCCGCTCGCAGTCGCATAGCCGCCGTTAAGAGACGTGCTGTAGATGCCCTCCCCCGGCGCCGCGATATCGACCGTGGTCGCCCCGTAGTTAGACCACGAGGTAATCGTGTCTGAGGCATCGCTGGCCGCAACTGCGATAACGTTGTCTGAAGGAGATCCGGCAGGGTAGAAGGGCGTGACGTCGTTGTTGCTGCCCTCGTTTCCGGCAGCGGCAACGATCACCACATCGTTAAGCCGTGCCTCGACGATCGCATTCTCGACTGCGTCTGACTGGCCTGACCCGAGCGAGAGGTTAATGACTTTTGCCCCGCGCGAAACCGCGTATTGGATACCCAAAGCAAGGTCCGCCACAGATCCGGTGCCGTTAGGCCCCATGATTCGGACCCCCAGGAGCGACACGTTCCACGCCATGCCCGTAACGCCAACGCCGTTGTTCCCCACTGCCCCGATCGTCCCGGCACAGTGCGTCCCGTGAAAAAACTCGTCGTTCGGATCGCCATCCCTGCTGTAAAAGTCGTAGCCGTAGTAGTCGTCCACGTAGCCGTTGCCATCGTCATCGACCCCATTGCCGTATATCTCGCCGTTGTTGACGAGCATGTTTGCGGCGAGATCCGGATGAGTCCTCTCAATCCCTGTGTCGACGACCGCAACCGTCACGCTCTTGCTGCCGGTTGACATGTCCCACGACACAGGGGCGCCTATCAGGCGCGGCCCCCACAACCTGTCAAAGGCTGGGTCATTTGGGTACCTGACTGCCTTGACCACCTTGTTCGCCTCGCACGTCATTGACGCGCCAGGGTTGCTCGCTATCACCTGCTTGCAGTACTCGGCTATCAGCGCCGAGTCCACCTTTGCGGTTGCCCGCCTTTTGGCCGCTGGAGCGGCGGAGTATGAAAGCACACGCACCTTGCTCGATGGGCTGCCCGAGCGCACCGCAAGGCCCGCTGGACTCTTAAGAGTTGAGAGCGGCGCTGTTCTCGTTGCGCGCGGCAGGACCGTGCCGGGGTTGACCGAGACAACGATCTCCTCTCCCTTGAATACCTCAACGAGAGGCCCGGCGAGGGCCGCGTTAAACGGCACGAGGGCTGCGGACGCTGCCGCCACAGAAATGATGAGGCGCGAGAGGCGAAATGTGTTGGAACAAGCTGCATGAGTTTTCATGCGGCGCATCCTAGTCAGAAATCAGCTGACCTGCCCACAGGCTTGGGCGAATTGGGCATGCCAGCAGAAAGCCGCTCGAAACGCCTAAAAACGCAGCGTGGCAAGAGGATTATCAGCGCCCGAAAGTCCGATGACGAAACGATCTCTGATGCATTTTCTGACTCCTCTACCTGGACGAGGCAGCAACATCCGGCGCACCGGAGGGGGCCTTGTCCTGCTCCTCGCCGAGATAGGGCTCGTCCCTAATCTGCGAAATGGACCGCTCCACGAGCAGGTCCAGCGTCCAGTCAATAACCACCCGCACCTTGTTGCTAAAGCCAACCAGCTTGCTGAGGTAGAGCGTGCGCCATATAAACCACCCAACTACCCCCGAGATCTTGAGCCCAAGGAGGTTGACCGCCGCGAAGTGCTCGCCCACTGAAACGAGCCCGCCGAAATTAAAGTAGCGGAACGGCTTTGTGCTGCGGCCACACAGCATGCGAACCAGATTCTTTGCCGTGTGAGCTCCCTGCTGAAACGCCACCTGCCCAAGGGGGGGAAGGTCCTTTCCCGTGCGCGGGTCGACGAAGCGCGCCACGTCACCGAGCACAAAAACGTTCTCAAATCCCTTTGCGCGGCAGTCTTGCCCAACTTCCACGCGCCCGGTGGCATCCAGGTTCAGCCCGCTTGTGCGCGCAAGGTCAGAAGGCCGGACGCCGGCCGCCCACACCACTGTGCGCGCCATAATCTTCTGCTCCCCGACCCGCACAAAGTTTGGGCCAACTTCGCTGACACGGTCGCCGAGCAGCAGCTTCAGGCCCATGCGCCGCAGCTGGGCGTCAGTCATCTTGACGATGCTCTCGTCCCAGCCCGGAAGCACCTGCTTGCCGGACTGCACGAGGAGCACCTCCGCCAGGGAGCGGTCAACCTCGGTGTAACGGCGCTGAAGGACCTGCTCGATCAGGTCGTAGATCTCGGTTGCAGTCTCAATGCCGGTGGGCCCAGCCCCAACAACAACGAAGGTCAGGAGCTCCCTCTGCGCATCGGGATCGTCGAGAACGGCTGCCCGCTCAAAGCAGCTGATGACCTGGTTGCGCAGCCGAACGGCATCGTTGAGCTCGCGCATAAAGAATGCGTGCTGGCTTGCCCCTTTGGTTCCAAAGGTCTGGCTCGTGGAGCCAGGAGCGAAGACCAGGTAGTCGTACGGGAATACCGCCTCGCGGCCAATGAGCTGGCGCGTGACGGGGTCCTCATTTACCTCGACAACTCCAGTTACCGTTTGCGCCCGAGGGTCTATCGAGGTAACCGTCATCTTCCGGAATGCGATGTTTGTGGTCTCAAAGATGCGCCGGAACGGGTAAGACACCTGTCGGGTCTCAATAGTGCCAGCAGCAGCACTGGGGAGGAGAGGCGGAAAGAGGAAGTAGTTCCGCTTGTCGATCAGGGTGATCTCGAGGCTGCGGCTGTACCCAAGGCGCCGGTTGAGCCCCATCGCGGCGTACAGCCCAGCGAATCCCCCCCCGACGACGACGACCCGCTTAGTCGTACCATCGGGGCTCCTCCAGCGCCGGTAGCACCACATCTGGAACACCGGAACGATCGCGAGGAACAGTAGCGGCACGCCGGCTGCTGCACCGAACGCGCCGACGTACACATTTGTTGCGCTGCATTTCGGGGCGAGCAGCCACCCCGCCAGGTCACACGACGCAAGCAATCCTATGGTGAGGTAGAAGAGCCGGCGGAATCGGCGGTTAAAGGAGGTGAGCCGAAAAAGGTAAAAGGTTGTTATGACTAAGGCAACCAGCGTTCCGGCATGAATCGCCAGCAGCTCCTCGTATGCAAGGCGGTCGGTGGCATAGAGCTCAGCGAGCCGTTGGCCCAACAGCGCTGTTGGAGCACCGGGACCATACAGGGTGTGCAGAACCGCCAGCCAGCTCCCGATAAACAGAACAGACGCGCCCAAAAGCACCAGGGTTGCTGCGAGCTTTAGCAGAAGCGGGAGGTTAGGAAGCTTGATGTTGTTCGGGCGTTGCATAGCGGAGGATTACGGGAGTGTGCCCGTTATCCCAGCGATACCGCGCCCAAGCAACCCGAAATATGCCCCCCAGCTGGCTCCGCCCTCGTTCTGGCAACAGAGTTGCAGCGAGCATGGCTGCCTCCCCTGGCGGCTCCCCCTTATTGGAGCCCCTGCCGAGTCAAGCACTCCGGCGTCTGCCTGGAGCTCCGGCCGCCGTGCGCCCGCCCCGGCGCAGCCGCCGTTGCCTATATTGAGGTGTAGCCTTCTCTGGGCTAGCGTCGTGGCCTGGAGGAACTCAGCATGTCAGACAGCGATGCACGTGAACGGTTTGAGCTTGTCTCTGGGCTTACCTTAGCCCTGCTAGCAGCGGTTACGGCCCTCAACGACCTCCAAGCCGGCAAGTTCGGCGAGGACGAGATTATGGGGCATAACCAGCGGGCATCGGCCTACGCCTGGTACCAGTCTAAGAGCATCAAGGAGACCGCTGTCACCCAGGAGCTCTCGCTGCTCAATTCCCTCATGGCCGCGGGTGCCCTTGCCCCTGAGGTTAAGCCATCAATGGAGAAGCGGACCGCATCCCTGGAGGCGGAGGTAGGCCGCTACAAGGCGGAAAAGAATGAGATTCTCAAGGGCTCAGCCGCTGTTGGCCCGGACGGGCAGGTGCTGGCTGACAAGGGCGGCCAAAAGGGCAAAATTATCGGCGCGCAAGAGTGGGAGGAGAAACTCGTTGTCCTTGAGCAGGCGGGCGACCTCTTTGATTGCGCAACGCTCTGGCTCCAGCTCTCCTTGGTGTGCGGCGCTATAAGCCTCGTCCTAAATCGGCCGGATCTCAAAAGGGGGTTCTACGTCTCGATGATCATTCTCGGAATCCTCGGAGCATTTTACTCCGTGCGCGGCTGGAGCCTCGCTGTCACGGCGTAGCGCCAGAGGTAGGCGCACTCACAGCGCCGTGGCCTTCCCTGTAACCTAGGAGCACAGGGAAAACCTCAGCCCATCGACGGGCGCATACCGCACCGAGTTCTGTAGGGTGTCTGACGAAGTGAACGAGACCCTGATTGGGCGCATGACCTCCGAATACTTCTACGGCGGACATCGACGTTTAGGCGCCTCGCTCGGCAGCCACCGATGCCTAAGCGATGCTTGAGTTCTTGGATAGCCCTGCCTGCTGAAGGGCTTGTGCCTCATAGGCGGGATCGAGCGGATAGTCCCTGACCTTGTGCGCCCGAAACATCGGCACTATCTGGTAGCTCGTCATCCAGCTTCCTAAACTTGTGCGCAGTCGATTGACCGCAGTTGGGACCTCCGACGGAGCCCTTACCACCAGGCCCATAACGTAGTCCCAATGCCCAGCACCCCGCGATAGCCACGGCACAAACGGGTTGAGCCGCGCGGCTTCGCAAACCTCCCTGTTGATCGCCTCTGAAACTCCATTCATGCCCAGCAGCAGCACGTAGTTCGAGAGCCCAATGAGCTCACCCCGTAGCTCATGAAGATCCCCCAAAATCACCTTCTTCTCGGCAAGCTTCTTGACTCGGTACTCAACGGTGGTCGTCGGCAATCCGACCCTCCGGGCGAGCGCTGTCATGGAGCCAAAAGCTGGGTCCCCGATCTCAAACAGGATCTTCTTGTCGATCTCATCCACAGCTACGGTGAAGGGAGGCACCTGAAGGTGATACTCCATGTAGAGCG
>JAFMJG010000125.1 GCA_017853605.1 bacterium
GCTAAAGCCCACAGCCACAATCGGCCCCTTGTGCACGGCGAGGGCGTGCTCGATTACGCTCCGCAGGTCCTCGCTCTGTCCGCTGTGGTACCACGTCGGAAGCCGGTTGCGTTCGGTGCCGCAGCCCCGCATGTTCCACGCCAGCACGTCGTAGCCGGCGTTGCTGAGGGCGTTTGCCATCCCCCGCACGTAGCCGCTGGCAGTCGATCCCTCTAGGCCGTGGCTAATAACAGCCAAGCTCGAGGACCCCCGCCTTAGCCAATCGAGCTCAAGGAGATCGCCGTCGGGGAGCTCAAGCACCTCACGCGCAAAGCCGGGATCCGGCAGCCGGCGGGCGAGGGAAGGGAGCACCGTCTGGATCGTAGCCGCTCGCACGAGGGGGCTAGGGGAAAATGTTGAGGGCTCAATGACGGGCATCCGGGGAGACTATCAGAGGAGCACGTGGCACTCGACGGGGAGAATCGACCAGTCGTAAGCCGTTTGGGGGACTCCGCCAAAAACGCGAGCCATTTTTTTGGGGGGTGCAGAGGAGTGGTCGGGTAGCCCCTCGAATAGGGTATGGCGCCCCATCGCACCCCTACGGTACACATACCAATTGAGTCTAACCGTCTGGAATCGTTGAGATTGTGCAAGACTTTGGATTAATTGGTTTTTTTCTCTGGCTGGTGACCCTCGAGGTGATCAGCTTTGCAGTACTGCCCTACATCGCCTGGATGGCTCCCAACGCTCCAGACCGGGGCTACGGCTTCTCTAAGGTGTGTGGTGTTTTTATCTTCTCCGGCACCTGCTGGCTCCTGACCCTTGCTGGGCTGGTGCAGGACGGCAACCGCCTCATCTACCTGACCTTCGTTGGCCTCATCCTGCTCGGTATTCACGGCTATCGTTCGCAGCTCATCACCCGTGGCGAGCTGAACAGGCTCCTTAGAGAGTACGGCCGCACGGTCGAGGGGGTGTTCCTCGGCCTCACTCTCTTTTATGCGGTCGTGCGCTTCTGGAACCCACAGATCTTCTGGGGCGAGAAGCCCATGGACTCGACGTTCCTAAACTTCTTCGTCCGCAACAACGAGCTCCCCCCGCAGGATCCCTGGGCCTCAGGCAGCCCGATGAGCTACTACTACCTCGGCATCTACTTCGTTGCGGCACTCCTGAAGCTTACCGGACTGCCAGTGGGGCTCGGGTACAACTATGCCATCTCCACCCTTGGCGGGCTGATTGGCGCTTCGCTCTTCGGGCTTCTCCTCTTGCTGACCCGCAAGCGTAAGTTCGCCGCATGGGCCACCGTGCTTCTCGTCCTGGCGAGCGATCCCGAGGTGCTGCGGCTCTTCTTCTTCGACAAGGATCCGCGCTGGAGCTTCCGGGCGCACTTCGACACCTTCTGGGCATCAACGCGTGTTTTTACCTCGCCGTCGTTCCTTGAGTACACGTCGTGGTCGCTGCTCTTCGCCGACCTCCACGCGCACGTCATCGCCATTCCGTTCACGGTGACGGTTCTCGGCCTCGCCTCGCTCCTTTTCCTTGACGGAAAGAGCCGCTACTCATTCCACGGCTTGGCGCTTCGGGCCCTGCTGGGCTTCATGACCGGCGCCCTGTTTGGGATGAACACGTGGGACTTCATCACCTTCGGGGCGGTTGTCGGGTTGCTCGTGCTGCTCGCCCGCATCCCCCTCTTCTGGAAGCCCCCTGCGCATGAGGACGGCTCGCCAAGCCTGGGCGAGACGGCTTTCGTGACGATTTTCTCGCGCGCGGTGGCCCTGGCCTGGGATGGGCTCACGATCGCTGCGGCTGCCGGGCTCGCGGTATACCTGTACAACCTTGGCGTGAGCTTCCGGCCGAGCGGAGGCTGGGGATGGGTTTACGACCAGGAGTTCAACTCGTTCTGGAAGCTCGTGCGTGTGCTCGGCTACTGGATGGCAGGCACGCTCGTCGCAATATTCATAATCCTGCTCACTCCGTCAGCAACGAAGCGCAAGGTGTCGGTCTCTTCGTGGCTCATTGCGTCGATCCTGTTCGGCATCACGGTGCTCCCGCTGATCCTGAGCCGTGAGCTCAAGGGCATCGGGCACCAGCCGTGGGGGACGGTGATTTACTCTGCGGTCGTGGTGGCGATCTCGTACCTCGTGCTGTGGGCGCGGCACGGCTCCGACGAAAAGAAAGTTGTCGCGATCTTCGCCGGTTTTGCGGCGTTCCTGATCGTGATGCTCGAGATCTTCTTCTTGCTGGACCGCATGAACACGCTCTTCAAGGGTTACATGGCCGTTTGGATGCTTGCTGGCGTCTCAACGGTAGTGGCGGTGCACTACGCCTCGCAGATGCTGCTCGCATCCGGCAGGCGCCGGGCCCGCACGGCCTTGCTCTCGCTCGTGTCGGTCGGCATCGGCCTCATCATGCTTGGCACCGCGTTCAACGTGTACGCCATTGCCACGCTCGACCGTGGCGTGAACAACATCCCGGGCCCGAACGGGCAGCCCCGTCGCATGCTGACGCTCAACGGGATCGAGTGGCTCAAGCACAAGAAGGAGTACCTAGAGGACGGCCAGGTGGTCCAGTGGCTCAACGACAATGTCCGCGGCAACGCCACAGTGCTTGAGGCGCAGGGTGACGGGTACCGGGAGTTTGCGCGCATTGCGATGCACACCGGGCTGCCCACTGTGCTTGGGTGGGAGCACCACGTGCGCCAGCGCGGGCTAGCCGCAGAGGAGATTCCGGCCAGGAAGCGGGCGATCTACGCTGTCTACACCAGCAGCGATCTCGAGCTCACCAAAAAGTACCTTGCCCAGTACGGCGTCGACTTCATTGTTGTTGGCGATGTTGAGCGCAACACCTACCGGCCTATCGCCCAGGAGAAGTTCGATGGGCATCCAGAGGTGTTCACCAAAGTGGCCTCCTTTGGCGACACGGCGATCTACATGACCTACCTGTCAAAGTTTAACCCCCTGTTTAAGAGCTCATTGAAACAATGAACACCCTGTTGCTCGTCGGTATCCTGTGCGTGGCTGGCTGCCTCTTCGCCGTCCCGCTCTTTGAGTTTGTTTTCGCCACGCTGCTCATCGCCCCCCTCTTCAAGTTTCTGGCGGGAAAAGCGCTGCTGGCGGCCGGAGCTGCTGTTGAGCCCGGGCTTGCGGATGCTGCCCTGTACCTCGGCTCGTTCGCCGCGGTGATGGGCTTCACCTATGCCTTTTTCGGCAAGCGGCGAGCGCCCCTCACCGTCCATGACTTCGCCCCGATTGCGGCCTTCGCGGCGGTGTTTGCTGTGGCCTATGGGCTGTGCCTCCTGTGGCCTGACTTCATCCCGATGGGAGAGCGGCTGCGGGACTACGCCCTGCTTGCGTCCTCAATCGACTCGCCGGTGGTTCCTAAGGAGCCGTGGATGGAGGGCGCAACCCTCAACTACTACGTCTTTTGGTACCGTTTCGGCGGCATGCTCAACTCGCTTCTCCACATGCCGGCCTGGGATGCGTACCACACGATCCTCTCGTTCTCGCTGGCTTTCTACAGCGCCACGATCTTCCAGCTTGTGCGGGTGGTCTTTGGCGGCTCCCCGGCCGTGGCAGCCTTTACCGCGATCGTCATACCGTTCGGCTCAAACATCGCCGGAGTCATGGGATGGAAGCGGGCAGAGGGCGGAGGGTTTGAGCCGGACAACGGCTGGTGGGGGCCATCACGCGTCATCAAGGGGGCGATCGACGAGTTCCCTGCATGGTCCTTCCTGCTCGGCGATGCCCATCCGCACTTCCTCAACATAGCGGTGCTCCCCTTCTTTATCTTGATCCTGTACCGGATCGTGACCTGCGGCGCGTCGACCCAAACGAGGGCCATTCAGTCTGCCGTCTTCGTGCTGGCGGGCACCCTCTTCCTGGTTGGCAGCAACGCCTGGGAGGTGCCGATGTGGCTCGGCATTGCGGCGATCCTTGCCCTGGTTGGCTGGATGGTCTTTGGGGCCGCGTGGGCAGAGGAGGCTGTCGTCACGGCGCAGCAGCGCACGCGCTTTGACATGGTGCGGGTCGTGTGCTGCCTGGGGATTGTGGCCCTGGGAGCCGCTTTCGCCATCGGCAAGGCTCGCAAGGGCGAGACCACTACTGCGGTGGCCATTCTCGTGGCGGCATCGGCTTTCGGCGCAGCGCTCTTCCCGTACAGGGCCGGGATCGTCCCGAATCTTGGCGCAATCGCGAAGCGCAACCTCGGCATCCTGGTGGGCGTGTTTTGGGTGCTGCTCTTCGCCGCACTCAAGCTCTCCAGCGGGCACATTGAGTCTGGCGAGAGCGGCAAGCTCACCTTTGTCCGCGACCCTGTTTTCTTCACCTCAATTGGCGAGCTCTGGGCACACTGGGGATTCCAGCTCTTTTTTATCTCGGCAGCCTCGCTGCTCCTCTTCGAGGCCTCGCTTTCGACGGCATTCATTGCGCTGTTCCTCGCCCTGACGCTCCTCTTCGAGAAGGCTGCGCTCTTCATCTATGTCCTGATAGGGATTCAGCTGCTGCGCTTCTTCACGAGCAGGGAGAGCCTCAAGAGCTGGCGGGACGTGTTTATTGAGGCGATAGCGGTGTGCAGCCTGGGGCTCCTCCTCCTTCCGGAAGTGGTCTTCCTGAATGACTCGTACGGCGGCGACAACGAGCGCATGAACACGATCTTCAAGATCTACACCACCGACTGGGCCCTGCTGGGCCTTGCGGCAGTTGCCTTATCGCTCAGGGTCTACGATCGGTACGAGGAGCGCCTTAAGGAGCTTGCGCCCGGACTCGTGGAGGTATGCTTCATCCTCGTGGCGCTCGTTGTCGTCGGCGCCTCAGCGCAGCTCTACGCGCATACGGTCCCGATGCGAGTCCAGCAGAAGCCGTCTGCCCAGAGGTGGAGCGAGGGGCTCTCAAGCCCGGACCGGGACAACCCAGGGTCTGCCACTATTATCCGTGTGTTGCGCGAGCGGCCAAAGGGCGTCGTGCTCGAGGCGCAGGGCAACCCGTACAGCTACACGGCCTTCGTCTCAACGCTGGCGTCGCAGCCCTCGTACCTCGGATGGGCAAACCACATCGGGCTGCTGACCAAGAAGCACGAGGAGACGGGCCGGCGAACTAAGGTCACAGAGGAGATCTACACCGGAACTGACTGCGAGGCCCGCAAGGCTCTGGCCAAGAAGGAGAGCATTCGGTACGTGATCCTTGGGACGCTCGAAAAAAAGAAGTACGCAGGGGTCTTTGACCGCGACTTCGGGTGCCTCACCCTTATCACGCACGACCGAGACTACTGGCTGTTTGAGGTTGAGTAGGGGCGGCCTGATCGCCCACCGCTCGCAGCTATGCCTGCCCTTTTGGCGAGCCTGCTCGCCCTAGAAGAGCGGCTGCTCCTCCTTGAACCGTGCCGTGTCCTTGGCGACCATGAAGATCGCGTACGAGAAGCCCGAAGGGCTCCAAGGGTAGTGGTTCACCGCGTAGCGCAGGAAGCGCTTGAACGTCACCTCGCGGAAGTCCGGAACCCACCAGCCGCGCAAGTTGATGCGGCGCGGGTAGTACTCACCCTGGAAGTCCTCTTTCTTCGCGCCGTCCTTCCATGGGCGGTACTGGTAGGTAAAATTGCTCATCTCCTCAGGCTTGGCATTGAAGCGGTACTCATTCGGGATGTTGCGGAAGTACCATGTAAGCGGCCACGTTGACTCTCCGGTTGCGTACACCTTTGGCCTGTAGCCTTCCCGCTCATACTTCACCTGATCGATAATGTTCAGCGCTGTCTCGGCCAGCTCGTACGTGGTGTGCACCTGGCTCAGGTACTCGGTCTCCTTGCCGGCGTAGACGTAGTTGGTCTGGATGGCAGCCCGAATGAGGAAGAGGGAGGTTATCACCGCCGCCCACCTTCCAAGATGAATAGCCCCGAGGAACTTGCCGAATGAGTCGGCGACAGCACAGGCGATCAGTATGATTCCGAACGCAAGGAAGCACACGTTCTCTCCGGCGAGGACCTCCTGGGTTGGCGCGCCTCGCAGCCACAGCTCGACCACAAAAATGAGGCCAAGCGCCATCGATGTCGATCCCACCCACATGATGGCGCGGCTGACAGGGTACGTCTGGTAGTTTATCGGGTACTTCGTAAAGTAGTCCTGGTAGAACAGGGCCAGGTACGGAAGGCCGAAAACGAGGGGATACATTGAGAGCCACGGAACCTTCTCTCCGAGGTAGCTGTACGAGAAGAACGAGGCGGTAAAGAGGTAGCCAGCGATGGCGAGCGCTCGCTCCTTCCTGAGCATGTGCTGAATCGTCACGAGCGGCGCATGGAAGAGGAGCACAAAGAGGCCGATGATGTCGAGGCGGTCCTTGAGCTTGAACTTCTTCCAGAACTCGTTCTCGATCACCTTCTGGGGCTCAGGATCCGTCACGAGGAACGAGAGCACCAGGACGCCGAGCACGAGCGCGGCAAAGAACTTAATCTCGCTGGATGCGCGCCGGTAGAAGAGCCCGATGCTCGCGACAAACGCGAGAAAGAAGGGGAACTCGTACCAGGCAGTCACGTAGAGGTGAAAATTGAATGGGCCCTTGATCCGCTCCATCGCGTGGTGCTGGCCCCAGTACTCGATCGCCCGGCCGCCTAGCCCGTCCATGATTCCGTCCATGTAGCGGAACCCGGCGCCGTAAAACCAGCAGAAGATGATGGCGCTCGCCAGGAACCCAACAAAGGTCTCCCAGGCGTTCTCCTGCAGGTACTTTCCGATGGCCCCAAAGGTGCTGTCCGTGCGCCGCTTCACCGCTGACTCAAATACGCACTCAAAGAGGAACCAGGCAAAGACGAGCCCCATAATGAGGGCAACCTTGATGTCGAGCATGTTTTCGGGAAGCTTCGCCAGCAGGTACGAAACGCCGGCAACCGCCACCAGGCGCAGCGCGCGGAAGGTTGCGTTCTCGATCCCCTTGGCCCCATCGCGCACGACGCTCGTAAACGTGGACTCGAACAGGGGATAGCCGATGAATATTGCGAGGGTGACGAACACGTTCTCCTTGGTGCACCACTGGATGGTGACGCCAAAGAAGACGAAGAACGCCTTAAGCGGGCGCGGGGAGATAGTGAAGCCGTACAGAGCGAAAAGCATTCCGGACACCACCCAGAAGTCCTCCCGGAGGAAGCGCGACCAGTAGATGAGGGTGGGAGAGAGGGCAACAGCGCCAGTCAGCACGAGCAGGGTGCTGCGCTTGAGGTGTGCACGGTAGAGGAAGGGGACGAACATGAAGAGCGTGCCCATGAGGCAGACCGGCGTGCGGGCCGCCCACAGCGAGTCGCCGAACATGGCGTAGATGAAGCGCATGCAGTTGTAGAGCATCGGCCCGTGCAGCATCGGGTCGTACTTGTAGAAGTTGCTGTTCGGGAAGTCGTAGAAGTAGCGGCCGTACATGCCGTGCAGCGACTCGTCGTGGTGGTATGGGCGCATGTCGAGCATGGTCCAGCGCAGCAGGAGGCCAAAAACAATGAGCAGCGAGAAGGTGACCCACTCGCGGGCGTTAAAGTGGCCCGTCCAGTGCTGTCCCTGGGGCAGCGGCTCGGCCGCAGAGGCGCCGCCGGCATCTGACGAGGTTGAGTGCTTGCTTGCCTTGACTTTCATATGGGGTGTCATCCTACTAGCCTTCTCAGGTTGATGTATTACGCCACGTTTTCCCGGTTGCCAACCAGTCGCTGCTCGCTTGGGGAGCCGGCTGCAGGCTGCGATGCAAGCTCCTCAATAATTCGGGCCGCAACCTTGCGCCCGTAGCGGACGGCGTAGTTAGTTCCACGGTCCTCGGGGTAGATCTGCGCCATAGTGCAGAGCCACAGGGATTCAATCGGGGTTTTAAGATCAGGTATGAGCTTCGAGTAGCGCTTGGTTATCACCGGCTGGCTGTAGTGGGCCTTCCAAACGTGGTGTGAAAGCACCCACGAGCGATCGAACTCGGGAAAGATCTTCTTGATGAATGGGATGCAGTACTCCAGGTACTCGTCTGGCGGCAGCGAGAAGAGCTTCTCGGTAGTCGGGAGGTACTTCGAGAGGTACACGATGTGAGTCCCCTCATAGTTCTCCTTAGGGTCGAGGTTCGTGTGCTCTATGATGCCGACAAAGGGGAAGGAGGGGTCCGCCACGTTGAGCCAGTAGGTGCTCGAGAGCGACCTATTGAGGCGCAGAACGAGGCAGCTGTTCCCGAGGAAGCGCACCTGCCTGCAGCGGGCCTGGTAGTCCTCCGGCAGGGACGGGGCCATGTCGAGGAACTGAGGCAGGGCGGCGGTGCAGAGGACAACATCTGCCATCTCTCGCGCTCCAGCTTCGGTCTCAACGCCCACCGCGCGGCCGTTTTCAGTGAGGATTGAGCGCACGCCGGTCTTGAGCTTGATCGTGACCCCCTTCTCCTCGAGCGACCTCCTGATTCCGTCAGTAAGGGCCCCGAAGCTTCCGCCGAAGTACACGAGGCTCTCTCCACCCTGGTTGTTGCGGCTTGATCCGCGCAGCTTGAGCTTGTTCCACATCCAGACAGCTGAGACGTTTGGGGCCTCAGCGCCGAACTTGCCTGCCATGAGAGGCTTCCAGATGGTGTCGTACGCCTTGCGGCCCCCAATCTTGATGAGCCAGTCCTCTGCCGAGATGTCCTCCAGCGTTGCCCAGTCGCTCACCCGGCGGGCGTAGAGCGCCATGAAGCCTGTGCGCACGCGATCGAGGAAGGGAATAGGGGTGAACTTGAGGAGATCGAGCGGGCTCGCGAGCCGAAAGATCGAGTTCACGTAGTAGAGCCCGGTATTGGATGCCACGTAGCGCTTGAGGTGGCCAAGGCCGAGCTCGTCGATAAGGTTGAGCACGTCGACGTCCGAAGTGAACCAGTGGTGGTAGAACTTTTCGACGCGGACTCCTGGGCTGAGCTCAAATGTTCCGGCGAGCCCACCGATGTCGGAGTCCCGCTCGTACACAGTCACCTCGAAGCCTGCCTTGCAGAGATCGAGCGCGGCGGAGAGGCCGCTAAAGCCGCCACCAACTATTGCAACGCGAACTGGAGACATACGCTTAACTCCCATACAAACCTTTCCTTACAAAACCTTGCCAGTGAGCCCTTGCTATGAGGCCTTTTTCTCCAGCGATTGGCTCGCCTTCTCAAGGGGCTCACCCTGAATCTGGTCAACCAGGTACAGGGGCCGCTGCTGGCCCTGTTCAAAGATGCGCCCGACGTACTCCCCGAGAGCCCCAAGCACGGTCAGCTGAACGCCTCCAAGCAGGAGGATTGAGGCCATGATGGAGGTGTATCCGGAGAAGTTGACCCCCATAATCTTGAGCGCCAAGACCACAAAGATGTAGAGGAACGCCAACGCGGAGGTCGCAAGGCCGAGGTACGAGGCGATGCGAAGGGGCGCGTAGGTAAATGAGGTGATCGCGTCGATGGCCAGGAAGAGCGACTTGCGGAACGGGTACTTGGTGACGCCCGCAAAGCGCTCGGGCCGGTCGTACTGGAGGGCTTTCTGGTGGTGCCCGATCCACGACACCATGCCGCGCACGAAGCGGTGGCGCTCGCGGAGGGACTGCAGGGCATTCACTGCGCGGCGGTCC
>JAFMJG010000015.1 GCA_017853605.1 bacterium
GCAAGTGTTCCCGCGAGGCACTACAGTTGGCCAGGGGCGGCAGCCAGACGACTTTCGAGGATCGCACGAATGAGGAAAGTTTCCAAAAAGCCGGTGATTGCCATTGCTGGGGCTACTGGGCTCGTTGGCAGTGAGATGCTTGTCGTTTTGGCGGAGCGGAATGTGCCATGCGCACAGCTCAAGCTGCTTGCGTCGAAAGACTCCGCCGGGGAGGTCTACAAGTTCCACGACCAAGAGGTAGAGGTGGAGACCCTGACTCCCGAGAGTTTCGCGGGGGTTGATATCGCCCTGTTTGGCACTTCAGCGGAGATCTCTGCCTCGTTTGTGCCGCAAGCCGTTCAGGCTGGGGCTGTGTGCATCGATAACTCCAGCTTTTTTCGCATGAAGCCGGAGGTCCCGCTGGTAGTCCCTGAAGTGAACTTCAGCTCGATCGGCGAGGGCAGCTCGATTATCGCCAACCCGAACTGCTCAACTATCCAGCTCGTGCCGGTGCTCAAAGTCGTGCATGAAATAGCGGGCCTCCGGCATGTGGTTGTTTCGACGTACCAGTCGGTGTCCGGCGCTGGCAAGGCTGCCCTTGATGAGCTTTGGGGACAGACGCTTGCAATCTTCAATCAGCAGGAGTTCGCGCAAGAGGAGTTCCAGCACCAGATCGCCTTCAACTGCATCCCCCAAATTGATGTTTTTCTTGATGATGGCTTCACTAAAGAGGAGCACAAGATCATCCAGGAGAGCCGAAAGATTTTGGGCCTTCCGGACTTGCGAATCACAGCCACGGCGGTTCGGGTTCCAGTATTTTACGGGCATGGCGAGAGCGTTTTTATAGAGACCGAAAAGCCTTTCGAATTGGCGGAGCTTTCTAGGCGGCTCGAGCATGCGCCAGGGATCTCCCTCCGGGGCGGACATGAGGACTTTCCCATGCAGTGCGACGTGGCGGGCACCGATGATGTCCATGTGGGACGGTTGAGGCGGGATGCTTCTGTGCCGAATGGGATCAGCTTGTGGGTGGTTGCTGACAATGTGCGCAAAGGTGCTGCGGTCAACGCAGTGCAGATCGCAGAGCGGCTGATCGCCTCATCCTAGCTCGGCCGTCCGTGGCAAACATTAAGCTCATAGTTGAGTACGACGGGGCGGGGTTTCACGGCTGGCAGAAGCAGCCCATGATGCGCACAGTCCAGGGGGAGCTTGAAAAAGCGATAAAGACAGTTACTCGGGCAGAGATATCACCCCTTCATGCGGCAGGGCGGACGGACGCTGGGGTGCATGCCCGTGGACAGGTGGTCACGTTCAAGACCGATGCTGCGGTTGACCTGTTTCGTCTTGGCCAGGGCGTGAGTCACCTGATGAAAGGTGAGCTTTCGGTGCTCTCAGCGGAGTTCGTAGATGAGGGTTTTCATCCGGGCTGGGCCGCAACCCACAAGCTGTACGAGTATCGCATCCTTTCGCGCCCCGCTCCTGCGGTGCTTGACTCCCGGCGGGTGTGGCACATCGCCCACGCGATGGACTTGGCTGCCTTGCAGGAGAATGCCCGGGCCATCATCGGAACTCATGATTTTTCCAGCTTCCGTGACTCTGGGTGCACAGCGGCATCACCTATTAAGACCATCTTCTCGAGCTGCTTCCACGTTGAGGGTGACATTCTCGCCTACCGAGTTGTGGGAGATGGGTTCCTCAAGCAGATGGTTCGCAACATCGTAGGCACGCTCACCGACATTGCGCGCGGCCGAATAAAGGATCGAGGGATCGAGGATATCTTGCGGGCAAGGGACAGGCGCTTGGCAGGAGTCACGGCACCCGCTCACGGCCTGTGCATGGTTTGGGTATCTTACGGGCCGTCTCCAGACAGCTGCCCGCCATCCGAGACGGCGAGGTAAAGACTCATAAAGAAGTTGGTGACGCGCTGCAGCAGCAGAAGCACTCCAGGGCTTCCCTGAAGGATCCAGGCCAAGAGTGGGGCAAAAATGGCAAGGTTCCAGGCGAATATGTAGAGAAGTCCCACCCCGTAGCCACCCCGAATATCGCTGATGTCTGACTGGATTGGCGAGATGTCCCGGATGTTGAGAACAAGGTCCACGCCGTAACACGTGCCGACCAGGGCGACTGCAACAAGACGCTGGTCTCGGAGAAGAGCCAGGGCAACCAGCGCTCCCACAACGGTAAAGAGGGGCAGGATGTACGGAGCCAGGGAGATGAGGGCATTAAGATGCGCTGTCTTCTTGGTGTATGAATACACAAAGTGGCCAGAGTTCGCATCAACGCGCATCCCCTTTCGCCTGTTTCCGGCAAAGTTTGAGAGGATGGCGTGCTTCGTCTCATGAATGAACACGGACAGGCGGCCTCGAATGAAAAAGTGGCCGAGGAGCGCCCCAAAAGCCGCGGCAACGGCAAAGCACTCCAGGGCGCGGATTTCGACAGGGCGCACCTCCAGGATGGTTATCCAGGAAAGGATCAGTCCTGTTGGAAGCAGGGCAAACAAGGAAAGAAAAAAGGCGAAGCCGCCAATTGTTTCGCCTGAGGCGTCCCTCTGCGGAGCCGCAGGCTTCGTCTCAAATGTCCCTGACTGGGCAGCTGCAGCCAGCTGCTGGTCTTTGCTGTCATTCGGAGGCTTGGCCATACAGAGTTCGCTGCTCTCTAGTCTCCCGAGTATCGCCGATGCACAAGGGCGAAAAAACCCCCAAACTCCTCAACGATTCTGAGGGGCCTTGCCACCCTGATTCGGCGCCTTCTTTGAGTCGCCATCGGAAGAGGGGCCCAGGCCAAAAATGCCCCCGACAATGCCAAGCGCCTCTTTGGGCAGATTCGTGATGGTGCCGGTCAGGAGCTTCGTGACATCGGGAAGGACGGCCAACATCGGCGGCCGCCCCCGTATTACAACCGGCACTACCAGCTGCTGGGCGGAGTTAAGGGCACGGTTGAGCCCCTTGAACGACTTTACCAGACCCATCGAGAGGTCCGGCGAGAACGTGAAGGTGGATGAGATGTCTAGGCTGCCATCCCGCGAGACGGTGCCGTCCACTGTGAATGAGCACATATCGCTGACCACATTCACTCCCTTTAGGGTGGTTTGCCCTTGAGCCACTGAAAAGGAGCCGCTGAGCTCATAAATAGCGGTATCATTTGCGGTCGCGCGCCCCTTGTACTTCTCCGGCACGCCGCTCGAGAGGAGCCCCGCAAACACTGGGATGGAGGAGAGTTGATTGAGCACGGCCATCGGCAGGTTGTTCCCCTTGAGCACGCCGTCCGTGATCAGCATCGTTCCATCTGTCTTGAGGGTCTGGGCAAGCGAGCCATCCGCCGTGCCCGAAACGCTCCCAGAGAGGGATTTTAGGGTCCCAGTGAAGGTCTGCGAGAGGGAGGGTGACGTAAAGGCATCAAAGGCCTTGGTGAGATCGATAGCCGAGGCATTTATGGGTGAGGAAAATGCCGCCGGCTGGCCGAGCGAGAGCCTTACAGGAGCTGCAACGGAGCCCCCGAAGCCCCGCACGATCAGCTTTGAGAATTCCAGGCCCTTCGCCGTGAGCAAGGCACTGGCATCGATGTTCAATGGGGCGTTGTTTGAGAGCAAAGAGAGGTTTTGTGCGTCAATTCGCAGGGTGTTGACAGGGCCGGACGCCGAGATCGTGCCATTCATCGCCGAGAGCGACTGGCTGGGGGAGAGATGCGCTGAAACATTGACTCCAGAGACCGAACCGTTCAGCACAGGCGGCTGGCCTTTTGAGAGGGCAACAGAGCCTTGAAGGCGCACCTTTCCGCCCGGCCGCACTGCGTGAAGCGCGGGGAGCATTCGCGTGAGCTCGGGCGCTAGCAGCCCAAGGTCGATTGAGTCTGAGGAGAGGGTAAACTGCCCGCCTCCCGCCGGGTCCGTCTTGCCGGCCGCGGAAAGGGATCCCGCCTTACCTGACAGTGACAGCGACGGAATGTCAATGCTTCCGCTTTCACCGGCGAATGACACGTCTCGCGCAGACACCTGAAGCGGGTGGTCCTCGTTGAGCGATGCGCTGGCGAGCAGTTCCGGAACGCTAATCGATGCTCCTTGTATGACGACCCCGGCATCAATCTCGACGCTCTTGACGACCAGCGGAGGCCCTTTAGGGGAGAGAGTTGCCGTCAGTGTGCCGTCATGGACCAGCACCCTCTGAATAGCGAGGCTGTACTTGGCCGGTGCAGGAGCGCTCGCCGCAGCCGGCGGACCTCCGGGAACGGCCCTCTGCCCGGGGCCGGCATCATTGCCCAGCCCTTGGATCGAGATCTGCCCATTAGCCTGCACAAGGCGCACATCTGGTGAGTCGAGAATAATTTCACGAAATACCAGCTGTTTCGAGAGAAGGGGCCGGAGCTCAGCGCCGACGCGCAAAGCCTTGAGCGATAGTCCCCCAGTGCCACCGGTGGCATCTCGGACCGCCAAATCCTGCACGTACAGCTCAATTGAGGGGAAGAGCGACACCTCCACGGAGGCAAAAGACACGGGCGCCTTAAGGGCGTCGGAGAGCTGGCGCTCAATATCCCCCTTGTGCGACTGAACGAGCGAATTCGCGTATGATACGAGCATCGCTGCACACGAGACGACAACCACGATCAGGATAGCGAGGGCAGCGATAAGTTTCTTGAGCATATGAGAGTTGCTACTCCGGGAATTCGAGACAGCGCACTTCGGCTTCCTCGCTTTTAGGTGTTTTGCGCCCCGAAGGATACGGACAACCTTGCTGGGGCGCAAGAAAGGTCCATGCAAATCGGCACCTTAACTGGCGCTGCTATACGACTGGCCGATAAATAGGGTAGAACCTGTTGTCCTAATTGCTTAGAGAGAAGAGGCATCTATGCCCCTTAGGGTTGTTATCAGTGCGGGAGAGGTGTCCGGTGACCAGCACCTAGGACGGGTAGTGGAGAGTCTCCGGAGGTTGAGGCCTGATGCTGAGGTGCGTGGCATGGGTGGGCCGGGTTGCCGCGCCGCCGGGGCCGAGCTTGTCGTGGACTGCTACAAGTCCGGCACCGCTATGGGTTTTCTTGAGATTTTTCGCTCCCTGAGAGGTATCTTCAGCTCCTTTTCGTCGATGCGCGGCCTCATCAGGCAGTGGAAGCCGCAGCTGGTGATCCTTGTTGACTACCCTGACTTCAACCTTCGGCTGGCGAAAGTAGCCCGAGAAGAGGGCGCCAAGGTGCTTTACTACATCCCCCCTAAGGTCTGGGCCTGGCGCTCAGGGCGCGTGGAGCGCATCCGGGAGCGAGTGGATCACGTAGCCACCATCTTTCCCTTCGAGGCGCCGTGGTTCCGGGAGCGGGGCTACCAGCCGGTGTCGTATGTTGGGCACCCACTCACTGACCAGGTTCGGGAACCTGGGGGGCCGGGACAAAGGGGAGGAGACCTGCTGTTCATGCCGGGCAGCCGAAAATTTGAGATCGAGCGGATGCTCGTTCCGATGCTCAAGGCGTTCCAGCGATTTCGGCGGGAGAGGCCCGGCCTTCGCGCAACAGTCATGCTTGCGGACAACATGTCCGAAGCATGGGCCCGTGACCAGGCTGCTGCGGCAGTAAGCGCGGAGACTTTGCAGGCAATCGACTGGAAGAAAGGGCACGGGATCGAGGAGATGCGGAAGGCGCGAGCGGCTATCCTCAAGTCTGGCACCTGCAACCTTGAGGGGGCGATTGCGGGATTGCCGTTCGTGTGCGTGTACAGTGGCACCCTCTTGGCCAAGATGATAGTTTCCACGTTCGTTAGGCTGAAGGAGTACTCCCCCGTAAACGTGATGAAGCCAGGGACGGTTCGTGAGCTAATCAGGGTCAAGCACGACGAGGAAGAGCTCGAGCGTGAGCTGTCGCGGATATACGAGGAGGGCCCTGTCCGCCAGAAGATGATTGAGGACCTCGGCCAGGTGAGAGACGAGCTGTTCAGCTTTCAGCACTCCACCGGGGACATGGACACCGTGGCGGGGCGCGTGGCGGATCTCGCTGCCCAGCTTGGAGCAGCTCAAGGGAGGGGCGCTGCGTGACCCTATACCGAAGAATTTTCCGCTACCTTAGGCCGCATCGGGCGCCGTTCTTGGTTGCCCTTCTGGCGATGGTCGCTTTCGGCGCGACGGACCCGGTTGTGCCGTACCTTGTAAAGAGGATTCTCGATGGCGTGTTCGGTGGCGGGCAGGCGGATCTGTTGTGGCAGCTCCCCTACGTAATCGTTGGATTCGCTGCTTTCCGGGCCCTGTGTGATTTTGTGCAGCAATACTTGATGGCAGCTGTTGGCCACCGGGTGACGGAGCAGCTTCGCAATGATGTCAACCGGCACGTGCTGTCTCTCTCTCCCGATTTTTTTGTTAGGCATTCCTCCGGTGAACTGCTGTCCCGGGTCACCTCTGACGTTCTCCTGATACGGTCGCTCCTCACTGACTCGACAGCGGCAATTATCCGCGACTCAATTCGGCTCGTGTTTCTCCTCGGCTACTGTATCTACTCTGACCCAACCCTCTCTCTCATCTCTGCAATCTTCTTCCCGATTGCCGGATGGCCAATTGCGCGGCTGGGGAAGCGGCTGCGACGGCTAAGCAAGAGGGGGCAGGATGCGATAGGGCAGCTGTCTGCGCTCTTTCAGGAGAGCATGCAGGGACACCGTGTGGTGAAGATCTTCTCGCGCGAGGAGTTCGAGCAGCAGCGATTCGAGCGTGGCAACCGTGAGCTCACAAAAACCTTCATCCGTTCGGAGCGAGTCAAGGCCCTTACAGGACCGATAAACGAGTGCTTGGCGAGCGTGGTGATATCCGGCGTTCTGGTATACGGCGGCTACTCGGTAATGTCGGGGGCAAGGAGTGCGGGCGACTTCATATCGTTTCTAGTGTCCGTCTTCCTGATGTATGAGCCCTTTAAGAAGCTGACCCGGGTCAATTCCACGGTGCAGCAGGGCTTGGCAGGCGCCCAGCGCATCTTCGAGATTCTTGACACCCCGCCTACTATAGAGGAGCCGCGAGAGCCGCTCCCCCTGCCGGCGGGCTGCGAAGTCGTCTTTGACCGGGTCAGTTTCAGCTATCCTGCGCGGGGTCCAGGAGAGGAGCCAACCCGAGCGCTGTGTGACATCTCGCTGGTAATACCTGAAGGCAAGAAGGTGGCCCTCGTGGGGTTCTCCGGGTCCGGCAAAAGCACCCTGGTGGATCTAGTGCCGCGGTTTATTGACCCAACCCAAGGGCGCATCACCATGGGGGGAATCGATGTCAGGAATCTTGGCTTGGCGGGGCTTCGGTCAAAAATTGCTGCGGTCGGCCAGCATACCTTCCTGTTCAACGACACGGTGTACAACAACATTGCGTATGGAAACCCTGCAGCGACTGAAGCCCAGGTGAAAGCGGCGGCACAAGCCGCCTTCGCCATGGACTTCATCGAGAGGCTGCCGTCGGGCTTCTTCACCCTGGTTGGTGAGGGGGGGATGACGCTTTCTGGGGGCGAACGCCAGAGGCTAGCAATTGCGCGCGCCATTCTTAAGAATGCCCCGATTCTCATCCTAGATGAGGCAACGGCTTCTCTCGATAACAGGTCTGAGCGGGAGGTTCAGATGGCTATTGAGGCCCTCGAGCAGGGCCGCACGAGCATCATCATTGCGCATCGCTTGTCGACTGTTAGGGATGCAGACGTAATCGTTGTCATGAGCGGGGGGCGGATAGTGGAGCAGGGGAGCCACGAGGAGCTGCTGCGCAGGGGGTCAGAGTATTCGCGCTTGCACGCCCTCCAGTTCCGTGACGCTGATGTTGGCGCGGAGAGCGTCAATTAGGCGGTGTTTGGGCAACCGTTGAGGCCCGTTTCCGATTAAGGGGGCATGAAGTGCCTTGCGGGCGTCCCGCTCTCTATCGTCTTTGTGGTTTCGCTTGCGTATGCCAAGCCGCGAGCGTTGGGAGCTAGAGCACCGAGCACCTCAGGGCATGCTGCCCTTCGCGTAAAGGACCTTATGGTTGTCCAAGGCAGGTCTCGGGGGAGGCCGGAGCTGCTCAGCGTAAGCGTAGTCATCCTAAACGCCGGCCGGGTAGAGGCCTCTGGCATTCAGGCCGTGGCAAAGGTTCCGGGAGGTGGGCGGATCGTCCTGCGAGGCCCGAGGGCGCTTCCTCCGGCCGCTCGGGCGGTGTACTACACCTCGTCTCGGGCGATAGTCTCTGGCCGGGGCAGCGTTGAAGTGGAGGCCCTTTGCGCGTCCTGCCGCTAGCCTAGGGACGCCGCTGTTTTTGGGAGGGAGCCCCCGCTTTCCCGGGGCCCTGAAGGGCTTTTGACGTCCAGGCAGCAGGTAGTTAGACTCCATGTCATGGGAAGGGGCGGAATTCTGTCGGGGTTAAAGATGGTTGTGCTCGGCAGCTTGGCAGCCCTCGTAATCAAGGTGCTGCGGGGCACCATTCGTTGGCAGTACGTGGGCTTTCCCGACGCCCCCATGGATGCGGGTGCCCCCCCGGCTGTGTTCGCGTTTTGGCATGGACGGATGCTCATGCTGCTCGAACCGTATTGGCGGCTGCGGGGCAGGAAACGCGCGAGGCGGTCATACATGCTCATTAGCCGCCATGGCGATGGGCGGCTAATAGCTTTTGCTATCCGGCTTCTTGGGCTTCACTCCATTGCGGGCTCCTCAAGCCGGGGAGGCCTGTCAGCGCTGCGGGAGCTCATTCGGCGGGTCGAGGATGGGTCCGATGTTGGCTTTACGCCGGACGGCCCGCGCGGCCCGCGCTACTCCTGCAAAGTTGGCGTGGTAGCGGTTGCCCAAAGCAGTGGGGCGCCGGTATTCCCCCTCTCATACTCCGTCGAAAATAGATGGCAGCTCTCTTCCTGGGATGAGATGATCATTCCCCGTCCATTCTCCCGGGGCGTGGTCGTCTTGGGCCAGCCTATCGTTGTCGCCCCGGACGAGGATCAGGAAGCAGCCAGAGCCCGGGTGCAGGAGGCCCTCAATGATATCACGCTCCAAGCAGATAGGTTTTGGGATGGCTCTTAGTCTTTACCGCTTGTTGGGGCTGGTTTTTTCTCCGGCCGTTGTCCTCGTTCTTGCTGCTTTTAGGCGGGGAAGGGTGCGCTTTGCTGAGCGGCTGGGATGGTGGAGACCGCCGCTTGGGCAGCCGCTGTGGTTCCACGGCGCCTCCGTTGGCGAGGTTCAGGGGCTGATACCGATACTTAAGCTCGTTCGCGAGAACCTTCCCGACCAGCGGACACTCCTCACGGCAACGTCCCCGACCGGCCTCGAAAGGGGCGCCGACTACGCAACAGCAACCCGGATCCTGCCGCTTGATATCCTGCCGTGCGTGTGGGGAGCCCTGCGGTCCGTAAGCCCGCGAAGCCTTGTCATAAGCGAAACGGAGCTGTGGCCTGAGCTCATGCGGGCGATCTTCCTGCGCGGGACGCCGGTCTCGATAATCAACGGAAGGATTTCAGACTACACTTTCTCCTGGTACCGACGGCTCAGGGGCCTCTTTGCGCCGCTTCTCGTGCGGTGTTCAGTTGTGTGTGTTCCCGACGAGGTCCAGCGGGCCAGGTTTATCGACTTGGGGGCACGTCCCGGCGCGGTGCACGTGACCGGGCACACCAAGTATGACGTGCTGCCGCGATTTGCCCAGCCTGATCAGGAGCGCTTGAGAAGCGAGATCTTTTCTGGGCTTGATGCCAGTTCGCGGATCCTGGTCCTCGGAAGCGTGCACCCCGGCGAAGAATCGTGGTGGCTCGGTGCCGCCGAGGCCGCGTGGCGGCGTGGCGCTGACCTTCGGGTGATTCTTGTCCCTCGCCACCTTGAGAAAGTAGGCTACTTTGAGCGCTGCCTCAGCCATCTTTCGTTGCCATACGCGCTGCGGAGCGCTTGCCGATCAGGAGGCCCGAGCTCCGCACGGGTTGTCGTATTTGATACCATGGGAGACCTCGAAGTGGCTTATGCCGCGGGGGACTTGGCTTTCGTGGGAGCCACTCTAGTCGACATCGGAGGGCACAACCCATTTGAGCCTGCCATGTACGGGACCCCGGTCTGCGTCGGGCCATATGTCTCCGTTATTCGTCCCTTGGTTGAAGAGATGCGGGCGAACAACGGCTTGCTCTTGGCGGAATCGTCGGAACAGGTCTGCACACTTGTTGAAAGGTTGTGCGCGGGAGATGATCTCATGCGGCGCGTGGGGCTCGCCGGCAACGAGGTATGGGGGCGTCATCGTGGTGCCGCAAAGAGGGTGTTTGAGCGCTTGCTAGAGGTCGTAGGGTAAGGATGGTAGGGGCATTTTTGCATCTTGCTGCTTGCCTGTTTCGAGGCGTGGTCCAAGCGCGAGCCGCTCTTTATGATTTCGGAGTGGTAAGGCCCTACCGTTCGCGACTGCCGGTTATCAGCATCGGGAACGTGACCGCAGGGGGGAACGGCAAGACTCCCTTATGCCTGTACGTGGCCAGTGAGTGCGCGCTGCGTGGCCTCAGGCCAGCTATCTTGTCCAGGGGCTATGGAGGGCTTGAGAAGGGGCCCTACAGGGTGGAGGCATCCGACTCTCCCCGTCGGGTTGGTGATGAGCCGCTGCTCATGGCGCAATCTGGCATCGCCCCGGTCTACATTTCACGGGCCAGGGCGAGGGGTGCCCGGCTTATTGAGGCCCATGGGCTCGCCGATGTCATTATTCTGGACGATGGGTTCCAGCATCGAGGCCTGGCGCGCGATGTTGATATCGTTTCGGTGTTCGCGGGCAATCCGGAGGCGGTTGAGGACTTTATTGAGGGCAAGCTTCTTCCGGAGGGCCGATTTCGGGAGCCCAGAGACCGGGCCCTGCGTCGTGCCTCGCTCATTGTGGTCTCCGAGCGCAGCGTGCTGCCAGAGGGAGGCGCCCTGCCTCCGATTGATGAGCGGCTCCTCAAGGCGCTGCCCCGGGGTGTTGCAGTGTATCGTGCCTACTTTGAGGCCTCATCGGCGGTTTCGCTGGAGTCAGGCCAGCCCATTCCTCGTGGGCCAGTGCACGCATTCGCCGCCATTGCGAACCCCGAGGGCTTTTACGACTCGTTGGCGCGCCTAGGGTACACCCTTCTCAGCAAGACCTCCTTCCCGGACCACCACGAATTCTCCCGACGGGATGTGGAGGGGCTGCTCGCCAAGGCCTCAGGGCTGCCTCTCGTGTGCACAAGCAAGGATGCGGTGAAGCTTCGGGCCATGGGCGCTTCATGTGTTTCGGGGTGTGGAGTGCTCGACGTGCGTGTTAAGGTCGTTCCGACGGATGCTTTTATGGTCCACATACAGCGCCGACTCGTTAACGCTAAGCCGGAGTAGTTCGGCATGAGCTCACCGATATCTGCCGCACGGCTTGATTATCTTAAGCGGCAAGTAGCCCACGCCCCCGAGGCGCCCGGAGTGTACCTGATGCGGGACGAGGAGCAGGGGGTCATCTATGTCGGGAAGGCAAAGGACCTCCGGGCGCGGCTGCGCACGTACTTCGGGGGTGGAGACGGGCGATTCCAAATTGAGTACTTGCTGCAGCGCGTGGCAAGTTTTGAGACCGTGGTTACCCAGACCGAGGAGCAGGCATTCCTCCTGGAGCGTGACCTCATCAGCAAGCACAAGCCCCGCTACAATATTCGCCTCAAGGACGACAAGGCCTACCTGTCGATTCGCATCGATGAGGCTGCGGAATGGCCCAGGCTCGAGACGGTGCGCCGCCCGGAGAATGACGGCGCCACGTACTATGGCCCCTACGCATTCAGCAGCGAGCTGCGCAATGTGCTCGAGGTTGTCAAGAAGGTTATTCCCCTCCGCTCGTGCGCTGATTCCGTGCTGCACAATCGGCAGCGGCCATGCCTGGAGCATCAGATAAAGCGGTGCTGCGCCCCGTGCTGCCTTCCAGTGGACAGGGACCAATATAGGGAGCTCCTCCGCCAGGCAGTGGCGATACTACAAGGCAAGACGAAGGGGGTTATTGAGCTGCTCTCAGCAAAAATGGAGCAAGCGTCGGAGGGCCTGCGGTTTGAGGAGGCCGCAGCATGGAGGGATCGAATTGAGACCCTTGCAAACTTTCAGGCTGGGCATTCATTGGTGACATTTCGGGGCGAAAACAGGGATGTGTTCGGGATCTGCCGGGAGGCGACCCAGGCAGCAGTGTGTGTCCTGCTGGTCAGGAACGGGCGAATTTCCGAAACAAAGAGCTTTACCCTTGACGATGTCCGTGTCGCTGACGACGAGCTTCTTGAGGCCACGATCCAGCAGTTCTATGAGGGAGGGCGAGAGATCCCCGCGGAGGTGCTGCTTCCCCGGGAGCTGGAAAATGGAACATTGCTTGAGGCGGGACTGGCGTCCCGAAAGGGCGGGAAAGTCTCGCTCCTGTGCCCTCAGCGGGGCTCTAAGGCACGCCTGGTTTCGATGGCTGAGCTCAACGCCCGCCATGCCTTTGAGAATTCGCGCACACGTGAAGCCCATTGGGAGGGGGTGTCGCAGGCGCTCGCCGAGCTCGTCGGCCTGCGGCAGCTGCCGCGCCGGGTTGAGTGCGTGGATATATCTAATTTTCAGGGCAGTGACACAGTTGGCGCAATCGTCGCGTTCTTTGACGGAATCGCCGACAAAACGGCGTACCGGCGCTACAAGCTCTCGCCTGATGGCAAGCCGAATGACTTTGAGTCGATTTATGAGGTTGTCACTCGGCGCCTCCGGCGCGGAGTGGCAGAAGGGGACTTGCCAGACCTGCTGGTGATCGACGGCGGCGCAGGACAGCTCTCGATGGCTCTACAGGCGCGGGAGGAGCTGGGGCTCTCCCTCGACATTGTGGCGCTCGCCAAAATGAGGACGGAAGGAGAGGCGCTCTCCCAGACCATAGACCGCAAGCCTGAGCGGCTCTTTGTGCCGGGCCGGAGTGACTCAATCCCTCTGGCCGAGGGCGATCAAGTCACCCGATTTCTGGTGCGTCTCCGTGATGAGGTCCATCGGTTTGTGATCACATTCCACCGAGATACGCGCTCTCGGCGGGTCTTCCGGTCGGTGCTCGACACAGTGAGTGGAATCTCGCCCGACAGCCGCAACCGGCTCTTGAGGCATTTCAAGACTGTTGGGGCGATCGCCGAAGCTCAACCTGATGAGGTGGCCAAAGTGGGGCGAATGAGTGTCGCTTTGGCGCGCAAGACGATCTCCAAATTGCAAAAAGGCGATGGTTAAGCTCCTGAGTTTATCCAATAAAATCTGGAGTGCGCCCAGCTGGCTCTTGTGGTTCATAATGAAGGGTATGAGAAAGCTCTATGGTGCCTTTTGTCTGACCGTGGCGGTCGTAGCATGCGTGAAAGGGGTTTCGGCTAGTTTTGCCGAGGGCTATCGGTACATGGACAGCGCGGGCACGCTGCACTTCGTTGATAGCCCAGACCAGATCCCCCGGCGGTATCGTGCCCAAGTCTTCCCTCCAACACCTACGCCAGTTCTCGATAAGCGCGCCCAGGTAGAGCTGCAGCGCGCGAAGGAGCGGGCAGAAGGACAGCGCCTTCAGGCCGAGAGGGCAAAGAGAAGGGAGGCTGAGCGGAGACAGGCAGAGCTTGATCGCCAACGCCAGAGGGAAGACAGAGAGTTACGCAGGCGTGAGGCTGCGAGCGCCATAACCCGGGCAGGGGACTAGCCTGCCTTGCTGGAGGCGCTCCACTGCGTCGACAAGCTCGACGAGCGAGAAGGGCTTTTGCAGGCATGTTGTGCGAGCGGCCGCATCTTGGCCGGCGGGACTGATGAGCGGCGCGCCACTCATCAAGATGACATGCAGCTCGGGATTTAGGCGCAGCAAGCCGGGAAGCGCTTCACTGCCGATTTGGTCCGGCATGAACTCATCAAGGATCAGAAGCCGACGCCCCGGTGGGTGCCGAGACATAAGCTGAGAAAGCTCTGCGCCAGAGGCTACCGCCTCTACGCGGTGCCCCAGGGCGGAGAGCGAATCGGCGAGCGAGCGACGGATTTCCCCGTTGTCTTCCGCCACAATAACCTCGATTTTTTCATTTGTGCCGGCCCGTTCAGAACTCTGCACAGCCTTGCCTGCCCCCTCGTCCCCGAGGATCGGGAGCAGCACTATGAACGTCGTCCCAACGGTGGCATCGCTCCGGAAGACAATAGTGCCATTCTGCGCCTCCACGAGAGCCTTGACCATCGACAGCCCCAGGCCGTGCCCTCCATGATCCCTCTTGGTGGTAAAGAAAGGGGTGAAGATGCGTGCCGCGTCCTCCGCCGAGATTCCCGTGCCGGAGTCCTTGACCGAGAGGCTCACCAGGCTCTTGGCCCCAGAAGCAGGCCCCTTCACCGCAACCTCGCTGGTCGAGACTCTGCGGATCTCAACCTGGATCCTCCCAGCTCCGGGGACGGCATCGCGGGCGTTAAGGACAAGATTGATGATCACCTGGCGGAGCTGGGCCTCGTCGGCCCACACTGAGAGCCCATCATCATGAGCGATGATCTCAAGCGCGATTCTCGAGGGGATGAGGGGCCGTATCAATTCGACGGCTTGGGCAGCGACACTGGCGACTCGCACCGCGCTCTGTAGGGGCGTCCCTGAGCGCCCCACAGCGAGAAGCTGTTGGCCCATACGGTAGCAGTCCCTGACCGCCTGCTGCGCAGCATGAAGGGCATCGGCTACAGGCCCCGGTTGGGCCATGGTGCCCGCTCGGTCAAGCTGGGACTGGATGGCGGTGAGGTGGTTGTTAAGGTCGTGGGCGATGCCGGCTGACATCTGCCCAACGATAGCGCTTTTTGAAAGCTGGGCGAGCTTGAGCTCAAGCTCGCGCTGGTTCTGGATGTCAAACGCGATCAGGTCAAAGCACTCGACATCCCCGCTGGGAGAGAGTTTCGGAAACTGTCGCAGCGCAAACCATGTGTAGTGGCCGCTCGCAAGCCGTAACCGAACCTCTGCCTCCCGCACGTCCCGAGTGCCGGCCTGCCGAGACTCAAGCAGGCACCGCACATGCGGGAGGTCATCCGGGTGGACAAGATCGAGGAAGGAGTCGGGCCCGGAATTAAGTTGAGCGGTTGAGATGCCCAGCGTCTCCTGTGAATGCCTGCTCATGTACTCGTGCGACCCATCCGGCCTAATTCGAATGAGAAGGAGCCCAGGCCTTTCAACAAGGGAGCGGTAATGAAGCTCCGCAAGAGAGAGGGCCTGTACCGCCCGAGCCTGCGGGGTCACGTCGCGCAACACCACCCAGAGCCGGGAGAGGTTCTCGCGCTCGATCCTGCCGTACACCACAGCTTGCACCGTCAGGTGAGAGCCATCGCGGCCAACCAGAGGCACCTCGAAGCCCTGACCGGAGAGCGAGAGGTGCCACCAGCGGCGGATTAGTCCGCCGAACCCCAGCTCCTGCGGAAGCAGCTGCGACAGGGAGCGCCCTAGCACCTGGTCAACGGCGGCGTAACCGCTCCCCAGGGCAAACGTTAGCGAGGCTTCCAGGCAGCGCGATGGAACCCCGAAAACCAAGTCGACAAAATCACCCTCAGGCGAGGCGCACGAAATGGGCTCGGCAAAGTCAAAGCAGGCGATGCTCGCTGAGCTTATGGTGATGAGGTTGCGAAAGTCCTGGGGGGAGAGGCGTTGGCGGGCGCGGTGGATGCTCGGTGCTGGAGCGGGACGTGGGGATGCGCCCATGACCACCCCGGCGCTCGCCTTTGAGCGCTGCCCGCCAGACCCTCCAGCGGCCACGCGGCGCTTTCCTCGACTCAACGTTTGCTTATCCCGAGCCATGCGCGCCCACCCGCTTCTACCGCGTGTTGTCTACAGGCAACCACCAGCGATGAGCCGACGAACTGACCACCGTCGGATTGGTGGGCCGGAAGACCGCAAGGTATAGCACAGGCGAGAGAGCCGGCACCGAAAATTTAAAAAGCCAGGTCCTTACGGAGTGTTGCCGGTTGTGTCACCGGCAGCGTGACTAGTCCAAGGCCTTTATTCCGGGAAGGGAGTTCCCTTCGAGTAGCGCAAGGAATGCGCCTCCTGCGGTTGAGATGAAGCTGAACTTGTGGGCGAGCTGCATATGATGGATCGCAGCGTCCGTGTCCCCCCCACCAACAACGGTGAGGCCGTGTGCATTAGAAATTGACTCGCACATGTCATGGGTCCCTTTTGCGAAGTCTTCGTTCTCGTACGCCCCCATCGGCCCGTTCCAGACGATGGTTTCCGCAGAATGCAGCGCCTCTTTGTAGAGGATGCTGGTAGCGGGCCCGATATCGAGAGCCATAGTGTCAGCTGGGATCTCCTGGACTGGCACAGCGCGGCCCAATCCCTTGCTCGCCAATCCTGGCGCAACTACAACGTCCACCGGCAGGTACACTTTGCAGTCCCTCCTCGCCAAGTTGCCAAGGAGCTCCAGGGCCTTGCCGGCGAGATCTGGCTCGTACAGGGATCTCCCCATTTGAAGCCCCTGTGCCGCCAAGAAGGTGTTGGCCATCGCTCCGCCGATGATAAGCTTGTCGGCCTTGCTTGAGAGGTTCACAAGCGCGTTGAGCTTGCTTGAGACCTTAGAGCCGCCGATCACGACGCAGAGTGGCTTTCTTGGATTTTCGAGAGCCTGGCTGTAGTAGTCTATTTCCTTCTGCATTAAGAGCCCCGCCGCCTTCTCCTTAAAGAGTTTCGGCACCCCTACCATGGACGCGTGGCTCCGGTGGGCTGTTGCAAATGCGTCGCTAATGAACACGTCTCCCAGCTTGGCGAGCTGTGCGGCGAACTCAGGGTCGTTTTTCTTCTCCCCGGGCTGAAATCGCAGGTTTTCGAGGAGGAGAACCTGCCCGTCGTGCAGCTCCGCTGCCAGCTTGGCCACCTCATTTCCGACGCAATCCGGCGCCAGAACCACGTCCGTTCCGAGCAGCTCTGCAAGCCTTTTTGCGACGGGCCTTAGAGAGAGGCTTGGGTCAGCGCCCGCAGGCTCGCCTAGGTGAGACATCACGATCGCCCGGCCTCCCTGCTCGAGCGCCTTCTGAAGAGTGGGCAGAAACTGCTTAATGCGATTGTCGTCGGTGATCACCCCTTTCTCGTCGAGCGGGACGTTGAGGTCTGCCCGAATGAGAACACGCTTTCCCTTGCAGTTAATGTCGCTGAACAGCCGCATACGCCTTAAATTCCCGTAGGTTCACTAATCCAGGAGGTTTGTACACGAAATCGCTCTTTGAGTACACGCTCCAGGGCTCTCACCCCGAATGTTTCGCTCGCATAGTGGCCGACGCAGAGCGCGGAGCATCCGAGGTCCTTCGCCGAGTGATAGAGCGACTGCTTAGGCTCTCCAGTCACAAGGAGGTCGAGGCCAAGAGCAGCACATTCGGATATCATGCCGGCCCCTGAGCCAGTTGCAATTCCTATCGATCGGATTAGGGCGCTGCCGAACGGGAGGGCCAGGGGAGGGCTGAGGAAGCCCTCAATTGCCGAGAGTCGGGCTGCGATCTCTGGCAGCGAAAGAGGCTCAGCAAGAACTCCCCTGACGCCGCAGGGACCCCCTCCGTACTCGAAGCAGGGATGCACCTCCTGCAGGTCTAGGCAGCGGGCCAGCTGTGCCGCGTTGCCCAGGGTGGGATGGCCGTCGAGGGGGAGATGGCTAGCGTACAGCGAGAGCCCCCCCTTGAACATGAGCTCAAGCTTGCGGGCCAAGGGCCCAACCATCCTCTCTGAGTCGCCCCAGAGGATGCCGTGGTGGACCACAAGGAGCTGAGCGCCCGCCTTGATCGCCTTTTCCGCGATTGAAAAGCCCGAGTCCACGGAGAACGCGATGTGGCTAATTTCCGCTACCGAGGTCTCCAGCTGCAGGCCATTGAGAGACGCATCCCGATACTGGGCGTGACGCAGCTCTTGGTCGAGAAACACGCAGATGTCGCGCAGATGTGCAGTTGCCATAGCTCCACAGCTCCTTTTGCAAAGCATCAACAGATTGGGGCCACCAAGACCCGTGGAAAGCGCTTTAGCAGGTGTGTATGTCCCTGTAAACGCCCATATTTTCTGAATCTAGCTGCGAGCCTCTCAACGTTGCCTCCGGTGTGTCACATCTGCTAGCGTTACGCGGGTTTAAACCGGCGGGATGCCCTTTGGGCTGGCCGCTGCAGTTAACGTGGTGACTCATGGGTTGGTTTACGAGAAGCAAAGCTCCGAAACAGGCAGGCGAAGTGGTAGAGCCTCTGCAGCTCCCCGACGACATTTGGACAAAGTGCCCCAAATGCGAAGCCATTCTCTACACGAAGGACCTAAGGAGAGCATTCGGGGTCTGCCCCAAGTGCACCCACCACTTTCGACTCACCGCGCGGCAGAGGGTGCCGATCCTTGTTGATAGGCATTCCTTCCTAGAAATTGACGCAAACCTCCGGTCAACTGATCCGCTAAATTTTAAGGACAAGAAGCGCTACAAGGACCGGCTGAAGGACACTGAGAAGAAAACGGGCTCCGTTGAGGCGGTGGTCACGGGTCGAGCTCGGATCCTTAACATCCCGGTGATGCTAGGAGTTTTTGATTCCTCATTCATGGGCGGGAGCATGGGCTCAGTAGTGGGGGAAAAGCTTGCGCGACTCGTTGAGCTGGGGCGTGATGAGCGGCGTCCGGTGATCATCATATCAGCCTCGGGTGGGGCCCGGATGCAGGAGGGGTTCTACTCCCTGATGCAGATGGCCAAGGTAAGCGCAGCGCTAGCCCAGCTTGGGAAGGCGCATATCCCTTACATATCAATACTTACGGATCCGACCACTGGGGGAGTGGCGGCTTCGCTGGCGATGTTGGGTGACATTATCATAGCAGAGCCAGATGCCTTGATAGGATTCGCTGGGCCGCGCGTGATCGAGGGCACCATCAAGCAGAAGCTCCCGGAGGGCTTCCAGCGGTCAGAATTCCTCCTCGACCACGGCATGGTGGACCGCATCGTTTCCCGCACGGCGATGCGGGACGAGCTCGGGGTCATCCTGCGCAACTTTGGCTTCGGCATTTAGCGGCTCAGGCAGCGCGCTAATTTGGGCGTTAAGCCTCTTTCGTGGGCCCATGGGGCTGGTTACAGTCTCGGTACTTGAGGCCGTGCTGTCTGCTCAGCCTCGTTTGACCGTGTCAAAGTTAGCTGGTACCAGTTCCCACGCCATGCCACAGTCTGGCCCCCGGGCTCGAACACCTCTATCCATTGCGGCCGCCAACGTGGCCCGCTGCTTGTGCGCGCTAGGGTTCGCGTCCCTCTTGATTTGTGTCCAGGAGGCGGCAGCCCAAGGACTCGCCCCGAGCCGAGCGAACGTTTTTGCCGCGGATGACCTAGCGAAGGCGGAAGAGTCAAAAGCCCGAAAGAAGGCGCTCTCCTCCACTACCCCTCCCGCTGCCGGGCTGGACTTTCAGGCCCCGATGATTGAGTTCAATCGGGAAACTAATGAGGTGGTCGGCAAGGGCGGGATCCTGATTGCCGAGGGTGGTGTCCAGGTCCAGGCGGACGAGGGCTCCTTCAACATGGAAACCAAGGAGGGCACCGTAACGGGAAACGTGCTCATGACGACATCTGCAGGGGTGCTGTCGGCGTCCTCCGCTGACGTCAATGTGCCAAACGAGACCGGCACATTTCATGACCTGTCGTTTGAGGTAGAGGAGGGGGGCTTCACGCTCGAGTCGAAGAGGGCGCGCAAGATCTCCGAGTTCGACTTTCAGCTTGAGGACATGATGCTGACCTCCTGTCACTGCGGGGACGGCACCCGGCCCTGGGAGTTTCGTGGTAGCTCGTGCAACCTGACCCAGGAAGGGTATGCGCACCTCAAAGACTCCACGTTTTGGTTCGAGGGCATGCCGGTTTTCTATTCGCCGTACCTGTCGGTGCCTGCCAAGAGAGAGCGGGCTTCGGGGCTGCTCTTTCCCTCGGCAGGCTACAGCAACCAGAACGGCTTTCTCTATCGGCAGCCGATCTTCTTCGACTTTGATGACACTGCGGGCGCGACGCTGACACCCTTTGTGGCGACCTCGGCGCGCGTTGGGGCGGGCCTTGAGGTTGAGAAGCGCTTTTCTACCCGGCACTCGCTCGATGCTGGGTTCATATACTCGAATGAGTCCTTGCGTGATGGAAGCGCAAAGGGCCTCGATCTCTCTGCGTTCGCAGACCCCACCATCGACACCAACCGCACCGGCGGCTTCTACAACGAGCGGTGGAGGTCTGACCCACAGGCGGGCGCGCCTTCTGAGATTATCCTCGATGGCAGGTACACCAGCGACGATCTGTTTCTCCGCGAAATTCCGGCTCCACAGATAGGGATGCCTCAGGCCCAGTTCCTCACGTCCACGGCGCTTGCGAGGGTCCAGCCTTACTCCTTCCTCAATACCGAACTGCGGGCGGAGTACAACCAGATGCTCACCACACCCCAGGACCTCCAGTTTCAGCGGCTGCCTGAGGTGGCAGTTTCTGCTGGAGAGACCTTCCGGCCCTTCGGGGCGAATCCGTATGGCCTGAAGGTTGTCACAGAGATAGCGGCAGTGGGCACCGATTTCTATCGGGAGCAGTACTATGACGGATTGCGGCTCGACATAAGCCCGAAGGTCACGGTTCCCTTTCACGTCAAGAACTTTGTTCGCGCGCAGTTCTCGGTTCAGCTCCATCAGACTGAGTACTCGATGAACAATACGGAGCAGCCGCCGCCGACATACACCCCAGGCACGACGCCCGAACCTACCCCTACACCCCTGCCAAATCTTGAGGACAGCATGAGCCGCACGCTGCCGATCCTGAGCTACACGATGACGTCAGGAGTTGAGCGCGTGTTCTCATTAGATCGTGACAGCTGGTTTTCGAAGGCAGTTGGGCTTGGTGTCAGGAACGAGGGCACAGAGCTTGTGCGGCTCAAGCACACGATCGAGCCGACGTTTGGCTACACGTACATCCCGAGCGTCAATCAGGACAACAATCCGCTCTACGACGAGCTCGACCGGTTTCGGGAGCGCAGCCTCTTCTCATACGGCTTTACCACCCGGCTCTTCGGCAAGGCCCAGGAGCCACTAGAGCGGGTGCGGGAGGTGGAGGAGCTTGCCCCATCGGCTGAAACGATCCCAATGTATGACCTGTCCGACTCCTTGCTCGCATTTGGCCGAGGGATGCTTGTTGCCCCGCCAGCCCTGATGGATGTCCGAGAAGGGGCGACTCGCCAGCTAGCGCAGTTTACAATGAAGCAGACCTATGATGCCCTGGTAGATCGGGCAAACGATGACCCCTCTCTCAATGCCTTCTCTGACATCTATGCCGGGGGAACCCTGTCGCCCTCCTTCTACTTCTCTACGGGCTTTGACTCTAACTTCATGGCAGAAGAGGGCCAGTTCGCTAGTTTTGCTTATCTTCTCGGCTTTAGGGATGACCGAGATGACTCGCTCCGCCTGCGGTACAACTACATCAACAACACATCTTCCACCAACCAAATCGAGGGCAATATTGAGTCCAAGATCTCCGAGCAGCTGCGAGTGGGCCTGTACGGCCGCTACGATTTTGACCAAGCGCAGTTCTTGGAAAGCCGGGGACTGTTCCGCTTCGTGAACTCTTGCAAGTGCTGGTCTGCCGACCTGGGAATGCTGCAAAGCTTTAATCCGGACAACAAGCAGTTCCTTTTCTCGTTTACCCTTGGCGGTTTAGGTGGCCCGTCCCAGCCAGGGGCCCTCACCCAGTATTAGGAAGGGGGGAATTGAAAACGGCGGCATGTACATATAGTTACGAGAGGCCCCTTCGGGGTGGCTGTATCTGGGAGGCCAATGAGGTACTCTCCGCAGGGATCGGCACGCAGATGATTGCGCTGATGCGCAAGGGATTGCGGGTAATTTCGAAAGCTGCTTGGGGCCCCGGTTTGGCTTCGAGCTCCACGGCTGGGGCGGTCGAGGCAAGCATGATGTGCTTGATGTGAGGATACGCAAGTGAAGATTCTATTGTTTGGTGGACAGGGGCAGCTAGGGTACGAAGTGATGAAGCGAGCCCGCGATCTGGACTTTGAGATCGTGTCTCCAGTGCTGACAGAGGTCGACATTACTGACGAACAGCAGGTTAAAAAGTGCGTCTCGTCGATAAAGCCTTCGGTAGTGGTCAACTGCGCGGCATATACGGCAGTTGATCGGGCGGAGCATGAGCAGGAGGAGGCTTTTAAGGTCAATCGGGATGCGGCCGGCTATGTTGCAGAGGCCTGCAGGGACTCCGGCTGCCGCATGATTCACATCTCCACCGACTATGTATTTGATGGCTCGCTTGGGCGTCCTCTGGCGGAGGATGATCCTGTGAACCCCCTTTCGGTCTACGGGCGCTCCAAGTACGAGGGCGAGCAGCGTGTCCTTGAGTCCCTGGGCAGGGAGGCTTTGGTGATTCGCACGCAGGCGCTCTTCGGCCTCAAAGGGGTTAATTTTGTGCACAGCATGCTCAAGCTCTTTCCGGAACGCGCATCATTAAAAGTGGTGGGCGACCAGATAGTTTCGCCGACGTGGGCAGGGTGGCTGGCAGAGGTGGTCCTAGACTGTGTCCGGCTGCCGCTCGCTGGGGTTGTGCATGCATCCTGTCAGGGCACGGTTTCGTGGCTGGACTTCGCGCGCCACATCCAAGAGCTCGTAAGGCCGTTTTTTAAGGAGCCGCTGGCTGTGATAGAGCCTACCACGGCGCGGGAATTAAACCGGCCTGCACAGCGCCCCGCCTACTCAGCTTTTGACACATCTCGCCTAACGAGTCTCTTAGGGCGGCCGCCGATCTCTTGGCAGGAGGGCCTTCGCAACTACCTTCAGGAGCTGGGGTATGCGGTCCAGTAGCTCTGTTGGCTCAATCTGTAATGAGCGCAGCCGTGGCTTTCTTGGGTTGTGCTTGGGCGTCAATGTCACGCATGCGCAGGCGCAAGGAGAGCGCTGGCCCTGGGGCGGGGTGGTAACGGGGACAGGCAGACATCGCGAGAGCATTTTTTGGGGGTAGGGTGAGCGCACGTTCAGGAACAACAGTGGTTATTCTTGCGGGAGGCCAAGGCAGCCGTTTTTGGCCGCTAAGCCGGGCCTCCCTTCCGAAGCAGTTTCTCTCTCTTGGCGATTCGGGAGAGAGCCTCATTCAAGCTACAGTCCGCCGGATTCTTCCGCTTGTGGGTGGTGACAACGTGGCGGTTGTGGCAAACCCCGGACTTCAGCCGCTCATTCAGGAGCATGTGCCGAAGGTGCGCATGATCTGTGAGCCCATGGCCAAGAACACGGCAGCGTGTATCGGCCTGGCGGCAGTGACTGCCCAAGTGGCACGCCCCGATGAAGATCCAGTGCTTGTGGTGCTCCCGGCGGATCATGCCATACGGGACGATGAGAAGCTTCGCGCAGCCCTGCGAGAAGCTATCGATCGGGCCCGCGAGGAGCGTGTGCTGGTAACCATCGGCATTCCCCCGACACGCCCGCACACGGGGTATGGGTACATCAAAAAGGGCAGGCTGATTGAGGGCAGGAGCTTCTGTGTGGAGAGGTTTTTTGAGAAGCCGAGCATCGAGCGGGCCCAAAAGTACCTGGAGACGGGCGGCTACTGCTGGAATTCGGGGATGTTTGCTTGGCGGGCGAGTGTTATTTTGGAGTCCTTTGCCAGCTTCCTGCCGCAAATGGCGCAGGGACTGGCTGAAATTCGGCGGGTCCTCGAGCGGGATGGAGAGCAAAAAGGCGCGGCCCGGGTGGCGGACATATTCGCCTCTTTCGAGTCAATATCTATAGATTTCGGCGTGTTAGAGCACGCCAAGAACTGCGTTGTGGTGGATGCCGAGGAGTTTGGCTGGAATGACGTGGGGTCTTGGGACCAATGGGCCGAGAATTTCGCAAGGGATGCGCAGGGCAACCTTGTGAAAGGGGACGCTGTCGTGATCGACAGTAGCGGTTGTGTTATAAGGACCGCCGGCAGAGTTGTTGCCGCAGTGGGGCTCAAGGATGTGATCGTCATTGACTCCGGCGACGCGCTCCTAGTTGTCTCTCATGAGCATGTCCAGGAGGTGCGCAAAGTCGTTGACGAGCTAAAGCGCAGGGGTCGTACGGATCTCGTGTAAGCAATTCTGTAAGCTCGCAAGGTACTACAAGGGATGTTATGGCAGACAAAGTTGCGCTCATTACCGGGATAACAGGGCAGGATGGGTCCTACTTGGCCGAGTTCCTCCTCGGCAAAGGCTACAAGGTATTCGGCATGGTCCGCCGGGCTTCAGTAGATAAGCACGAGAGAATCGCCCACATTATGGACAGGATCACCCTGATTCAGGGCGATCTCCTCGACCAGTACTCACTCATCTCGGCCCTCAGGCAGGCGCAGCCGACAGAGGTGTACAACCTCGCGGCGCAAAGCTTTGTTCCGACCAGCTGGGCCCAGCCGGTTCTTACCTCGGAGTTTACGGCCATCGGCGTTACTCGCCTCCTTGAGTCAATCCGCCTGGTCAACCCGAAGATGCGCTTCTACCAGGCTTCGAGCTCAGAGATGTTCGGAAAGGTGCGCGAGACCCCACAAACTGAGCTCACCCCGTTCTATCCGCGGTCGCCGTACGGTGTGGCGAAGGCCTACGGGCATTACATCACGGTGAACTACCGCGAGAGTTACGACCTCTTCGCGGTTTCGGGGATCCTGTTTAATCACGAGTCCCCTCGTCGCGGCCTTGAATTCGTCACGCGCAAGGTCACCGATGGTGTTGCCCGGATTAAGCTTGGTTTGGCCAAGGAGCTGCGGCTAGGGAACCTTGATGCCCGGCGCGATTGGGGGTTTGCGGGCGACTACGTGCAGGCGATGTGGCTCATGCTTCAGCAAGACCAGCCGGACGACTATGTCATAGCGACCGGAGAGACCCACACAGTGAAGGAGCTCGTCGAGATCGCCTTTGAGCGCGCGGCGCTCGACTGGCAGAAGCACGTCAAAATTGACAAGGCATTCCTCCGTCCCGCAGAAGTTGACCTGCTCATTGGGGATCCTGCAAAGGCGAAGAGCAAGCTGGGCTGGGAGCCGAAGGTATCCTTTGAGCAGATGGTCCACATGATGGTAGATGCTGACCTTGAGCGGCTCTCGAAAGATAGGTAGGGGAGGGATGCGCACTAGGTCATGCGGGCGCTCGTAATCGGGGCAGCAGGGTTCGTCGGGCGCTTCCTCGTCCAGCACCTTCTTGAGCAAGGGGACGAGGTTTTTGCAACCACTCTTCGGGAGCCTATCGAATTGCCCCAGGAGCGCACCTTCGCGCTCGACATCACCAGTGCTGCATCGGCAGCGGAGGTGTTTGAGCAGGTCAGGCCGGATGTTGTCTACCACCTTGCAGGCATCTCCTTTGTTCCTGAGGCAGAGGCGGATTTTGACAAGGCTCTCCAGGTTAACGTCGGAGGAACCGCTAACGTGCTGCGGCATGCCCACCTCGTGTCGAGGAGAACGGCAGTCTTGTTTGTCAGCTCCGCGGAGGTCTACGGGCAGGTAGAGCCATCTGACTTGCCGATCCGGGAGAGCACGCCGCTGCGGCCGGCAAACAACTACAGCCTAAGCAAGCGAATGGGAGAGCTGCTTGTCGAGCGCTATGCGCGTCAAAACGCCCTTACGTGCACAATCGTTCGCCCCTTCAACCACATCGGCCCCGGGCAAAGCTCAAGGTTTGTGGCCAGCAACTTTGCCCTCCAGCTTGCCAGGATAGCCCACGGCAAGGCCCCGCCGGTGCTGCAGGTCGGAAACTTAGAAGCCCGACGTGACTTCTCGGATGTGAGGGATATCGTGCGGGCATATCGGATGCTCGCCCATCAAGAGGGGGGTGTGTTCAACCTGGGCTCCGGCCAGTCTCGGCCGATTCACTCACTTCTCGACGGGCTGATCCGAGTGTCCGGACTCAAGGTGAGAATCGAGCAGGACCCAGCCCGCATGCGGGGCCCCGAGGTCCCGGAGCTTTACGCGAGTTTTGATCGAGCGGAGTCTGTTGTTGGCTGGAGGCCTCAAGTGCCGATTGAGCAGTCGCTGTCGGACATCTACCGCTACTGGCACGAGAGGGTTGGGGCTGAGTCAGCCACAATCTGAGGCAGCGCCGCTGCTTGCGGCACGTAAGCCCCTGTTTAAAAGACAATAAGTCAAGTGAAGCGGATGAGCGCCCCTGAGCATCGATTGGGCATCCTAACCCCATGGTTGTCTCTGGTTTGGCCGGGTTCAGTGCGCCAGCATGGGCCGGAGGACCTGCAGGTTTTTGGGCGGGATAGATGGAAGAACAGCGACGGAAAATCCTTGTGGTGGATGACGAGCCGTCTGTGCGCGACGCATTGGCGCTGATTTTCAAGGCGCAGTTTGAGGTCCTCACCGCACAGGACGGAGAGGATGCCCTAGGCGCTGTCGAACGCGAACACCCTGACCTGATACTGCTGGACATGTCCATGCCCAAGTTGGGGGGACTGGAGGTTATGCGGCGCTTAAAGGAGCGCTCAGAACGGGTTCCGGTCATTATGCTCACCGGTGGAGGGGAGGTCCGCACCGCGATCAACGCCATAAAGGCGGGTGCAGACGACTTTATTCATAAGCCTTTCGATGTCTCTGAATTGCGGCGGCTGGTGGACGACATGTTGCGGTCGGCGCCGGCGTATCAAGCTGTACCTGCCGGAGATTTTGGCGCGCTGGTTGGCAGGTCGTCCAGCATGAAGGGTGTCTTCTCGATGGTGGAGCAGGTTGCCGCTCGAGATACCACGGTGCTGATCACCGGAGAGTCGGGCACCGGCAAGGAGCTCATCGCGCGAGAGATCCACCAGCGCAGCACCCGACGGCACGGGCCGTTTGTCGCGCTCAATTGCGCGGCCTTTCCCGAGAGCCTTATTGAGTCCGAGCTCTTTGGGCACGAGAAAGGCGCATTCACCCATGCGATTGAGCGCCGGCTCGGGCAGTTCGAAGTTGCCGATGGAGGCACGCTGTTTTTGGACGAGATCGGCGAGTTATCGCCGGCAGTGCAGGTAAAGCTGCTGCGCTTCTTACAGGAGCAGGAATTTTACAGGGTCGGCCGGACCAAGCCAATAAGGGTCAATGTCCGGGTAGTCACCGCCACGAACAGGAACCTGGAGGAGCAGGTGCGGGCAAAGGCCTTCCGACAGGACCTCTTCTATCGGATAAACGTCATCAATGTCGCACTGCCCCCACTGCGGGCTCGGGGAGAAGATATCCATGAGTTGGCGTCGTTTTTCATCCGAGCGTTAGGCGCTCGCTACAACGGTCGGGAGCTCACCTTCTCAGACCAGGCCAGGTCAAGGCTCGCCTCGTACTCATGGCCTGGCAACGTGCGTGAGCTCGAAAACGTAGTCGAGAGCCTGATGGCCCTCTGTCCCTGCGATGTGGTTGAGCTGGAGCACCTCCCTCGTCGCCTCAGGGAGCCGGATGCTGGGCTTGCCGGGGCGCTGCAGGCCTCCTCAGCGGGGCTTGCCTACGAGGAAGCTGAACGGCTCTTTGAGACGGAAATAATAGTCCGAGCCCTGGAGAGAGCAAACTTTGTGCAGACCAGGGCCGCTGAGCTACTTGGGATTAGCCGCCGGATGCTGAAGTACAAGATGAATAAGCTGGCGATCTCCGACAGAGGGGAGGTCTTGGGCAGGGGCCTCAAGCATGAGAACTAAGCTTTTCGTTGGCAGCCGCAGAGGCTACTTCTTAAAAAGTTCGTCGAGGGCGGAGAGGTTTTGTTCCTTCGAGCCCGGAGAGGGCTTGCTGCTCGCACGGGGCCTGAAGTACTCACACACGTTTGCGGCATCCTTCCTCTTCACCCATTCAGCTGAGCTCTCTCGGCACTCGTGAAAGGCTCCCTCGTCGTAAAAGTCGCAGTTTAGGCAGGCATGCAGGTCCGAGCTGCAGGCCGGACAGTTGTCCCGAAAGCCCACCTTGCCCGAAGCGCCGAGCGAAGCGATTGAGATGTCTCGTTTGCAATGGAAGCAGAACATGTCCAACCCGGTTCGGTTATACCACCCACGGACAGGAAAGGCAGAAAGAAAAAAGAGGCCCGGCCAAACATCGTTGTGCCCCAGTGATTGTCGGGGGATCTGCGGCGCCGCAGGGCATTCGGCAGGCTTTTTGCGGCTTTCTACGTGCGCTGGCCGCATCCTAATCATGCAGGATTGAGGGTAGCACCCATCTTGGTCTTGAGCTTTCAACAGGTTACCTCCATGATTGCGGGATGCAGCGGCCGGAAATGAGCATAGTTCCTAACACTCCAACTACACAGCAAGCAGAAACATCCCCGAGGGCGCGGTTCAGGGCGGGGGTCCTGGAGCTTCGCTGGTGCATCCGCGTTCTCGTGTCTTCTCTCGACCGTTTCTACTGGGACAACGGGTTCTCTCGCGCGGCATCCCTTGCATACTCCTCGCTCCTGTCCCTTGTGCCCCTGACGGCGCTCTGCTTCGGCATTCTCGGCGCTGCTGTGCAGACTCAAGACAGCATGGCGCAGGTTCAGCAGTTCCTGCTCCAGCAATTTGTGCCTGGAGCGGGCTTTCAAGATCTTCTTCCTCAGATTCAACAGTTCAGCGAGAGGATGAGGGGGCTTAATTTTTTTGTGCTCGGCACCCTGGTGGTGATGTCCCTGTTGTTGCTCAATTCAATTGAGTCGACGCTCAATCAGGTTTGGCAAGTCTTCGAAGCGCGCCCCATTACCGACCGACTGGCGATTTTTTGCGCCATTATTGTCCTGATTCCCTTCTTTGCTGTCTCAGGCTACTACACGAGCGCAAAGGTAGAGCCGCTTTTTGCGGGGTTCGACCTCCTGACTGCGGCTTACCAAGATGCGCTGCCCTTCATGATTGATTTCTTGGCTTTCGTGGCGCTGTACTACCTCGTTCCAAAGGCCCCGGTGCGATTTGTGCCAGCGCTATTCGGGGCTGTCACCGCATCCCTGCTGTTTGGGTTCGCAAAGCACTGGTTCGCCTTTTACATCGTTCGATTCGCGACGTACGACCGGGTGTATGAGGCGCTTGCCTTGGTGCCCATCTTTCTCTTTTGGCTCTACATCTGCTGGACCGTGGTGCTTTTTGGGGCGGAGATATCGTACCAAGCCCAGCACCTTCCGCGCGCCGGCACGTTGTTGAAACGGTCGCTCATGAGTGTCGGTGACGGGGCCATGATCCTCGCTGTGCAGACGCTTGTCCTCATCGCCCGAGCATTTAGGGATGGTAAAAAGATACCGAATGAGCTTGAGATAGCCGAGGAGCTCGGCTGCAGCTCAGTAGTCCTAAAGTCGAGCCTGGTCACCCTTGAGCAGGCGGGCATGATCATGAGGGGCGAGGGGCGCTACATGCCCTTGCTGCTCATGCGGGGGCCGGATTGTATCTCAATCGCAGATATCCGTGAGGCGGTGTTTAAGAAGCGAGCATCCATGTTCATGGCGCCTGCCATGCAGCGCATGTACAAATGCTTTTCGCCTGCGGGGGATCCTCGCGCCGTGACCCTTTCGCAGCTGATATCTGAGGAAGATGAGTAGGTTTTGTCGATGATACACGCAACCAGCCTCCCAAATGGCCTCTCGGTGATAATCGAAGAGATGCCGCATGTCGAATCGGCGGCGTACGACCTGCTAATTCCGGGCGGGTTGGCGTGTGATCCGGAATCTGCAGTGGGCTCCAGCATCATCTTTGCTGATCTCATTGGCCGAGGCGCGGGGGGCTTGGGCTCTCGCGAGCTCTGCGAGGCCTTTGAAAATGACGGCATCAGGCATGGAGAGTGGGTGGGCCTCGATCGGTTTGGCCTCAGCGGGAGCCTCATAGCCAGCAGGCTCCCCCGTGCTCTCGACCTGGTGGCCTTAATGGTGCAGGCCCCTAGCCTCCCCGAGGAGGAGGTGGAAAACATAAGAAGCGTTCTCCTCCAGGACCTAGAGGCGCTCAAGGATAATCCGGCGCGCCGCGCGATGGTCGAGCTCAATAAGCGCTACTATCCCGCGCCCTTCAACCGCTCAACCCTTGGTGACGCAGACGGGCTGCGGTCGACAGACAGGGAGCGCATGGTAGCGCTTCATAAGGGCGCCTTTGGGCCGCGGGGGGCGATTCTGTCTGTAGCGGGCAACGTCAAGGCCGATGCCGTGCTGCGGGATATTGAGCGGGCATTCGGCGATTGGCAGGGCGGCGCCGCGGCTGTTCCAGCTTTTGGGGCGATCTCCCCGCACGAATATTTTCATGTGGAGAGCGATTCGGCCCAGATGCAGATCGTTATGGCGTCTCCTTCGGTCAAGTTTGGCGAGGAGTGCTACTACGTCGGGAAGCTGGCCGTGAGCATTCTTGGCTCCTCGATGTTTGGGCGGCTCTTCATGGAGCTTCGCGAGAAGCGCGGCCTTTGTTACTCAGTTTATGCCCGTCATGGCGCGAATGCATCATACGGCACGGTCAGCGCGTACGTCGGGACGACGCCTGAGCGTGCACAGGAGAGCCTCGACCTTCTCCTTGGCGGGTTCTCCAGCCTGCGAGGCAGCGTGTCTGAGGCTGAGCTGTGCCGCGCTAAGGTGAATCTCAAGTCAGCGCTCGTCATGGGGGAGGAGTCGCCAGGCTCCCGGGCCGCATCGAACGTCACCGACTGGTGGCTGCTCAAGCGAGTGCGCACTCTTCAGGAGATTAATGAGGGCATCAGCGCCGTTTCAGTTGAGGGCATCGATCAATTTCTGGGACGGCATCCGTTCTTCCCGTGCTCGATCCTTACGCTGGGTCGGGAGCCGTTGCGGGTGCCAGCAGAGGCAACGTCGAGGGGGTAGGGCATGAAGAGCAAGTTTCACCAGCATGTCCTTCCGAATGGGCTACAGCTGCTCGGCGAGAGCAACCCAGCGAACGCGAGCGCGGCAGTAGGATTTTTTGTCCGGACCGGCGCTCGGGATGAGCGCCGCGAAGAGTCTGGAGTGTCTCACTTCCTGGAACACATGCTGTTCAAGGGCACGGCAACGCGGTCTGCCATCGACATTAACCTGGAGCTCGGCAATTTGGGTGCGCAGGCCAATGCCTTCACCTCTGAAGAGAACACTGTGTACTACTCCGCTGTCATTCCGGAGAATTTCCGGCTCATGCAGGCGCTTCTGAGCGACATGATGCGCCCGTCGCTCGATCCCCATGAGTTCGACATGGAGAAGAAGGTGATACTTGAAGAGATCGCACTGTACCAGGACCGTCCGCACTTCTTCCTTTTTGAGAACGCCTTCAAGGACTTTTTTGGGAGCCATCCGGCCGGCAATTCAGTGCTTGGCAGCCATGAGTCGGTTTCAGGCATATCGCGGGATGCCATGAGGTCATACTTCGACAGGCGCTACTCGCCCTCGAATATGGTGTTGGTGGCGAGCGGAAACTTTTCTTGGGGAGACTTCGTTGCGGATGCAGAGCAGCTCTGTGGAGGGTGGACGAGCTTCCCTGCGCTGCGGGATACCCCCCGGCACCTGATGTCTCCCGGCGGCAGAACGTTCCATCGCAGGAACCTCAGCCATGCCCATGCCGTGCTGATCACGGCGGGACCGGCAGCGCAGGACGAGGAAAGGTATCCGCTCTCGCTTTTGGCGGCGGTTCTTGGAGACTCGGTCGGCTCAAAGTTGTATTGGGCCCTCGTGGACAAGGGGCTGGCGGACTCCGCGAGTGTTGACAGCGATGAGCGGGACGGAACGGGTTGTTTTAGCGTCTACGTCAGCGCGTCGCCAGAGCGCCTGAACGAGGTTGTCGAGATTGCCCGAAAGATCGTGGAGAAGCCGCTTGAGTTTTCAGATGCGGACCTCGAGCGCGCCAAGGCAAAAACCGTTTCCCGTATCGTGCTCGATGGTGAGCTGCCCATGGGGAGGCTTATGTCTCTTGGTATGGAGTGGACCTACCGAAAGACAACGACGCCCCTTGAGCAGATTATAAGCCGAGTCCAGGGCGTGGGCCGTGCAGATATAGAGGAGGCGCTGCGCAGGTACCCCGTCCGGGAATGGGCTGATTACCGGTTGCTGCCCGCGTAGGTCTCCCTCTTTAGCGGCGTAGCCCCGAGGCCCAGCCCGCGCATGTTTCTGCTGCTCAGCAGGAGTACAAATAAAAACTCCTAGACGCGCACCGCACCGTGCGGATGGAGATAGGAACTGGCGAATGGGACCGCAGGGGACTGCTAGTCGTCGTCCTCATCTTCGTCCTCGTCTTCCTCCTCCTCTTCGTCCTCGTCTTCGTCGTCGTCGTCGTCGTCGTCGTCTTCGTCTTCGTCTTCGTCGTCATCCTCGTCGTCGAGATCGATATCGTCTTCGTCGTACTCCTCTTCTTCTTCCTTCTCGCTGCCCTCGGCTACGGTGCCGTGGGCGAAGACTTCAGGATCAATCTCCTCTAGGGCATCACTGAGGGCTGTTACGATCGAAGCCAAGTCTTCCGGTGCGCAGTCCTCATTCTCGATCACTGCCTCTACCGCCGCGCGAATCTCTGTGACTAGCGCTTCCTCGAGATTTGATGGCCCTTTTTCCGCCTCTTCATCCTTAGAGCTCCCCTCCTCCTCCTCCTCGCTCTCGGCTTCGGGATCGTAGTCCTCCTCGAGGCGCTCTTGGAGCTCAGCAAAACCCTCAACGAGCTGGGTTAGTGCATCGATAATCTTTTCGGTGGCCTTGGTGCTCATACTCGCTATGTGTTCCGATCTACAACTGCCGGAGAGACTGCTCCCGGCGCCGTTTAATTTAGTCTGTGGTCGGGAGCCTAAATCTTTTCCTTGGGTGAAATCAAGGGGCTAGAAGCTCTTGATGCCGGCCTTGCAGGGCGATCGCTGTCATGAGTCAACGCAGCAGCGGCAAGCCGTTCAGCCGCCCACTACAAAGGGCAGGGGAGGCTGGCGTCAAGAAGGGGCTTTTTTTGGGGTGGGCTTTTTGCCGTTTTTAGTAGTATTGGAGCAGCTAGCAAGCTCAAGCAAGAGTCAAGGGAGTAGAGTATGCCTCTTATCAGGGGATTTCTTAGGGTTTTGGTTGTTGTCGGTGTTGCACAGGCGTGGCTGGCGTGCAGTTCAAAGGGGGGCGCAACACGGCAGGCGTCGGTGTCTCGCATAGTGGCTGAGCCTCTCACCGTGTCAGTCAAGGTGCCGGCCCTCCTGGCCTCAGTAAGCGCGCTTCTCATTCGGCAGCCCAGCCTCTCGGGAGCCGTGACAGACAGGGCCGTGTCTCCTGTTGCTTTGGGCGAGATCATTGAGGCTCGAGCGCAGGAGCTGCTTGCGATGAAGGTAATTTCAGGAGGCAACAACGTGCGGGCGGATGCAGTTCTGAATACTGAAATTCTCAGTTATCGGGAGCGCCAGGGGTCGTCCATAGGTGGAGAGCCCGCAACCGTGAGCTTTAACATGACCGTTCAGCGTCTATCTGACGGAGTTGAGATCTGGCGAGCGAACTATTTTTATCGGCAGGAGGCGCTCTCAGATAACTGGCTCAAGGTCGGGCAACGATTCGGCAGCGGCGGAACGGGAGCAGGATGGCTGCCGGCCCGCGAAATACTCGAAAGAGGCATAGTGGCTGCTTTGCGGGATCTCTCGAATCGCAGGGATCAGCAGTTCCTGAGCAATCCCGCCAGGGGATAAGAGCTTGATCTTCCTTTGTTTTATGGCTTGCCCTTCGGCTCCAAGAGCAAAGTTTTCCCCCTAACGCGAAGAAAAGCTAAGTGCTAGCATCCTATTTGGGATTTCCAAATAAAGTTTGGGTCACGGGGCGTGAACCATGAGACAGATGCCTCCTGGGCTTCCGAGGCGACATCCCACGGCGAACCTCAGGATGCACAGCAGCTAGGTTGATGAAGCAAAAGGTATGACAGCGGTAGAGAAACGAAGAGCTTCCCCACGAACAAAAACTCAGAAGTCTGCAAAGTTAGCATCGCCACGTGGGAGTGCACCGAAGCAGCCG
>JAFMJG010000126.1 GCA_017853605.1 bacterium
CAGCGAGGCGATCACCTACGGGTTCCAGTCCGCAGAGCGCTGCGGTGCGCTCGGTGGTTGAGGACGAGGAGCGGGATATCGGTGCGGTGGACAGCGCTGTGCTGAGGGATTACCTGCGCCACTTCCTGCCAGGGCTCCTCGGGCTCTCGCTCGTCGCAGCCGTTGTGGGGCGGCATTTTTTCTCGGTCCTCTCTGACCTGTGGCTTGCATGGCACTCCCGGGGCTCATCGGTTGACTACAGGCCCTTCATCTTCGGCTACGCCGGGCTAGTGTCGCTATTTGCGCTGTGCCACTTCCTCAGGTGGTACCTCTTCCTCTCGTGCGGCCTGGCAGCGGGCCGCAGGTGCCACGGCGAGCTGCTTGCATCGATCCTCTCGGCCCCCTTGCGGTTCTTCGAGGCTAATCCTGTTGGCCGCATCGTGAATCGCTTCAGCCGCGACCTCGAGACGGTCGAGCTCTCCCTGCCGAGAACCCTGCAGGACGTCTGCAACTGCTCGCTCGACGTTGCTGTCGTGTGCATCATGCTCGCGGTGATGGAGCCTTGGACGATCCTTGCGCTCGTGCCGGTCTTGCTGCTCTATGTTAGGGTTCAATGGCTGTTCCGGCCAACCTCAAGAGAGACACAGCGCCTGGAGTCCATCTCGCGCTCACCCTTTCTTTCGCTCCTCTCGGAGTCCCTTGGCGGAGTTGAAACCATCAGGGCTAGCGGGCTCTCCCAGCGATTCCAGGAGCGCCTCGAGGGATACCTCAACACCAACCTGCGCGCGCACTACACCATGACGGCGACGAACCGCTGGGCAGGGCTACGCCTTGAGCTCCTGGCCGGAATCGTCATATTCGTTGCAGGCATCTCGGTTTCGCTCCTTCCAGCGAGCGCAGCCTCTGTCGCGGTCTCTGGCCTCCTGCTCACGTACGCCATCAATTTCGGCGGAGCCATGAACTGGCTGGTGCGGAGCTCGGTCATGGCAGAGAGCCAGCTGACCTCTGTCGAGCGCATACGGTTCTACTCCAGCATCCCTCCTGAGAGCACGGCCGGCACCCCTGCGCCTCAAGGCTGGCCCTCCGCCGGCCGGGTGCGGCTTGAGGGGCTTTCAGTGCAGTACCGGCCCGACCTCGAGCCAGCCCTCAAGGCTCTCTCGTGTGATGTGCCCGCCGGGAGCCGGGTCGGAGTTGTCGGCCGCACCGGCTCCGGCAAGAGCACCCTCATTCTGGCCCTGGCTCGCCTCCTGGAGCCGTCGGCCGGGCACGTAGAGATCGACGGCGTAAACACGTCATCCCTCACGCTCCGGGAGCTGCGCGGCGCACTTACCGTGGTTCCGCAGGAGCCGGTGCTGTTCTCTGGGCCCCTGCGCGACAGCCTCGACCCGTTTGGCGCATCCTCGGACAGCAACATCATTGCGGCGCTTAAGCGCGTAGAGCTCGACCAGTTCGTGCTCTCCCTCCCAGGGGGGCTCAGCGCCACAGTCCTTGAGGGCGGCTCAAACTTTAGCTGCGGGCAGCGCCAGCTCCTGTGCCTGGCCCGGGCGCTCCTTCGGGCGAGCAAGGTAATCATCCTCGATGAGGCAACCGCCAACATTGATGTCGAGACGGACCACGCAATTCAGCGGGCTATTCGCCGGGAATTTAGGGGCTCAACGGTTTTTGTCGTCGCACACCGGCTCGGCACCGTGATCGACTCTGACCTGATGATGGTGCTGCAGAACGGGGAGCTCGCAGAGTTTGCTCCCCCCGAAGAGCTGCTCAGCCAGCCAAGGTCCCTCCTAAGCTCCTTTGTGCGCGAGCTTCAGCGCGCCAACGCGGCGTAGCGGGCGGGGCTGTTACCCCCTATTCTGGGCCCCTGATGCGTGCCAGACTCCTCCTGCCATGACGACGTGGTCCATCCTAAAGGTGGCAGCAGCGCTGCTACCCCTCCTTCACCTCCTGGGGATCTTCTCGGCAGCAGAGGTGCTTCTCTTTGCCCGGAGCCCTCAGAGCGCAATCGCTTGGTGCCTCTTCCTCGTCGGCTTTCCCCTCCTCGGCCTCCCCTTCTACTGGACCTTTGGCCGCTCCAAGTTCAAGGGGTACCAGAGCCGCATCGCACGAGTGGTTGAGCACCAGCGAAGGGATCTTGAGTGGTACCGCCAGCAGGTTCGGGACACCGCACGCGCGCCGGAAGACCCGGAGCCGGCGCGTGCTGAAACCTTTGCCAAGATAGCAGACACTGAGTTTCTCGGGGGCAATGAGGTGTCCCTGCTCATCGACGGGCAGGCGACCTTCGACGCGATCTTTGCAGACATCGACCGGGCCTCGTCGTTTATCCTGGTTGAGTTCTTCATCATCAAGGAGGACGAGATCGGCCACGAGCTCCAGCAGCGCCTCGTCGCGGCGGCGCGGCGCGGCGTCACCGTGCAGGTGCTCTACGATGAGGTCGGCACCCATCACCTGTCGAGGGCTTTCCTGCGGGGCTTTTCCGAGGCGGGGATCGATGTGCGCTCGTTCGGCACGCGGCGGGGCGGCCCACAAAACTTTTTCCAGGTAAACTTCCGCAACCACCGCAAGATCGTCGTTATCGACGGTCAGGTTGGCTTCATCGGCGGGCACAACGTGGGCGATGAGTACCTCGGGAGAAGCGCAACGTTTGGCCACTGGCGCGACACCCATATCCGCATCTCGGGCCCCGCAGTAGTGCACCTCAAGCGAATCTTCTTTGCTGACTGGGTATGGGCCACCGGCGCGCCGCCCGGAATTGGCCTCACGCCAGCCGCTCCTGCCGGCACCGTCACGATGCTCACCCTTGCGTCGGGCCCGGCATCCGACCTCAGTGCCTGCGCGCTCTACTTCCTCCATGCAATCAGCTCGGCGCGCTCCCGCATCTGGATCGCCACGCCATACTTCATCCCCGATGACGCTCTCCTGTGCGCCCTGCAGCTTGCTGCGATGCGGGGCGTCGATGTCCGGATCCTGGTGCCAGCAAAGCGCGACCACCTTTTGGTGTGGCTCGCCTCGTTCTTTTTCGTCCCCGCTGCCGCCGCAACTGGAGTCAAGGCCTACCGGTACACCGATGGCTTTCTGCACCAGAAGGTCCTCGTGCTCGACGACCTGTACGCTGCTGTGGGCAGCGCTAACTTCGACAACCGCTCATTTCGGCTGAACTTTGAGGCAACCTCGCTCGTGGCTGACCGTGGCTTTAACCAAGCTGTCGCGGCGATGCTCGAGCGCGACATGGCCAGCGCCACGGACGTTTCTCACGAGCGCTTGGGGGATTTTCCGCTCTGGAAGCGGCTCGGCAGCCGCTTTGCGCGGCTCTTCTCGCCAATTCTGTAGCTAGCGGCGGCCAGGCCTGTCAGCGCGCTGCCGGCGGCGCCGCCAGCCGCTCGATCTCGGCCATCACCGGCTCCTCAAGCTTGGTGACGAGCTCTGCGGCCTTCAGGTTTTCAGCCAGCTGCTCCGACGAGGTTGCGCCGAGAATGACCGTGCTTACATGGGGATTTTTGAGGCACCACGCGATCGCAAGCTGGCCAACGGTTGCTCCAAGATCTGCTGCCAATGGGGCAAGCCTCCTGACGGCCTCAACGCGCTCAGGCATCAGGACCCTCTCCTTGAGCCACTCATAGCCCGGCAATGAGGCGCGCGACCCCTGAGGAACACCTGAAGCGTACTTTCCCGTCAGGAGCCCTGAAGCCAGCGGGCTCCAGGTCGTGAGCCCAAGACCGATCTCGCGGTAGAGCCGCGCAAACTCTCGCTCGACCTTCTCGCGGGTAAAGATGTTGTATTGAGGCTGCTCCATGCGCGGCTTGTGCAGCCCGTAGCGCTCAGCAACGCTCCACGCCTGCATGACCTGCTCTGCAGACCACTCCGAAGTTCCCCAGTAGAGCGCCTTCCCCTGCGAGACGATGTCGCTCATTGCGCGCACCGTCTCCTCAATTGGCGTCCCAGGGTCAGGTCGGTGGCAGTAGATGAGGTCAAGATGGTCAAGGCCAAAGCGCTGCAGGGAGCCGTCAATCGCCTGCAGCAGGTACTTTCGGTTAAGCGTGTTCTTCTCGTTTGGCCCATCATGGAGCCCCCAAAAGAACTTCGTTGAGACGAGGTACGACGCGCGGCGCAGGCCCAGCTTCTTGAGCGCCCTGCCCATGATGGCCTCAGCAGCCCCGCCAGCATAGGCCTCAGCGTTGTCAAAGAAATTCACGCCTGCATCGAAAGCCTGCCTCATCAGCGCCGCCGCCTTTGCTTCGTCAACCTGAGTTGCAAACGTGACCCATGAGCCGAGCGAGAGCTGGCTGACACGGATTCCTGAGGCACCGAGGTGATTGTATATCATAGAGCTCCCTTGAGGTGGCACACGGGGGGAGGCTACCACGCCAGGGCGCTGCGGTGAATGAGAAGCTTGCAGCCCCTGCTGGCGCGCTAGCGCTGGATGAGCACCACCGCCGAGGCCAACACCCCTTCCTCACGGCCAATAAAGCCTAGCCGCTCCGTCGTCGTCGCCTTGATTGTGACCCGAGACGGGTCACAGCCCAGGGCCTCGCTCAAGCGCTGCTGCATCGCCTGCACGTGCGGCTTTATCCTCGGGACTTGCGCCAGAAGGGTCAGGTCTGCGTTGGCGAGGCTCCATCTGTCGGCAGCGGCCAGTGCCCACACCTTGCGCAGCATCTCGACGCTGTCGGCATCCTTAAGCGCCGGGTCGGTGTCAGGAAAAAGCGTCCCGATGTCCCTCTCGCCGATCGCCCCAAGCAAGGCATCTATGAGCGCATGCGTCAGGGCGTCGGCATCTGAGTGCCCAAGAAGGCCACGGGACGAGGGGATCTCCACGCCACCAAGAACGCACCTGCGACCCTCGCGAAACGGGTGGATATCGATCCCCTGGCCTATCCGAATCTCCATCTCTCCTACCCGCTGGCCCCGATCCGCTCTGCAACAGCCAGGTCTCCCGGCTGCGTCACCTTGATGTTAAACCTGTCGCCGTGGACCACGTGCACTGGGCGAATTCTGGCCACTAAAGCGGCGTCATCAAGGGCCTCGATGCCCTGTTGAGCCGCTTCGCGGTGCGCCCTCAGCAGGTCTTCCGCAAAGAAGCCCTGGGGCGTCTGGATCGCCCACGCCTGGCTCCGGTCCACGTATCCCACAACGCGCCCGTCTTCGGCCCTGCAGAGGGAGTCAACCACCGGCACTGCGGCCGTAACGGCCCCGTGACATTGAACCCCGTCGAGCACCCGCTCGATTACCTCACGTGTCAGGCAACACCTCGCAGCGTCATGCACAAGCACCACTGAGTCCGGCTGCAGGACTCCCCTCCGTTCGAGCTCCTCAACGCCCCGCCACACGGACGCCTGGCGGCTCGCGCCCCCCTCGATGATCACCACTCCCGGAAGCCCGGAGAGCTCGCTCGCAAAAGATCCACGCCACTCGGCGGGCGCGCACACCACGATGGAAGCGCACTCTGCATCATCCGAAAAAACCCGGACGGTCTGGGCCAAAATCGAAAGCCCCTCTCTTGCCTGGTCAACAGCGGGCTTGAGCAGCACCTTGGGAACGGCCGCGCCCATGCGCGTGCCGCTGCCGGCTGCAGGAATGACCACACAGTAGGACATGGACCTGGGCCGAGGTTACGTGAAGAGGGCGCGGAGCTCGCCTGCGACCTTGTCGTGCGGGCGGGCCTTCGCAATTGCGATCTCCGAAACCAGGAGCGCCTCCGCCATGTCGAGCATCTTCTTCTCGCCGAACGAGAGCTCCTTGTCGGCGCTAAGCACCGAGAGGTCCCGAAGAACCATCGCTATCTCGAATACTGACCCGGTCTTAATCTTCTGCGAATACTCGCGGAACCGCCGGTTCCACGTCTGGGTGTCGATCTTGAAGTCTCGATCCCGAAGGATTGCGTAAACCTCTTCAATCGCCCGCTTGTCCACGATTTTGCGCAACCCCACCGACGATGCCTGGGAAACTGGCACCATGACCTTCATTCCCGTGTCGATGATCTTGATGTTGTAGATGTGGTGCTCCTGGCCGCCCAACACGGTGGTCCTGATGCCCTCGATCTCCCCAACGCCGTGCCCTGGGTACACGATCTTGTCCCCCGCCTTGAACGACACGGAGGAGACGACTGACGGAATAGCTGTCACTTTTTCAGAGGAAGCGGGCCGAGTCGCGAGAACCGCCTTAGCCGGAGATGCCTCGATAGAGAAGTTTCCGGTGATAACTTTTGCGCCAAAGACAGGGGGCTCCGAACGAGTGATCTTTGTGGCAGGGATCTTGACCCCAACTACCTTGCCCTTTCCGGCTGCGCCCTTTGCGCTTCCCTTTGCGAGAAGCTTCAGCTCCGCCTTCTGGGCCTTCAGCCTGACCTCAGCTGCGCTTTTAACGAGACGGGACGTTGAGAGGCGCTCGGCTACCGACACCTTTACCGCTGTGACTGCGCTCTTGGAGACCTTCACAGGAGCTTGCTTGGAGACCTGCGGCTGTGAGACTGGCCTTCTCAAGGGCTTCTTTGACACCTTGGACATGCTGGCCGACTTCGCCTTGGCGGCCTTCAACTGAACTGGCTTTGCTACCTTCTTCTTGGTCTTCAAGGCTTACCCCTCCACTGGGTAGTAACAACCTCGATCTCATTTCGTGCGGTCTCCGCGGGCAACGTCTGCTTCCGCAGCGCTGGCCCCTGGGCCGCCGACTAAAACCGAGATGTTTCTTAGCTTGTGTGGCTCCGCCCCCCTCTTGGAACACGGGAGCGGCCTCGCGCTCTACGACTTCGGAACAACCCCATAAAACCACAGATCTGCGCTGGAGGAGTGTACCGCAACGCACCCCCTCGGGTCAAATAACCCCCCCGAAAAACCCGCTTTTTCTGGCTTTCTGCAGCCCCCTTGATAAAGCTAGCCAGGGCAGGCTGTTAGGGCGCTGGGCGTCAGTCTGAAACAACCCAAAACCCCCGCTAGCGGGCTCGATGAAGCCATAAATAATTCAGCGATCGACGCTCGAAGCCCCCCCGTCAGGCGACGGCCCGGCTATCGCCCCACGCCTGCCCGGCCTCCGCGATAGAACGGCACCCGTGCAGCTCCATGAACTCTAGTAGCCCTCGGTTGATCTGCGACACAAGCCCGGGCCCCTCGTAAATAAGCGCCGTGTAGAGTTGCACCATGTTGGCCCCGACCGAGAGCATAGCGAGCACATCCTCGGCCGAGCTGATCCCGCCAACTCCAACCAAGGCAAGCTTGCCGGAAAGTCGCGCCCCTAAAAACCTCACCACCTCGAGGGCCCGGCGGCGAAGCGGGGCACCGCTCACTCCACCTGCCTCAGATGTCCCGGAGCTCAGTCCCTCACGGCCGATAGTCGTGTTCGTGGCGATGAGCCCTGCCACGCCTGCCCGCAAGCAGCAATCGACCAGCTCTTCTAGTGCTGTAAAGCTTAAGTCCGGAGCGACCTTCACGAAGATGGGGCGCTTGCCCGCATTGAGGCCCTGCAAGGCCTCAAGGAGAGCTTGCAGGCGCTCCCGCTCCTGAAGCTGCCGCAAGCCGGGCGTGTTTGGCGAGGAAACGTTAATGGCAACGTAATCAGCAACGGGGGCCAGCTTGCGGAACGAGTAGCAGTAGTCCTCAACAGCCTCGTCCAGCTCAGCGCTCTTGGACTTCCCGATGTTGGCACCGATCGGGGGCAGGACGGGGAGCATCGCCCGCACCTTCGCCAGCCGGCGCTCAATTTCATCTGCGCCGAGCGACGGAAATCCCATGCGATTTATCAGCGCGTGATCTTGAGCGAGGCGAAAGATGCGGGGTCGCGGGTTCCCCGGCTGCGGCCGAGCCGTTACCGTGCCGAGCTCAAGGTGCCCAAACCCCAAGCCGCTGCACAGCCCCACCAGCTCTGCGTTCTTGTCCAAGCCGGCCGCAAGCCCAACTGGGTTAGGAAAGGAGATGCCAGCAACGTGCACAGCAAGACGGGGATCCCATACCTGGCATATCGACCGCAGAAGCCCCGAAACCGCGCGATTGTTCGCCCCCCGAGCGCACCCACGCATCAGATCGTGGGCGTTCTCCGGGTCCATTGAGAAGAGCAGCGGCTTAACGAGCGCCTTATACATCCCCACGCCCCCCTGTATCATGCCGCACGCGCGCCAGAGCGTCGCCAGAATCCCCTTGCGCCGGGCTAAGCCCGAGATCGAGCCGCATCGTAATCGCATCTTCTTGATTGTCGGAGTAGTAGCTGCGCCGAACGCCAACTGCCCGGAACCCCGTCTGCTCGTAGAGCACCCGGGCGGGGATATTGGAGACCCGAACATCAAGGGTGACTGACCGCACCCCCTGCAGGCCCACGTGGCGGATGAAGTCGCCAAGCAGGAAGCTTCCACCACCGCGCCCCCTCCACTCAGGGAGGAGCCCTAGCGACACGATAAAGGCTTCGTCGAGAACGACGTGGGCGATTAGGTACCCGATAAGATCCTCGCCGGCAAAAAGCCCCCTGACCGTGGCGCACGGCTCCTCCAGCTCCTTGAGGAAGAGCCTCTTTGACCACGAGCGAGGATTCCATGTTGAGTCGATCTCAACCAGCCGGTCGAGCCAGAAATGAGAAACCGGCGCCGCCTGGAACTCCCCCTGGCGAACACCGGCTTCTTCATCACCTGCTCCCGGAAACTGTGATACCGGGCTGCTCATGGTGATTCCCGCGACCCTCTAATTCAGCGCGGCCTTTGCCTTCTCGGCAACAACCGCAAAGGAGGCCGGGTCGCTGAATGCGATCTCAGCAAGCACCTTTCGGTCGAGCTCGATGTTGGCCCTGCTGAGACCCTGAACGAGCTTCGAGTAGCTCAGGCCGTTTATGCGGGCAGCAGCGTTGATGCGGATGATCCACAGGCCCCTGAAGTCCCGCTTCTTCGCGCGGCGATCGCGGTAAGAAAACTGGAGAGCCTTCTCTACCGCCCGCTTGGCGAGCTTAAAACAACCGTTACGTCGCCCCCGGAAGCCTTCAGCTAACTTGAGCCTCCTCTTGTGGCGACGACGACCTGCAAATCCACGCTTAACTCTCATGGCACACCTTCTCTACTGAAACACCCCTACGCGTACGGAAGCATGCGACGAACGGCCGCGACGTTGGTCTTGTCGACCTGCGTCATCTTGTTGAGGCGGCGATTGCGCTGCCCGCTCTTGGTGGACGCCCTGTGGCTATGGAACGCGTGCGCCCGCTTTACCTTCCCGTTCTTGTTCGGAAACAGCTTCTTACGAGCAGTTCTATTGGTCTTAATCTTCGGCATAGAGCCCCCTTAACTACACTTTCCCCCGACCTAGATCAAGGCACCCCTCCGTAAAGCCCACCCGAAAGAGCCAACGCGCCGCGAGCCGGAGCCTACGCACCACGGCCTCCTCGCACTTCTGGCAACCGCCCTTTACGGGAGTTTTCGACGGGTTAAACCTTTGGTAGGCGCGCACAGAGTCGAACTGTGGACCTCTTGCCTGTCAAGCAAGCGCTCTAACCAACTGAGCTACGCGCCTAAAGGTCGCGGGAGTATAGCCAAGC
>JAFMJG010000127.1 GCA_017853605.1 bacterium
ATCCGCGAGGGTGTGGGGGTTCAAGTCCCTTCTCCGGCAGTTTGCAGCATATGTAAAGCCCTCAGGGGTCGGCTGCCCCCACCATAAAAAGGCTCATCATGGCCCAGGCATCATACTCCTCTATTGCAGGGGCGCTCACGCAGGTTCCGGGCGGGCGAGTGGCGATCGTCATGTCGAAGTGGTACCGCGAGATTTCCGAGTCGATGGCTCGCAAGTGTTCCTCGCTGCTCCGTGACGGTGGGTGCAATGAGCCCCAGGTTCATGTGGTGCCTGGCTGCCTTGAGATTCCCCTCGTGGCGCGTCGCCTCATGCAGTGCGACCCGGAGTTAGAGGCCATTATTGTCTTCGGGGTCATTCTTAAGGGCGACACGTACCACTTCGATATCGTAAAGGACCTGTGCATGAGCGGGCTTGAGCGCGTCATGTTCGAATGCGATGTGCCGATTATAAACGAGATCCTGCCGGTAAGCCGGATAGAGGATGCTCATTCACGCAGCGCGGATGATGACAGGAACAAAGGCCTTGAGGCTGCCCTGGCTGCGCTTGAGATCATGCACTGGCGGCGGCAGCACCCCCTCCCAGAGGCGGTCAGGCGCTGAGAGTTTCTCGCAGGGGGCTCGCGCACCCCCCTGCAGGCACGAGTGTTGTCTTGGGATTAGGCGTTTCTCGGATCCAGGGGCACTATTTGGACATCAAGACTTGTGAATAAACTCAACTTGCCCGTAAGCTCAAACGACTAATGTCAGCATCATTTTAAGGCAGTCAATCCGTGCACCTGAACGCAAAAGCCCACCTCCGCTCGTTACCGATCGTCTTGTTGGCTGCCGCAGGAGTGAGCGTGCTTCACGCGCTTCCTGCTCATGCAGGGGACCCCCGGCTCGTTATGCCCGGCAAGGAAGTCGTGGTCTCTTTCCCGCAGGGGGGAGCAATGCGTGCAGCAGCCCGTTCGGTTGACAAGCTCGCTGCTCCCGGGCACCTGCGGGTGTTGCCCATAAAGGGGTCATACTCCATCGGCGTCGCCTCAGCAGCGGCAGTTGCCTCGTCGCAGTCGATTGAGCCGGTGCCGGTAAATGACGCTGCAATCGCGGCCGTGTGCGGTGAGCTTCGCAGGGCAAACCCCGGCACTACAATGGTCTGTGAGCCAAACCTTATCTACCGCGCGACAAAGATCCCGAACGACCCGAGGTACTCGAGCCAGTACGGCCACACAAAGATCTCCTCGCCTGCGGCTTGGGACCTGGCGACGGGCTCCTCGAGCGTGCTGGTGGGGATAATCGACACGGGCATAGACTACCAGCACCCAGATCTTGAGCAGAATATCGCGGTCAACAGTGGGGAGGTCCGCTCTAACGGCGTGGATGACGATGGCAACGGCCGGGTGGACGATTACTATGGCTATGACTTTGCCAATGATGACGGCAATCCGATGGATGATGATGCCTCAGACGGCCATGGAACGCACTGCGCCGGCACGGTGGGAGCCAGGGGGGACAATGACGGCGGCATCGCCGGGGTCAACTGGAGAGTTGGCCTCGTTGCCGTTAAGGTGCTGGACGCCCAAGGCAACGGATTTCTCTCAGACATCGCTGCGGGGATAGACTACGCTGTTGACCGGGGAGCGGCGGTCGTTAGCCTCTCGCTTGGCGGCCCGAGCGATTCGGCAACCCTGGAAAACGCCATCACGCGCGCGAAGCAGCAAGGAGTTCTGGTGGTGGTGGCTGCAGGAAACGAGAGCGAAAATAACGATATCGTGCCATCCTACCCGGCCAATTCGCCATCCGACAACGTGCTCTCGATAGCCGCCACTAACTCCAGCGATGCCTTGGCGAGCTTCTCAAATTATGGTGCAGATACCGTTGACATTGCGGCTCCTGGTGCCGCGATTCTCAGCACCTTTCCGGGGGGCACCTACGTCAGCGAAAGCGGCACCTCTATGGCGGCACCCTTCGTTGCGGGTGTTGCGGCGCTCATGAAGTCAGCCAACACATCACTCTCGTACGGAAAGATACGGGACCTGATCTTAAGCTCCGCGGACGACGTTGCAGGGCTGAACGGCAAGGTGGTCACCGGCGGCCGCCTGAACGCTGCTGCGGCCGTTGAGGCAGCGCTGGGAGTTCCGACGCCAACGCCCACCCCGGCACCTGACACCAACGCGCTTACCCTGTCGATTGAGCGGGGAACGAGGAGGTCGTACCTGTTCGGCGAGATTACCGGGCCGACTGGGGCGATCGTTTCTGGTGAGCAAGTAACCCTGATGTGCGGCGGCCGTGGCGTGGCATCCAAGCTTAGTGACGCTGAGGGGTACTATGAGTTCGCCCGTAGGCGGCCGCGTGTGCCGGTTCGGTGCTACGTTAGGGACTCCGCAGGAACGCGCTCGCGGACCCGAATGCTGCGGTAGGCCCGGTGCGGTGAAGCCCTGAGCCCTTAGCCGCGCTTAGGCTGGCAGGCTCGGAACATCTCTTCGGCGATAATTTTCTGCGTGCCGTGCTCAACGATTGGCCTTGGGTAGTCAGCAGACCGGAACATGTCATCCTCGTGGAGCGAATGAATCTCCTTGGGCTTGAGGCCGGCCAGCTCGGGAATCCACTGCTTAATGTACTCGCACTGCGGGTCGAACCGCTCCTGCTGCAGCCAGGGGTTGAAGATGCGGAAGTACGGCTGTGCGTCACACCCGGTTGAGGCAGCCCATTGCCAGCTGCCATTGTTGACGCTGGGGTCATAGTCAGTCAGGTGCCTTGCGAAAAACTCTTCGCCGAGCTGCCAGCTGCAGTGCAGATCCTTGGTGAGAAAAGAGGCGACAATCATGCGCACGCGGTTGTGCATAAATCCGGTGGTAATGAGCTCTCGTATCCCCGCATCGACGATGGGGAAGCCCGTCTTGCCGCTGCACCAGGCGCCAAAGAGCGACTTGTCATTCGACCATTCGACTGCGTCGTACATGCGGTGAAATGCGCCCCGGAACACGTGCGGGAAATGAAATCCGATATGGGTAAAGAAGTCGCGCCAGTAGAGCTCCCGAATGAGCGTGTGGCTCGGGCTGAAAGCTGAAGCTACTGCGTGGTATGACTCGCGGATGGAAATCGTGCCAAACTTATGGTGAGGGGCCAGGAGCGTCGTTCCCCGAATGGCAGGGAGGTTGCGCTGCTCGTCGTACGCGGCGAAATCGCGAATGTGCTTGAGAATGGCAAGCCCCTCCAAGCGCCCCCCCTTGCTGAGCCTCTTCGGCGCCTCATCTTTTGGCCAGAAGGCGCGCGGGCTGACTCGCACGAGCCCAGGCGCATCAGCGCGGGCTAGCCGCAGCTTCGCTGGCTTGGCCGGCTCAGCAACGTGCAAGCGAGAGGCCCTCTTAAAGAAGGGCGTGTACACCGTGTAGGGCTTTCCGTCGTCTTTTGAGAAGGTCTCGGGGTCCGTGAGCAGCGCGTCGCTGCAGGCGTATAGAGGGAGCCCAAGCTTCTTGCATGCAGCAGCAAGGGCAGCGTCGCGCTCCCGGCTAAACGGCGTGTAGTCCTTGTTGAAGTAGACCGCGTCGATCTTGAGCTTGGCAGCGAGCTGCTGCACGACCTCGCCGGGCTCCCCATGGAGAAACATTAGGTTCCCGCCGGCCGCCGCCACATCCTTTTCCAGCCCCTCCAGGCTCTCGATCATGAAAGCGAGGCCGTTTGCGGAGCGGTAGCGATGGGGGCCTACCTGCCGGTCGTTGAAGATAAAGCACGTAAGCACCTCTTCCGAGGACTCAAGGGCGGCCGTTAGGGCCGTGTTGTCAGCAAGCCGCAAGTCGCGGCGAAAGATGTGGAGAGCGCGCTTGTGTTGTGCCATTCGGTTACAGTTCCTCCAGGTTGTTCAGGTAGTGTTGGGCTTGGGCCGTAATCTCGGCAACTTCTGAGCTGCTCATCTTGTCGATAAGCTTGTAACCCATCCCGATCCTCGGGTTGCCTTGAAGCTTCTCGCGGTGAGAGATGAGGAAGTTCCAGTAGAGGCTATTGAACGGGCAGGCACCCGGGCCGGTGCGCTCCTTGAGCTTGTAGCTGCAGCCAGAGCAGTAATTCGACATCTTGTTGATGTAATTTGCGCTGGACATGTAGGGCTTCGTGCCCACGATGCCTCCGTCAGCAAACTGGCTCATGCCGCGCGTATTGGGCAGCTGCACCCACTCTATCGCATCGGCGTAAACTCCGAGGTACCACGCATCCACGTCATCGGGGCTTACCCCCGACAGCAGCAAAAAGTTGCCGGTGACCATTAGGCGCTGAATATGGTGGGCGTAGGCATCCTCCAGGGACTGGTCAACTGCATGCTTGACGCAGCGCATCTTCGTTTCGCCATCCCAAAAGTAGTGGGGCAGAGGCCTGTTGGCGCCGAAGAAGTTGAGAGTCTTGTAGGATGGCATGTGTGCCCAGTACACGCCCCGCATGAACTCTCGCCAGCCTGCGATCTGTCGCACAAATCCCTCGATCTGCGCGATGGAGATCTTTCCCTTGCTCCGCTCCCAGGCGCCGATAGCTGACTCAATAACCTCCATCGGCGATATCAGCTTTACGTTCATCGAGAATGAGAGCTTAGAGTGGAACAGGAGGCGGTGGTCAGTGTGCATGGCGTCTTGGTATGACCCAAACGACGGGAGAAACCGCTCACAGAAGTCTGAGAGAACCGCGAGGGACTCCTCACGCGTGACCGGCCATCCAAAATTCGAGGGATCGATTGAGCCAATCGACGGAACGCCCTTAGCCCCCAGCATGGAGACCAGCTGCCTAACGTCGCGGGGAAACCGCAGGGCAACGGGGGGCGTCGCTGAATCCGGCAGTTTTTTGCGATTCTCAGCGTCGAAGTTCCAGCGACCGCCAGCCGGCTTGTCGCCATCGAGAAGGATGCGGTGCCGGCGCCTAACCTCCCGATAGAAGCTCTCCATGACGTAGCGTTTGTGTCCCCGGAAAACATCTTGGAAGAACTGCCGAGAGACCAAAAAGTGCTCCGAGTCGGCCGCTCGGCTTGGCACGGGAAGGGATGAGGCGAGCTGAAGGAGGTCCTGTTCAACGCGATACTCATCCGGCTGCTGGTACTCGAACGCCGAGAAGCGCCCGGACGCAATAAGCCGAGAGACATTTTTCGCAAACGAATGCTGGTTTTCCGGGTCATCAAGCGAAATGTAGTGGACTATGAGGCCTCTCGCGCGGAGTTCCTCGGCAAAGGAGCGCATCGCCAGGAAGAAAGCGACGATCTTTTGCACATGGTGACGTGCATAGGTCGCCTCCTCTCGGACCTCCATGATCAGGTACTCAGCAGGCGCGCTGCTCTCGGCGAGCCACGAGTGGCTGATGTTGAGCTGGTCACCAAGTATGAGGCGCAGGATCGGCTTCGGCATGTGGGCGCTAGCGAACTCCAGATGAGCTGCGTCGGCAGCGGTCACTGCAATACATAACCCTGTCCCACGTGCGGCGCCACTTCTTTCGCCACGAGAAGGGGCGGTTGCAGACGGGGCACGTCTTGAAAGGCAGGCGCGACTTAAGTCCCGCCACCTTTGTTCTTCGCTCGGCCATGGATAGTCCTCCTTTCCGCAAGGGGCAGCTTGTAGCCCCTAGCTTGCGCCTCGCAGCACCAGCGACGGATGATCTCCAGAGGCTACCACGCAAGGATGCATTCGGCGATTATGCAGGAGGGATGCAGGAGCGACGTTCGATAAGACACACAACCTGCCAGCTAGCCCCAGATAGAGATCACGCAGACCCCAAGAAACATGAGCGACGCGCCGAGGAGCCTGCCGTGCAGGCTATTCTCATTGAAAAGGATCCTCCCGAGAACTAGCGAGAACAGGATGCTGCTGCGCTTAACGCAGACAACGTACAGGGCGTGCGAGGAGCTTAAAGCAACGAGGTATGGGCCAAAAGAGAATGCATTCAGTACGCCGATGAGGGCCAATCCACGCCAGGATGCCGGAGAAGTGGCAGCCATGCCGCGCCGGGCGATGACAACCGGCACAAAGAGAGCCGCGATAGCGGCGAGCTCTGCCGCGCTCCAAAAAGCGAGCCCGTACGTGCGCACCGCCCGGAGGTCAATAGCGGACGTGACGCTCCAAAGGAGGGACACGAGCAGCATCATCCTCACCCCCTTTTCCCTGAAGATCGCCCTTATTGGCGCGAGCCCTCCGCGCGTGGCGTCGCGGATGTTGAGCAAGTAGCAGCCGAGGGCAACGAGAAGGGTGCCTGCCACGCCATGGGCCGAGGGGATGTGGCCGGTGATCAGCGGGCCAACGACGACGAGAAAAACAGGGGTGAAAGCAACCATCGGCACACACAGCGAGAGGTCGGAGCTTGCGAGCGCATAGGTCACCCCAAGGCTGCCCAAGACGTGCGTGGCGCCCAGGAACAGGGCGAGGAGCCAGAAGTCGGCGGAGAGGTCAACTGGGGGCTGCAGGAGGACGAAGGGCAGAAAGTAGGGGAGTGAGCAGAGGGAATACGACCACGCGATCATCACCTGAGGCGTCGACCGGCTCAGCCCCTTAACGACAGAATCACGCAGGGCATCGCTCAAGCCAGACACTAGGGAGAGAAGGATCCACATCGCAGGCGGGAGTCTACGCGAGCCCTCCCGCCGGTGAAAGCCCAAGAGTCTGGCGCAAGGGGAGTTGCGCGCGAGTTTGGCCCGAAAGCACGCTGCAGCGCCTGGTATACCCATCAAGTTTCGGCCCCAGTCGCTTCTCGGTGGGCGCTTGGTGTACCATTTGCTCTCATGGCTCAAGGCGAGGATCTTCTGACGCTGTCTCCTAACGGGCTCTACTGTCCCGCTGCGGATGTCTACCTGGATCCGTGGCGGCCAGTTCCGCGCGCGCTTATCACGCATGCTCACGCGGATCACGCGCGTCCGGGGAGCGCGAGCTACCTGACGCACACCATCGGCGTCGCGCTCCTCCACGCCCGCCTCGGCGCCTTGCCGGGGCAAGTTGAGGGGATCGAGTATGGGCGGGCAGTAACTATCAACGGGGTTCGATTCACTTTCTTTCCGGCCGGACATGTGCCTGGCTCAGCCCAGATACTCGTCGAGCACGGCGGAGCCCGATGGGTTTTCAGCGGCGACTATAAGACCGAAGATGATGGCGTGAGCTCGCCTTTCGAGCCGGTTTCGTGCGACGTATTTATTTCCGAGTGCACGTTTGGGCTCCCAGTTTTTTCTTGGCGGCCGCAGGCTGAGGTCTTTGAGGAGCTTCACGGCTGGTGGGCCCAGAATCGCGAGGCTGGAATAAGCTCCATCGTTTGTGCCTACTCGCTCGGCAAGGCCCAGAGGCTGCTTCATCACCTGCGCCGGGACCTCGGCAGGGTCCTTGTCCATGCCTCTGTTTGGCAGGTGTGTGAGGCGCTGGGCTTCGACATGCAGGGCTTGGAGCGCTCGGGCAGCGACACGCGCGCAGAGGGGGCGCTGGTGGTGGCGCCGCCGGCTGTCGTGGGGACTCCGTGGCTCAAGCGCTTTGGAAGGCATTCGCTAGCGTCGCTCTCAGGATGGATGGCTATTCGGGGCATTCGCCGCCGCCGCGGCATTGAGAGAGGGTTTGTGCTCTCGGATCACGCTGACTTTCGCGGCCTCACCGAAGCAGTGCGCGCAACGGGCGCATCGCGGGTGCTCCTTACCCACGGCTACACGGCCGCTTTCGGGCGTTGGCTGCAGTCTCTCGGCATCGAGGCAGCAGAGCTTGGCGCTAGCTTCGGGGAGGCGGAAGAGTGATGGATTTTGTCGACCTGTACCACTTGATCAGCGCCACCTCCAGCACGAGCGGAAAGGTTGCGCTGCTTGAGCGGTTCTTTGGGGAAGCGCCTGAGGGCGATCTCGGATGGGCGATACACGTGCTGCGTGGGGGGAAGCTCGATCGCCCCGTGACGGCCACCCAGCTTCGAGCGCTATGCGGCGAGGTCTCTGGGCTGCCGGGCTGGCTCATCGAGGAGTCCTACAGCGTTGTCGGAGATCTCGCTGAGACGATATCTAAGCTGGTTGCTGCTGTGCGGCCGCGCCGCCCAGTATCGCTTCGCGCATGGGCCAAGGAGGTGCAGGAGCTGAAGTCCGCCACCATTGGAGACCGGCTGCGACGGGTCAAGGAGTCCTGGGAGGGCATGTCTGAAGATGAGTGCCTCGTCTTCAACAAGCTCATAACGGGCGGATTGCGTATCGGTGTTTCGCAGGGCTTAGTGGTAAAAGCATTAGCTGGATTAGTTGGGCAGGCAGAGACGGCTGTTGCGCAGCGATTGGCCGCCCTGAGGGATCCCGATGCATTTTGCCTGGCTGACCTGCAGGGTGGCGGCGGCGACTCGGTGTCCATGGCGCCCTACCCGTTCTGCTTGGCGTTCCCCTTGGCTGGCGACGCGAGCTCCCTGGGGACCCTTGGCGCGTGGCTTGTGGAGTGGAAGTGGGACGGCATCAGGGGACAGATCGTTCGGCGTGCGGGCGACTGTGCAGTATGGTCAAGGGGCGAGGAGCTCATCACCGAAGCCTTCCCCGATCTGGTTGAGATAGCTCGACACCTTCCGGATGGCACGGTGCTCGATGGCGAAATCGTTGCGTGGCGAGATGGGGCTCCAGCCCCGTTCAGCGACCTTCAGAGGCGCCTCAACCGAAAGCGGGTGCATCCTGCGCTGCTCTCATCGATACCGGCCGGCTTTCTCGCCTATGACCTCCTTGAAAGCGGAGGCGAAGACCTTCGGATGATGCCGCTTGATGGGAGGCGCAGGCGTCTCGCCGCGCTGCTCGGCCCGGGGGCGCTCACTGACGACCGGATTCAGATCTCGCCGCAGGTCGAGGCCGACTCGTGGGAAGAGCTCGATACCCTTCGCCGGCACGCCAGGAAGCAGGGGGCTGAGGGGCTGATGGTTAAGCTTCAGGAATCCGCTTACGTGGCCGGCCGCAAGCGCGGCGCTTGGTGGAAGTGGAAGGCAGAGCCGCTCTCGGTTGACGGCGTGCTCGTGTACGCTCAGCGGGGACACGGAAGGAGAGCAGGCCTCTACACCGACTACACCTTTGCTGTCTGGAGTGGGCAGCAGCTTGTGCCCTTTGCAAAAGCGTACTCGGGGCTTTCTGACGCTGAGATCCAGGAGGTGGACCGGTTTGTTAGGGAGCATACGAAGGAGCGGTTTGGCCCAGTTCGGACAGTGCAGCCGTTGCTGGTGTTCGAGATCGCATTCGAGGGCATCCAGGCGTCCTCTCGCCATAAGTCGGGGGTGGCAGTGCGCTTCCCCCGAATCGCCAGGTGGCGTCGCGACAAGCCGTCAGGAGAGGCTGACACCATCGACACCCTGCGAGCGCTTGCTCAAGGGCAATAGCCCGCCCGCGGCTGGGCGCCGGCGCTACCTCCGGGGCCGGTGAGTGCCAAAACCACGGTGGGAAGACTCTCCCCGGCCCCGCCCGTCGCTGCTGATGGCCTCACGAGCCT
>JAFMJG010000128.1 GCA_017853605.1 bacterium
GGCCCCTTCCCGTCATTCGAATCTTGGCTTTTGCCAAGTTCGAATAGGAAAAAAATGGAGCGGGAGACGAGACTCGAACCCGCGACCCTCAGCTTGGAAGGCTGATGCTCTAGCCAACTGAGCTACTCCCGCTCAAGTTACGCCTCCTCGGTAGGCGGCAATTCAACGGCACCCTCAGTGGCTTTCGGGTGGACGGATTCAACACCAAAAGACCGGAAAAGGCAATCCAGCTCACCCCCGCCAGGGTTTGGAGACGCGCGCCGTATGACCACCCCGAGGGCACCCCAGGCCGCCCCTAAGAGATATCGTTCGGTTACCGGTGCACAGCAAACCTCGCCGCCGCTGACTTTTGCTCTCGCCAATCCTGCTGGGTGTGCTGCAAACTAGGGTTGCATGAGCAGCCAGCCGGTAAAATACCAACGCCGCATAGGGTTACTAGACCTCTTGATGTGCTCGGTGCTCGACCGACGTGGCACGATGGACCACCTGCTTACCGAGCGTCCCTACCCCCCCTACATACTCTCCTCCCTCATCGGGGTGCTCGCTGTGCTGGTGCTCCCCTCCCTCTACCACCAGTACTCATTAGGGATCGCTCCGACCAGCAAAGACGGCGCCTACGCCGTCACCTGCACCCTAGCGCTCGCTTTTGTCCTCTTTGTGCTCGCCCTGACCGTAATGCTGAGGCTGCTCGGCATCAGCGCACCACTCATCAAGGTAATCGGTGCCTCCACCTATCCACTCGTTGCAGTTGTGCCTTTCATGGTCGGCTACTACGCGGCGAACCTAGCCCTGCACGGCGAGTTGACGATTGTGTCTTTTTTCGTGACGGGACACCGGCACGAAGAGGACTGGCTCATAGAGATGTTTCCACTCCTCGTGCTGACCTCCGCCGTATTCGCCTTTCTCGTGTTTCTCTATGCGATACGAGCCATCGGAAACCTCCCGCTCCCCACTGCCTTCATGATCTCGCTGCTAAGCCTGTCCCTCATTCTCGGAGCCTTTACGGTAGGCGCAACCTTTTCGGCGCAGCTCTTCCCGTACACGAGCGGGCAGATCTGGGACTTCTTTCCATCGCTCATCCGCATTCCGGAGCTGGCACACTAGCGGAGGAGTCCCGGCGGGCTTCCGGCACTACCTGCGGGCAGCAGCCGCGAATCCAGCATCGAGGGCAGCGAGCGCATGATTGATCGCCTCCCCGGCATGCGCAGCCGAAACAAACCCTGCCTCGAATGCCGACGGGGCGAAGTAGACCCCCTGATCGAGCATCGCGTGGAAGAAGCGTTGGAAGGCCTCCCGATCCGTCGAGACCGTCTCCCTGAAGGAGCAAATTGGCGTAGGAGAGAAGAAGAAGCCGAACATCGTGCCTACCGATTGGGCAACCAGGGGCACGCCATGGCGCGCTGCGCCGCTCCGCAGCCCTTCAACCAAACTCTCTGCCACTCCACACGCCATCTCAAAAACGCCCGGCTTGCGCCATTCCTGCAGCGTGGTTAGCCCAGCAACCATCGCCAACGGATTGCCTGAGAGGGTCCCCGCTTGGTACACCGGTCCGAGCGGAGCGAGCTGCTCCATGATCTCCCGCCGTCCCCCAAAAGCCCCGACGGGCAGGCCCCCGCCTATGACCTTGCCCAGCATGGTGAGGTCCGGCCGAACTCCGTAGAGCGCTTGCGCCCCTCCGAGGTGAACCCTGAAGCCCGTCATGACCTCATCGAAGATCAGCAGCGCGCCGTGACGCTCAGTAATCTTGCGCAGCGCCGCGAGGAACTCGGGCCGTGGGACCAGCAGCCCACAGTTCCCGACAACCGGCTCCAGAATGACCGCTGCCACTTCATCTCCACAGGCCGCAAAGATGCGCTCGACCGACTCAATGTTGTTGAACTCCGCGACAAGTGTGGCCGAGACCGCGGCAGACGGGACGCCGGCGCAATCGGGAAGCCCAAGCGTCAGGACACCCGAGCCAGCTTTTGCCAGTAGCGCGTCTGCATGCCCGTGGTAACACCCCTCAAATTTGATTATCTTTTCGCGACGGGTAAACCCGCGGGCCAATCGAATAACCGCCATTCCAGCTTCGGTGCCCGAATTTACAAACCGCAACAGCTCAAGCGACGGGAAGAGCCGCTGAACCTCTTCGGCCAACTCCACCTCCCGCTCGTGGCAGGCCCCAAAGCTCGTGCCGAGCTGCGCCTGCTCATGCAGTGCTGCAACCACCGATGGATGGGCATGCCCCAGAACGAGCGGCCCCCAACTGTTTATGAAGTCCACGTAGCGGTTGCCATCCACATCGATGAGAAACGCCCCCTCTCCCCGCTGGACAACAAACGGCTCGCCACCAACAGAGCGGAAAGCCCTAACGGGGGAATTTACCCCGCCGGGCAGGATCCTCTTTGCTTTTTCAAATACCTCTGAAGAACGGGCGTGGCGCATGGCGGCTCCAAGTGCGGTAGGCTACACCGGCATCATTGATCGCCGGCAAGACAAAGACAAAGGTCAGGGGCGCCCCACAGGGCCCGGCATCCCTCGCCGGCCCTCACCCGGCAGGGAGCCGCCGATGAGCGAGGCTACTCAGCCTGCGTCGGATCCGAGCCAAGGGCATACTCCTTCCCGTCTGCAATCCCATCGCCATCGGTGTCCGGGGCCTGCGGGTTAGTGCCCAACCCCGCCTCCTGGTCATCCCGCAATCCATCCTCGTCCGAGTCGATACGACCAGGGTTCGAGCCGTGGGCCTCCTCATAAGAGTCGCTCAGGCCGTCTGAATCACCGTCAGGGTAATCGTCACCATCGTCCGCCGGGTCGCCTCCAGATAGCACCTCTGCGCCATCTGTACGCCCGTCACCATCCGAATCAAAAGAGTCTGGCGCAGTGCCCCGTTGCGACTCATCCTGGTTGCTCAACCCATCGAGGTCGGAATCACTTGCGCGCAACTTGGCGTCGATACGCGTTGAGGTTGCGCCCTCGGGAAGGGACTGCGCGCTGCGCGGATCCGACCCCAGCTTCTCTTCGAGATCATCCGAGAATCCGTCACCATCAACATCTGACCACGCCCCAGTGTTCTCTCCCGAGAACCCCTTGCCGAGCCAGTTTCCTGAACTACCCACACCGGAGCCACCAGCGGCCGCTCCACCACTCGGCCCATCCCCTTCGCTTGCCTGCGGCAGGTCCTCCAGCAGGCCCCGACCGACCACGCTAAGCTCTCGCACGCTGGGAGTTGTGGTTGCTGTCGCGGCAGCCGTGCCGGTGGCAGCGGGACTGCCGGACGCCTCTGCGGTCACAGTTACGGTCCCAGTTGTTTCCGGCGTTACCGAGCCGCCAGAGGTGTCGGTAAAGGTGGGAGTAATCGTCGGCGTCCCTGTGCCTGGCGCTTTGGCCTGGCAGCCAACGCAGTAGCTCTCCTGGCACGCCTCGATCCCGGACAGAAGTACTCCCGTCGACACAAAGACGAGAAACAACGACACCCTCTCCAGTAGACATCGCTTAAGCATACAGCGCACCGGCTCCCTAACTCTGTTCTGAGTCTCAACACGATACTCTGCGGAGGGGATTCAAAAAAGAGGGACTATTGCTGGGGGGAAAAGGGGGTTGAAACGGAGGCCACAAACGAGAGGAGGTTTTCAAGGTCCTCGGGATTAGTGCTCTTCGGAAGGTATCCAACCGCCCCGTAGTGGGCAACGGTCTCAACCAGCTCGGGAAGCCGACTATCCGTGGTGGCCACCACTGCAGCACCCTGGCTAGCAAGCTTCTGAAGCAGCTCAAGCGCGCTTGAGACAACGTGCAGATCAAGCAGAACAACTGAGGCTTTCCAAGAGCGGGCCACGTCCTCCGCCTCGCAGGCCGATGAGGCCAGGCGGCACTCTACGCGAAACTCGGGATGGTACATCTCCGCGAACTCCTGCAGCTGCTCGAAATGCTCTAGCTGATCGTCTACGACGAGCAGCCGCACCTCTTGCCGGAGCCCCAAAGGCACCATCTTTTGGATAGGTATACCGGTCATCCGATCTCGAGTTCCCTTCTGCGGAGGGGATATCCGCCCCGCATACAGGTTCTATCGGCACCCCACTAAAACCCCTAAATGTCACAATTTTGTCACTCTGGTCCTGCCTGCGCAGGCCAGTAACTAGCGGCGCCCAGAGAAATTCCGTTGCCCATTCTATCTTTTTTGCATATGGTACGCGAATAGTCGGCATCTCAGAAGGAGAGATGATGAAAACAAAAACCCGCAAACAACCAGACCTCCCCGCTCAAGACCCCCAGGGCTTTCAAAGCAACACCCTGGCCCCTGTGCAGAGACAAACCCTTGAGTTTCTGAGGAATTTTCTCGCAGAGAAGGGTTATGCACCACCCCTCAAGGCGATCTCAGACTTCATCGGGGTAAAGTCGGCCTCAACTGCTCACTTTCACCTGGAGCGCCTTGAGCAGAAGGGGTTCATCCGGCGTGGCGCCGACGGGATGTTAGAGCTGCTCGACCGGGCAACTCCTGAGCTCGGACCAACAGCCGTTCCGCTTGTGGGAGTTATCGCCGCAGGAAGGCCGATAGAGGCGATTGAGCAGTCAACCACCATTGAGATCCCCCCCAGCATGATTGATGGCCGAGGGGAGGTGTACTGCCTAGAGGTTAGCGGAAGCTCAATGATCGACGAGCACATCTGTGACCGTGACATCGTCGTGATAAAAAAACAGGACGGAGCCGAGGATGGCCAGATAGTTGTGGCCCTCCTTGATGATGGAAGCGCAACTCTTAAGCGCTATCGTCGATTGAAGAGTGGTCAGGTTATGCTCATTCCGGCTAACCCCACGATGCAGCCGATCACAGTCGATAAGGTTACGATTCAGGGCCGATTAATCGGAGTGATTCGACAGCTCAACTGATGATTGGCGTTAACATGCCGGGGCTAATACGGTAGTACTACGCTCGCAGCGAGTCTCCGACAGCCCGGCAACGGTGCCCCAAACTGTGAGAGTGGTTCAAGCGCCCCGCGCGCATTGGGAATAGAGATAATTTTTTAGGTACGTGTAAGAAAACGGAAGGAGAGAAAAATGGAACTGTACGAGCGAGATTCAGAGAACTCAGAGAACACCGGAGAGAAGACAAAGGCGCTCTCCTCCGCCATATCCCAGCTCGAAAAGAAGTACGGAAAGGGCGCTATCATGAACCTCGGCACATCGATGTCCGAGCGCGTCGAGGCTCTTTCAACCGGCAGCCTCGGCCTCGATATCGCGCTCGGGATCGGCGGCCTGCCTAAAGGGAGAATCTGCGAAATCTACGGCCCCGAGTCATCTGGAAAGACCACGCTGGCGCTTAGCGCAGCTGCCCAAGTTCAGCGCGCCGGGGGAACCGTAGTCTACATCGATGCGGAGCATGCGCTCGACGTCAACTACGCCAAGCGGCTCGGCGTTGACACATCGAAGCTGCTCGTTAGCCAGCCTGATTGCGGCGAGCAGGCTCTAGACATCTGCGAAGCGATAGTGTCATCCGGCTCGGTTGACCTCGTTGTTGTTGACTCGGTTGCCGCGCTCGTGCCCCGTGCCGAGATCGATGGCGAGATGGAGGATCAGCAGCCAGGCCTCCAGGCCCGCCTCATGAGCAAGGCGTTGCGCAAGCTGACTGCGGCCAGCGCGAAGTCAAGCACGACGATCCTCTTCATCAACCAGATCCGCATGAAGATCGGCGTCATGTTTGGCAGCCCGGAGACCACCACTGGAGGGAACGCCCTGAAGTTCTACGCCTCAGTGCGGCTTGATGTTCGCCGAATCGGGTCCATCAAGGAGGGGGAGAGCGTAATCGGCAACCGTGCGCGCGTGAAAGTGGTGAAGAATAAGGTCGCAGCCCCATTCCGCGAGGCAGAATTCGACATTATCTTCAACGAGGGCGTCAGCTTCTTGGGTGAGGTAATCGACATCGGATCTGATAAGGGCATCATCGACAAGTCTGGCGCTTGGTTTAGCTTCCGTGGAGAGCGCATCGGCCAGGGGAGAGAGGGTGCCAAGCAGTTCCTCCGGGAGAACCCCGAGATGACAGCTGAGATCAGGGCTCTCGTAATGGATTCCTGCGGAATTGGCGCCGCCGATGGTGCGCCAGCAGCGCAGACAGCAACCACCGAAGAGTCGGAAGATGAGGCAGCGGCGGAGCGTCCTGCCCGATCGAGGAAGAAGGCGGCCGCCAACGCCTAAGGCAGCGACAGCTGGCAGTACAAAGGGGGAGCGAAAGCTCCCCCTTTTTTGTGCATACTGGCAGACTAGCCGTGGCTTCCCGCCCCCGACTGTGGTGGCCCAGGGCGACTCGCCGGTTGAGTAACACCGCTAAGCTGTGAGAAGCTGCCGTTACCCGTTCTGTCATTATGCCTGAGGGGCACATGCTAGAGCGGGGCTACAAGAAATACTGGAGCCCCCATGCTTGTTCGTGCCACAACAGAGGTGTACCCCCGCCTCCACCATATCTCCCTCGGAGCCACCTCAAGATACGCGATAGTCGCTGAGTCCGGCGAGGTCACCCTCTCGGATCCCGGCTGCTCCGCCCACTTTCCTGCCCTGCTTCGGCGGCTTGAGGCGAGCAAGCTCTCGCTTTCGCAGGTCAAGCGGGTTCTCGTCACCCACCTCGATGCTGATCGCGTCGGAATGATCCCCCTCCTTAGGCGAGAGCTGCCGAAGCTCCAGGTCGTAGGGAATAGCCCTATGATGGCGCTCCTTAAGTCCGGGGACGACATGAAGGCGATTTGGGAGGGGGACCGGGCTCTCTCGGCGCAGCTCTCGGATGCTGCGGACACCGCTTCCCTCAAGGAGTTCTCTGCATCCCTCTCGCTCGACAAGGGCCTCGTTGACGGCGAGTCCCTCGCCATAGATGACGATATCTCTATTCGGTGCGTCTCCATGGCCGGGCATCGGCAGCATTCGCAAGCGTACCTGGTCCAGCCGCACAATTTCCTGATCGCCGATGAGACCGTGGGCTACTACAATGGCCGTCGCCTCGCTGCCCCTGGAGGCGATGCCTCGATTCAGCTCGCGCTTGAGTCCATATCTCGCCTGGCAGACCTGGATCTATCAGGCGTGGGATTCTCTTACGGCGGCTGCATCACCGGCTCCCTGGTGCGCAAGCACCTTGAGTCCGTATCACAGAACACCTCCGACCTCCTGGCAGAGAGCAGGCGCGCATTGGCCGAGGGCCTAGCGCCTGAGGAGGTCAAGGCGCAGGTTCGGGAGGCGTTCTTCCTTCCTGCGCTGCGCGACCCCTGCCTCATTGCAAGCCTTTCCGGCACACTAGACGCCATCTGGCGCCAGGTGTCTGCGTAGGCCTTGCGAATCGGTCACCAGTTGAGCTTGGCCCACACCATCGAGTGATCAGAGGCTCCCTGCGGCTGGGATACAACTCCGGAGTTGTACTTTGCCTCACTGGAGGGCGAAACCCACGCGTACGGCAGGCTCTCGGCCGGCATCAGGATGTCATCAAGCCAGGAGTATTCGCCCTTGTACTCGAACGTTCCCGGGTAGGTCGCCACCTCTGAGTTCGAAGTCACCACACTAAAGAGCCGTTGAGGCATGGACTTTCCGGATTGGCACACGGGCACCCCTCGCTTGCTGACACGGCAGCCGCCTTCCTGCTGAAAACTGGCGAGGTTTAGCGATCCCTCGAGTATCTTGGCGCTGGCAACATCGAAGTCGCTGTTGCGATCACCAAGAACCACCAGTATCGAGCTGCCGGACGCAAAGGCGTCCTGGTGCCTCACCTCAATAATCTTCCTGAATCCCTCAGCCATCTCCATGCGGAAGGTCTCCCACTCCAGGCCGGTCGGGTCACCCTCGCCGCCCCGCTTTGACTTCAGGTGGAAGTTTACTACGGTCACCACCTTAGTCAGGTCGCCTTCGCGCGACTTTACCGAGAGCTGAACCTCAAGCGGCGTTCGCGAGAAGATGCGGGGGCGCTGCTTGGGGGTCAGCTTTGGGAGCTCTACGCGGGCGTACGAGAGCATGTTGAGGACCGAGGCCCTGTCCTGTGCCACCAGAAACCCGAGCGCCATGCCGCCATCTCCGGGCGGCCCAACGCGAGCCTCAAAGGAGCGGCCACTCCGGGCACGGAGCGCCTCAATGAGGGGCTTGAGCGCCGCCTCTCCTTCAGCCTGATTCTTTGCAAGCACCTCCTGAAGCGCGATGACGTCACACCGCACGACGTGGAAGCGCCTCACGAGATCATCGACCTTCTGGCGCAGCTCGCCCTCAGTGAACCGGGGGTTGCGTCGTTTCACCTCGTCGAGCGTTCCAAACAGCTTGAGGTTCTGGCTGCATATCGTCAGGTCCGCAGGGCCGCGCGGATCTCCCGCAACCACGTCAACGGGGCCTGAGGCAGCAACGAGGTTCGGTCCCGGCCCGCTGGGGACGGCCGCCGCTTTCGGCTCTGCGCCGGCAGCTCCGCTGGCAAGGAGCGAAAAGATGCCAATACCCAACCGCGCCACCGCGCTCGTCATGAGACGTTGCATGCTTTAGCCCTCCATGAGCGACGATCCTGCTTCTGTTGCGTTCCGAACACCGACTCCAGGGGAGCCATCGCGTTTCTTGCGGCCTCTATCTGAAGGAGGGCCAGACGCCCCACTAGGATCGCGTCAACGATATCCTGGTGCTTCCGCAGCTCAGCCAACCCGAGGGAACGCAGCTCCTTGGCGTACAGGAACTCCGCCGTCCGAACCGCAGCTGCCTTCACCTCAACACGGGCGAGCTGCCTGCCGCGAAGCCCCATGACCTCGTACTGCACCGAGCGCGGATTGACCCGGCCCGGTACCGTAAGCCCGCGACCTCGGCCAAGCGACTCAAAGAGGCCGCGCACCTGCTCCACTTTTATGGCGTTGTGGGGATCCTTCATCGTGGTCGGCGCCTCGCACACCAGGACGTCGCCCAGGCCGAGACGAAGCTCGTCAAGCACCCGGCCGATGCTCTCCTGCAGCCGCTCAAGCCTCACCGGCAGCGGCAGGGGAGGCTTGGCAGCCTTAATCTTTCCCACTGCCCGTATCGTCCCCTCGCTGACCGAAAAGAGCGCCCATCCAGAGCAGGCAAGGCTCGGGTCAACAGAGAGGAGATGGCGGTACGAGGACATGCAAAGATGATACGCCTAGAGAGCCTAACTCGCTATAGAGACAATTATTTCCGCCCACTTCACCGGCCCTTTTTTGGGCCTGCGCGGTGCGCCAGGGAGGCCAAGCCTGCCCGGATGGACAGCACTGGGGTCGGTTGGTATAAACCCGCGATGCCACGGACCCCTGTTGCCCCAGCACTCCCCTCCCTGAGTGCCTAGCCGGAGGCAGCGTTGGGTATCGTGCCATCTCTAGTTGAGGTTACGTAGGCATGGAGCAAGAACTTCTCACCGAACTGTACAGCAAGATGTTGCGCATCCGGCGCTTTGAGGAGGA
>JAFMJG010000129.1 GCA_017853605.1 bacterium
TGGAGAAGCTAAAGGCTCCGCTCGCTGTTAGCTTCCGAGTTGCGGAGGATCCATCCTTGTACAACAGAGCAAGGGTGTAGCCTGTTGCTTCTTTCAGGGTGCCTTTGACCGCCACGGTTTGAGCGAGCGCGTTGGTGCCGACAAGGAAAGTTCCGACACACAGTGTAAGTGCGTGGCAGAGAGTTGAGAGTTTTCGGTAGTTCATAAAGGAAGTATCGCTCAATTGGTTCCGTTCCTAAAGGGTGTTTTTTGCGGTCGAATCATTGATTTAAGCAAATCTTTTAGGATGTAAGCAGTGCGAGTGCCAACGGGCCTGCCGCTAGTTGCGCATCGTGGATGGAGGGCTGGAGTGAAAGTAAACTTTAGGCTCCTGCAATCGAGATAGTGTCCTTGTTTAGCGGAAAGGTTCGGAAGGTGCTCGTAAATCCTGGGGCGCAGGGTCTTTAGAGGTCTACTATCTTGCTCAGGAACTGCAGTAGCCCTGCACCAAATCACACCACTAATTGCAATCAGCGGTCGTTGGAACCTCGTGGCCGACGTGATTTACCGAGTTTTCTCCACCTAAGGTTACCTGGTCCGGGGGTACTTCCCAGACCTGCCTTGTACCCCCGGTACAGCTAAAAGGTAAATAACTTATGCGCGGAAGGGACAGCCCCTTCGCGCAATACTGCTTGAGGGAGGAGGGGGGACGCTGCCCGTTTTCCCTTTTCCCCTGGAGATGCGCTAAGGTCCCCCCACCACGACGTCTCAGAGACCTTGTGGTATAGCACCCCTTTGTTCCAGTTTGTGGTTTCTTAAGATGACCCTCGTTCCCAAGGCCACCGTTGTTCTGTGCACCTTCATCGGCGCCTCAACCATCGTGCTCGCTGAGCCGCTGATTGCATTTGTGCCGCCGATGCTCCTGTTGGCGATACGCTTCGCCCTCGCGGCGGTGCTGCTTGGACTCTTGGTGCCGCGCAAAGTCTTCCCGTTGAATCGGAGCGTGATCCGGGCTGGTTTCATAGCGGGGATGGGCTTCGGACTCGGGTGCGCGCTTCTCTACACGGCGCTCCCGCACGTTCGTGCCGGCAAGCTTACCTTCCTCATAGCGCTTGAGGTGGTAATCGTTCCGCTTTTCTCCGCCAGTATCTACAAGCAGACGCTCAGCCGCTTCGAGATGGCGGCTCTTGCGCTAGCAGTGCTTGGGCTGTGGCTTTTGGTCGGAGATGAGCAGAGCTCGTTCTCGTGGTACGATATTATCGGGCTTCTTAGCGGACTCGCCTATGCGGTGTATACCATAGCACTGTCAAGGCTTTCTAGCTGTGGGGGTGTCGTTGCCCGAACGTTCGTCTCATTCTGGTCGATAAGCTTGCTGTCATTTGCGGTTTCTCTCTGCTCTGAATCTTTTGCCGAGGTGAGGTGGAGCAGCAGTGCTGTTGCCACGTTGGCGTTTCTGGTTATCTTCGGCTCCGTCGCACGATTCCTTCTTCAGGCATGGGCACAGAAGACAGTATCGGAATCCTTTACGGCGCTAACCTTTTCTGCGGAGCCCGTATTCGCGATAGCGCTCAGCTACACCTTTTTTGGCGAAAGGTTCTCTGTGTCACAGACGTTCGGAGCGGTCGTAATAATCGCGGCGCTCATTCTCGCCAACATTCCAAAGCCTCACTCCCAGGTCTCGGAGGCGTTGGGGTAGAGCACACGGCTGTCCGAAGAAGATATAAAGGGGACGCTATCTCTTTCCTTCCTCTCGGAAGAAGCAGCTCGGCTACCGACTCACAAAATGTCACTTCCCGTTGTGTTGGACGCGGAAGGGAATAGGTCAACGTACGCGTCCCTGTCGTCCGACTATGAGAGAGGCGCCCGGGTAGCCTGGTCATCGGTGGGAGAGGGGGTCGGAGGGGGCCAACAAGCACCCTTTCAATACACTCCGCACAGCGCCACCCTGTGCGTTGCGCAGCGCTGACTCACACCGCACACCAAGCCTCCTCGCAACTTCGCCGCCCATACTCGACCGCCTCGAGAGCGGCTTACCAGGCATAGCGAGCCCCAACCACGTCCGACAGCCGACGACCGCACCGAACCCGGACAGCCGCATCATCGGTCCCGTCGGTGACCACCGGAGCTGACCCAAGCGAGAACCCACCGACCGCCCAAAAGCCCCACAAAACAGCCCTAAAACAGCCCCCAGCCACCACACTCTTACTTTACGAGAACTAGAAAACTAGTAACCATTAGGTGGGGCTTCCAAGGGGCCTTGAGGCACCAATAGCAATCGCGATGGTCACGGCTCGCCAGGCCTCCGGCAGCTCCTCAATCGTCACGGAGCTGGATTAGGCCCGCTTCAGGCCTGGCGGCGGGCTCCCACCGAAACGCGGAGCGGCATATGCGCCCCATAGCATCAGAGTACACCCCGCCGGGATTGCGGGAGGCCGGAAAGCATATAGCCCCAGCCGAGGCCTCCCTGAGCCCGCACGCAGAACGCAGCTCCGCTAGCAGAGCGGCCTGCTCGCTCTCAATGTGCGATGTGACGGCGTGAAACTGGTGGTAGCGCTGCTCCACGAGCAGCGCTGGCCTGCCATCCCCCTCAGAGCGCCCCAGGCGTAGGACATGCCTGTGCACCGCCTTCCCAAGGTCGAGCTCCATGGGCGCGCCCCCGCGCAATGAGACCTCCAGCGAGAGCCGCGCGGGGTTGAGGCGAAACGAGAGCTCACTGAGCTCAAGCGGCGCGCCTTTCGGAATCTTACAGAGCGACCGCAAGCGATTCTCGGCTACCGCAAACGAGAGAGATGCCTTGATGTTTGAGTCCATGACGTACGCCGGCAGCGCGTCAACAGTATTCCCAGAGCGGTAGTTGAGGCACGACGAGACATTTACGAGATCGCCTATCGTGAGCAGCAGCTTCGGATGGTCCACAACCGCCGATACGACCAGGTATGCCTTACTGCTGTCGACGGTCCGATCTCGCACAGCCTGAAAGATGCGGCTTATGTCCTTGCGCAGCAGCTGGTCGGCTTGCGGAGGCTCTATCGGCCGGATCGCCCCCCTCGCCTCCTCATAGCGTTTTAGGTACTCAAACAGCGCCTTGCGCAGGCCTGCGCGCCTCAGGACCATCAAGTCGCACACAACATCGATCGTCGTCGGCGCGCGGGCGGCGAACTGCTCCGGGGAAAGCTCCCTCGCCCGCAACACATCCTCTGCCGAGCGGCGCGCGGCGAAGAGCTCACCCGCATAGGCCTCAGGCACGTGAGGAAGAAGGCAGTAGTCTACCAGCGCCTCTGCCTCCGCAAGCTGCTTTTGCTCAGCCAATGCGCGTGACTGCTCTGCGGTGCAGTGGGAAACCCGCACCGGATTTCGGCGCCACGCCGACACCTGCGCATCGCTCATCCCCGCCAGCTGCCCGAAGGCCGGGTCGTACTTCCAGTCGTAGAAGCTTCCCTCGAGCACGTGCTTCACAATCTGGCGCAGCACGGCGACCTGCTGCTCGCGGCCAGCGCGGAAACGCCCCATAAGGACTGTAAGCGGCACGAGATCTCCCCACTCGCCCTGCAGGGCAACGATGCCCGCGGCGGAATCAAGCCCGAAATCCTTGGCAAAGGACCGCTCTGCCTCCGCCGTGAGCGCTCTCGTGTGAGCGCCAACCGTGGCGGGCGTTACCTGCACCTGAGCGGGGTCCCCTACTGCGGAACTCCTGGCGCCACCGAGCGCGCTGGAGGCCACCAAAAAATCGAGAACCTCGCGGAACGATTTGCGCCACGCATCACGAGAGATCCTGTAACAGGGAGAGCCGGAGCTCGTCTGGTCGTAGTGGAAGCTGCCCAGCAACTCACAAAGCTGCTGGAAGCGCGCCGCAGACAGCTCTTGGACCGGCAGGGCATCATGGCCGGAGACAAGCCGCACCGATTCTCTTACCCTCGTGCCCTGCGGCAGTCCCTCTACCAGGGGCCTCGCGAGGTGGTAGGCACACACGACGTACAGCGCCGCCGACTGCGAGAGCCGAACTCCCTCAAGGTCCCAGCCACTCACATCGACCCGGGCCTCAACTTCACCAACTCTCCGGAGCACCTCTACGCACGCCTGCACATTTCCTTGGTGCGCAACCTCATCCGGCAACACCACCCAGAGCGGGCCCTGCTCCCGGATTATGCCGCGCACCAAGTTCATCGCGCGATGGACGAGGTCATCATCCGTGCCCAGAAGCCAGGCGTCCTGCACGTCACCGAGGGCACCAAAGACCAGAGCACGCACCTCATCACTCGTAAAGGGGTGCGCGGTTGAGTGGACCACCCTGGTGGTTCCGGCTGCCGATGCCCCAGCAATCATCTTGAGCGCAGCGATCTGCCTGCCGGCCTCTGAGAGCCCAAGGTCACTAAGCGCAGAGATCGCAGTTTCCGGATGCTGCCGCGCAGCGAGCGGGAGCAGCTCGTTCGACACCTCCACGGGGGTGTAGCCGTACCTCCAGAAGAAGTCCTCGAAGCGAGCCCCCCTGTCGGGCCCGCAAAGCAGGAGATCTGTGTATGCGACGTGCTGAGCCGTGGGGAGCCCAAAGGAATGGGTGAGCGCTCGCGCCAGCTCGCGACGCTCCTCGATTGACTCGATGCCGAAGCGGTCGAGATCAAACGAGCTGAGCCAGCCATTCGAAAGCGCGTGCGCCTTCCCCACCCTCTTAAGGGCCTCGCTGTCCTTGAGGCAAAAGTTGTCGACATGCACCAAAAACGCGGGGCTTGCCTCGGTGTCGACCGCTGCCTGCAGCGCCAACTCCCGCAACGTATTTGCCCCCAGCGCAAAGAGGGCGATGTGCCGCGCCAAGTCTCCGCCCGAGCGGCTCGCGATGTTTCGGGCTGCCTCGGCCCGCACGCTCACCCTTGAGACCCCGAACGCCTCTACGTACCTTGCGACGGTGATCCTCGACTGCCCATCGCGAACTATTGAGTTGCCGCGGCTCGCAGCCAAGAGGAGCTGCTCTCGCACCGGCTCAGCGCCGAACTGCCGGCGCTTCATCGCCGCCCCGAGGGCTGCAGGATGGTGCTCCGCAACCGTCAGGAGGATGTCGAGGCGCTGCTCATGAGAGAGCCTCTTCGCCCCCCAAAAGTATCGCAGCATGCCTCTGCCGGGGTCTGAGGACCGGTCGTTCTCCGCGGCAATCTTCAGAAGCCGATGCTCCTCGGCCGCTGAAGCTATTCCAAAGTTGGCGATCTTTTCGGCAAACCTCACCGGGCTGAGGCGCGCGCAGGTCTCGGCTAGCGCCAGGCGTTGCCCCTGGGTGAAGGGAAGGCGGCTCATCATCCGGCAAAGCACCGAAGCGTGCATGGGCGTAGATATGGCGCTGGCGAAGGGGAGCACGAACTCCGGGTCCTTAATCCCGGTTTTGGCGCACGCTATGAGGCCCTCTGAGGGGTTGTCACCACAACTTGCGGCCACAACTGCCTTCAGCCCTTCCTGGTCCGAAATTCCATACATGCGCAGCGCAAATGTGGCAGGAAGGTACTTGGAATCGCGCAGCGCTGCTGCGAGGCGCGCCTCGGCTGACACCGAGCAGAGCCTCCAGTAGAGGCTGCGCACGAACTGCGGCGCAAACGCCAAAACGACGAGGCCTGCCGCCATCTGCGGCGGCTCACCGGCATTAGGCTGGCCTGCAGATTTACACTCTGCCGCCGGCTTCTTGGGCTCAACAGCCGTGCAAGCCAGCTGCCCAGCAACTTGCGGCTGCAACGGCTGGCGCGTGACACGCCGGTTATCTGGAGTTGGAGACGGCATCTTAACCAATACAACTACTTGGCATTAGATACGGTATGGCGGGTTCCCCGCTCCGCCTTCTCTATCGCCATTCAAGGGCGTACCGAGGCTGGTAACATACCGAAAACAGTCGGCAATAGAAATACTTAGTCCCTACCGAGGGCGGCCCTCCTCAACTACACTAGTGCGGTATGCCCCCCTCCTCCCTCGTTACCTCTCGACGCCGCTCCACCGACGAACAGCGAGTTTGGCTGCGCATCTCTGCATTTCTTTCCCTAAAGTCGCCAGCGACCCGCGTTACGTACTCTGGAATTCTAAGCGAGTGGTGCCGATTTTTAGGGGCGGAGCCCGGCTCACCGAAGAGCGCAGGCCTTCTGGTGGCTGCCACGGACCTGCACGCCATAGCGTACCGCAAGTTCCTCGAGTCACAGCCAGGCGAGAGGCCAAGGGTAGCGGCTCCCACTATGGGAGCAAGAGGTGCATCGCGCGCTGTGGCGCCCGCTGGGGCTCGGCCGCAGGCGCGCAAGAAAGATGGGCTCGACGCAACGCAGTCAAACGCAACGATCGCGAAGAAGTTTGCGGCTCTCCGGCGCATTTACCGGATGCTCATGGCGAGCAGCGTCGGAGTTGGCGAAAACCCCTTTGAGGCTGACAAGGTTCCGCCACCCCCAAAGGACGCAGGCCGCAAGAGGCCAACTCAGATGATCGACTTTGAGCTCGTCATGGAGATCGTCAATCTTCCGGAGATCGAGACCCCCAAGGGCCGCCGGGACCGGTCGCTGCTCGCTGTCCTCTTCGGTGGCGGCCTCCGGCGTAGCGAAGTTGTTGGCCTGCGGATCGCCGACGTGCGGCGCTCCCCTTCCGGCACCACCTACCTCTACCTGCGCCACACTAAGGCCAAGCGGGACGCTGAGCAGGCCTTGCCGGCATGGGCAGCGGAGCCGCTCTGGGCGCTCGTTAAGGAGCGGAAGGAGGATGGGGCGTCGGAGGGGGACTACCTCTTTGTGAGCTACACGGGCCGTGGCGGGACGACGCCAACCTCAAGGGCCCTCTCTGACACCGGGCTCTACCTGCTCTTCAAGCAGTACTGCATGGCAGCGGGAGCGGGGCGCTTCGCCACGCCGCACTCTGCGCGAGCTACGGCTATTACCAAGCTCCTTGCAGACGGCATTTCACACCGCGAGGTGCAGGAGTTCTCTCGGCATTCAAGCATCCAGATGGTGGAGTGGTACGACAAGCGCCGCTTCAATGTTGAGCAGAGCCCAGCCAAGGGGCTCTCCTTCAGCAAGAAAGGCAGCTAGCAGCCTAGAAGATCAGGCAATCCACGACCACAACCCCCAGTAGCATCGATCCGTAGAATACAAGGGCGCTCGGGTGAAAGAGGTACCTATACGTTGGGCGCTTCGCCTCCGGGACCCCTTCTATGTCGATGGTGAAGTCAATGTCCGCCTCAGGCATCGTCCGCGCCCGATCGTAGAGGGCCTTAAGCAGCACCTCCTTGCGGTAGTTCTGCGCGTCGAGGAACCAGAGCATCACGATGGGAAACACAGCGATGTAGGCAACGCGAATCCCCTGCTGCTGGGTGGCCAGGGCAAGAAACACTGCAGTCAGGCTGACACTCCACCGTTTTGCGTACACATCGCTGCGGTTTGCCTGGTCCAGCAGCGCCACCAAGATGCGCAGATAGTCGCCCCGATGGTCGCTCACGGCTATCTGGCCTGGGCAGCCTGCTGCTGCATCGCCTTGCCCACAATCTCCTTGAGCTGCGGATCGTTAAGGATCGCCTGGGCCTGCTCGCCCATCTTCATCGCCTCATCTCGAGTCATGCGGGCGCCGCTGCCAGCCTGAAACTCCCCGGCCTTCATCCCCGCCTCACAGGCCCCAACATAGCGCGACTCTACCTTGATGGTTGTTCCCTGCTGCCCGAACAGGGGCGGGCTAAACGAGGTCTTCACTACAGAGGTGATCTTCGAGTTAAAGTCCCCCGTGCTCAAGGTCGTAAACGTCATCGAGGTGCCGGTCATCTTGCAGGTGCCGCTAACCTCGTAGCCGCCCGTCACCTTCTTTGGCGCGGCCATCTCACACGTGGCGCCGGGGTGCGGCTTTGGGTGCGCCATCGCCTCGCGGTCCTGCGCCTGGTCCACACACTCCTTCACGCTCTGCGCAGCCCCCTGCCCGGTGGTAACAGACTCCCACATGCCAGAGCGGCGCCCCGGGAAGGAGTCCGCAACGCAGGTCGAGCTTGCGAAGATAGCCATCGTTGCGACGGTAAAATAAAAAGAGCGGATGGTCATATGCAGCCTCCTTTGAGCAGTCCTGCAAGGAAGGGTGCCTCACAAGCCTCCCCATTGGCAAGCCGGTCAAAATGGTGCGGCGTACTGCCCTCTCCTCAAGAGGCGAGCCTTGTAGCGGTTCATGCTCGCTCAGAGTCAAGAAACCGCATTGCCACCCCAAGAAGGAGCACCGGCATCGATTGGCCCGTGGAACCGAGCAGTTGCAGTCGGGGCGGCATCTGCGTCGGGGAGCCCCCCGAGAGGGCCCCTTCGGCATGCTCCAGCTGGGTCTAGCGATGAAGCCTCTCTAAAGACACAACGCAAGCAGTATGGTAGATCGGCCGTCGGAGGCGATGTCGTTCCCCTCCTTCATTGGGCGCCGTTTGATTTCTACCCGCATGATGATCCTCCTCCGCACCCTTCTGCCAAGCCACCTCGGCCCAGTCGGGTCGCTGCTCCGCTCCCTTCGCCAAATTTCCTTGGCGCTCGCAAGCGCATTATTGTTTCTTGGCCTCGCGCCCGATTCAGCTGAGGCGACCCCTCCCGCAGAGCCCGAGAAGGTCTGGGTTGGCTTTTACCTCAACCGCCTCACCGCCATCTCGCAGAAGGATGGCACCTACTCAATCGACGCCTGGTTCTGGTTCCGCTGGAAGGGAGATATCGACCCCACAAAAACCTTTGAGCTCGTCAACGGACGGGTTGATTCCGTGTCGCCAACGGAGATCCTCGACGACAACGGGTTCAAGTACGCCTCAATACGTGTCGTTGCGACGATCTTCCATGTCTTTGATGTGCAGCGTTACCCCCTGGACGACCACAAGCTGACGCTCGCGGTTGAGGACTCTACCAACCAGGCCCCGCTGCTTAAGCTTCTTGCGGATGAGGGGAGCGCCATGGATCCCTCCGTGGCCATTGAGGGATGGAAGATATCGTTCGAAGGCGTCTCAGAGTCTGAGCACTCGTACCCAACGACCTACGGATTCCGGGCGCTCGGGGAGGATGCCTCGAAGTTTTCGCGCCTTTCTTTCAAGCTAGAGCTGCGGCGTGCAGGCAAGGTGGTGTCGCTCCTTAAGCTCTTCTGGGTCTCCTTCCTCGCTCTCCTCCTCTCGGTGGGCGCCTGTTTTGTGCGCGCAAACGACCTGGATGCCAGGTTCGGCCTCGGCCTAGGCTCTATCTTTGCGGCCTCCGCCAATACGATCGCGGTTAGCGCGGAGCTTCCCAGCACCCCGATCCTAACCCTCGCGGAGCAGATCAACATGGTCACCGTGCTGACGATCTTTGTGACGATCTTCGTCAGTATTCGCTCCTTGCGCTACATGTACACGGGCCAAGAGGAGCGCGCGTCACAGCTTGATAT
>JAFMJG010000130.1 GCA_017853605.1 bacterium
GCTCTCAAGGGATTTACCTCAGTGCCCATCGGCGAAAATCTCTGGAAGATCGTCCCATCAAAGGAGGCTCGCCAGTCAACGATCCCAACGATCACAGATGGTGGCGCGGAGAAGCCAACCGCGGCTGTCGTCACTCGTCTCCTCAGCCTCAAGTACGTAAACGCCCAGGACATCCAGCAGATCCTCTCACAGCTCGTTTCACCAGACGGGCTCGTGAATGCCTACACCGGCACCAACTCCCTGATCGTCATCGACTCAGAGGACAACATTCAGCGGCTCGTCAAGCTCGTCGATGAGCTCGATGTCCCCTTCTCAAACCGCGAAATGACGATTATTCCGGTCAAGCATGCCGATGTGGAGGATATCGCCCAGAAGCTCAATGACATACTGACCGAAAATTCCAAAAAAGACGGAGCGATTGACCCGGTTCGCGCCAGCATGGCGGACGGCGGCCAGGGCGCTGCAGTGGGCCAGCCGCCGGCCGGCGGCGCAGCGCCCCTCAGGGCTGGCGGGCGGACAGTGGCCGCGCGCGGCCTTGAGCCGAAGATCATCCCCGACCAGCGCACCAACTCAATCATCGTCGTAGCAGATGATGAGACCACCGCCCGCATTCGCGCACTGATCGCGCAGCTCGACAGCAAGGTCGATCTCTCGGGGAACAAGTTTTACGTCTACCGTTGCCAGCACGCAAACGCTGAGGAGCTCACGCAGGTGCTCTCTGGCCTCGTCGGAGGCGGTGGGGCAACCACCGGCGGCAACAGCTTTCAGCAAGGGATGCTTGGGGACAACCAGCCTGGGCTTGGGGGCAGCCCCTCAGGAAAGAGCGACTCCGGGGCAACCTCGGTTAACGGAAGGCGCTCTGCGCGCCGCCAGCAGAAGTCTGGCGGGCTAACGAGCACGAAGCTCGGCGAGAACATCTCCATCACCGCCGACCCCGCCACCAACTCCCTCATCATCGCGGCAAGCAAGCCGGACTTTGAGAAGATACGCACCCTTCTCGCGCAGATTGACGTCAAGCGCCGCCAAGCGCTTGTCGAGGCGACACTCCTAGAGGTGTCGATCGACAACAGCGTACGGGAGAGCACCAGCTTCCTCGCTTCAACCGGGAATGACAACGGGGGAGGCCTGATCAGGAGCGACTTTGCGCCTGCTGGCGGCAGCCTCAACAGCCTCTTCTTTGACCCCAAGGCGCTGCAGGGCTTTACGCTCGCGGCGGCGAGCGCCGGGTCCCTCACGCTGCCGGGGGGAATCACTATCCCGACACAGTCCCTGCTCATTTCGGCAGCCCAGAACAGCAACAACGTGAACGTGCTGAGCGCTCCCACCATACTTGCGACTGACAATGAGGAGGCCGAAATTGTTGTGGGTGAGAACGTCCCCTTCCTCGCCAGCACGTCAACAAACGCTACCAACCTTAACAACACGTTTAACACTGTCAACCGCCAGGACGTGGGCATCACGCTCCGCATCACGCCGCAGATCAGCTCGCGTGACTACGTGACCCTTGAGGTCTTCACTGAGGTCTCCGCCGTTGTGCCAGCGACGCTTAACTCGGCGCTCGGGCCAACCACCACAAAACGCCAGAGCGACACGACAATTATCGCCAAGGACGGGCAGATGATCGTGACCGGCGGCCTCATCTCCGACGACGTTTCTGAAGCCGATGACGGCCTCCCCTACTTCAAGGACATCCCAATTCTTGGGCACGCCTTCAAGGCCAACTCCCAGGCCCGGAAGCAGAAGAACCTCCTCATCTTCCTCCTCCCACGGATCGTTAAGGACCAATTTGACGCGAGGGACGCGACGATCGAGGGGCGCGACTACATGAAGGACGTAATAATGAACTACGATGTCGCGCCGCGCCGGGGCGCCCTGCTCGACAGCGAGAGCATAGACCAGGTCGCTGAGGTAGCGCCGTATGAGGGCCCAAAGCCAGGCACCGCGCTGGCACCGCAAAAGATGGTGAAGTCAGCTAGGGCTGGCGCCGCGCGTGTCGAGCGGGAAGGCACCATCATCCTCGACGGCTCAAAGGAGGGCACCCTCAACCTGGAGTTTGACCCGAAGGTGACGACCTCTGCGAGCGAGGAGGATTCGGTGCTGAACCTCGATGCCCTAGGGGCCAAGGGCCCACACGCCTCACTGCGCGGAAGCGCTTTCGAGCCGCAACAGCAGCCGGCTCCCGCCGGAGCCTACATCATTCTCGATCTCGTCAGGAAGGAGGACTACGTGAAGGATCTGCCGTTCCTCGGCGGGGCACAGTCGCGGACCGCAGGGCTCTTCCTGCCTCAGTCGTCGTCGGCGGCGGCCCAGGGGTTCTTTAAGCGGGGGCAGCTGTACTCGTACCGTTGGAACAACGAGACGATCACAGTTAAGGTACGGGATGTGCGGGACAGCGCGCCGGCCCATCGGGCCGGTTCCGGCCCCTTGCCGAAAAGCTGGCACTCGCTGTCTCCCTACGAGATAATGAACCTGGGCAAGGGCCCTTGGACGCGAGGCAGCAACAGATGACAACAACCCCAAACCAGGCCCAGGGGGCGCCGGCAGCGGTCCCAGGGAGCTCGATCATCGGCTCACAGGGGCGGGTTTTGGCGCAGCTGCTGGGGTTGCAATACTCTGAGCGGCTGCCGGAACCCGCCCCGCCGCGCAATCCGACCCGCGGTGACTTTGATCGCATCGCCGGATCTTGGGGCCGGCAGTTTCTCACCGTGCCGATCGGAGGCGATGACTCGGTGGTAGTGGTTGCAACTGCCGATCCGCTCAACGTCGAGGCGATAGAGCAGCTGCGCATCTGCTACGAGCGCCCGATCCAGGTCGTTGTCTCGTCCCCGGAGGAGGTAACGAAAGCGATCAACTCTATCCGCACGAGCCTGATGAGCGACAGGTCGAGCGATCTCTCTTCGAGCTCAAAGGATGACCCGGATGACCTCACTAACCAGCTCAAGATCGACGTAACCGACTCGGATGACGACGACGCTCCCATAATCCGCTACGTCAATGCCATTATCTTCAAGGCGAGCTCAGAGCGTGCGTCGGACGTTCACGTTGAGAGCTTCGAGGACAAGCTCAAGGTCAGGTTCCGGGTGGATGGGGTGCTGTACGACGTTGCCACCGAGGGAAAGGCTTTTCAGGCAGCAATTATCTCCCGCATCAAGGTTATGGCTGGCCTTAACATCGCCGAGAAGCGGCTGCCGCAGGACGGCCGTATCGGCCTTAAGATTGCGGGCAAGGAGGTGGACATCCGCGTGTCGACGGTCCCCACGCAATTTGGCGAGCGCATCGTCATGCGTCTCCTTGACAAGACCGGCGCAGTCCTTGATCTAGACCAGCTGGGCGTTGAGCCAACGAATCTCAGGAACCTCAAGCGCCTGCTCGACAAGCCGAACGGCATCATCCTCGTGACCGGCCCCACCGGTTCCGGAAAAACTACGACGCTCTACGCTTGTCTCACGCACATTAACAAGCCCGACCTCAACATCCTGACCGTTGAGGATCCCATCGAGTACCAGCTCGATGGCGTTGGCCAAATGCAGGTCAACTCCAAGATAGATTTCACATTTGCGAGCGGGCTGCGCGCCATCCTTCGGCAGGACCCCGACGTCGTCATGGTGGGCGAGATTCGCGACACAGAGACTGCGGAGATCGCCATACAGGCCTCTCTCACTGGCCACTTGGTGCTCTCCACCCTGCACACGAACGACTCTGCAGGCGCGGTCTCGCGCCTTATCGACATGGGGGTCGAGCCGTTCCTCGTGTCGTCTAGCCTCCTGGCCGTGGTTGCGCAGCGCCTCGTGCGCCGCCTCTGCAAGCACTGCAGGGTTCCGTACGAGATCTCTGATCCTGAGCTGCGCGAGCTCTCGCTTAACCCTGCCACGGTGCCAACGCGCCAGGCGTTCCGCGCGGGAAGGGGCGATTGCCCGCACTGCCAAGGCAGCGGCTACTCCGGACGCCTCGGCATCCATGAGATCCTGATTATCGATGACGAGGTGCGCTCGCATATCCTGCAGCGCATGGACTCAAATACGATCAAGAACAGCGCGATAAAGCGCGGTTTTGCGACGCTGCGCGCGGACGGCGGGCTGAAGGTCCTCTCAGGCGTCACGACCGTTGAGGAGGTGCTTCTTGCAAGCCACGATGATGTCGCCTAGCTCGGGAGGGTGAGCCGATGCCGGTTTTCGAGTACGTTGCGCTCAGCTCTAGCGGCAAAAGGCTCAAGGGAACCCTTGAGGCGGACAGCATCCGCTCCGCGCGTCAGCGCCTCCGCAGCCAAAATGTATTTCCCACCGACATCAAGGAGTCTGCTGAGGCCTCCAAGCAGAAGAGCCAGGACGTCAAGCGCTTCCTGAAGAGCGACAAGGTCAAGCTTCGCGATCTCACCCTGGCCACCCGGCTCTTGGCAACGCTCTCCAACGCCGGGCTGCCCCTCGTGTCCGCGCTGCTCGCGCTCGCCGATCAGCTTGAGCACCAAGCATTGAAGCGCGTTGTGGTTGACATCAAGGAGCGGGTTGAGCAGGGCTCCTCGCTCAATAGGGCGCTGGCCGCCTATCCAAAGGTGTTTCCCCGGCTGTACGTAAACATGGTCACTTCGGGAGAAGCGTCAGGAACCCTGGATACCGTCCTTGAGAACCTCGCTGACTACTACGAGGCGCAGCTTGAGCTCCGGCGCAAGGTCACGTCAGCCCTGATGTACCCAGTGCTGATGTTCTCGTTCTGCATCATCGTCGTCCTGCTGCTGCTTGCGTTCGTCGTCCCGGGCATCGTGGAGATCTTCATCAAGCAGAAGCTTGAGCTCCCCCTTCCGACCAAGATCGTCATCGCCATCTCTGATTTTGTGCTTGCATACTGGTGGGTCCTTGGCCTGGCGGTGCTGAGCGCGATCTACAGCTGCAAGAGGTACTACGCCTCCCAAGCGGGCCGGGAGCGGGTCGATCGGCTGCTCTTAAAGCTCCCCCTGTTCGGCTCCATATACCGAAAGGTCGCCGCTGCGCGGGTTGCGAGTACGTTAGGCACCCTCCTCAGCGGAGGAGTTGAGCTCCTCGGCGCCCTAGACATCGTCAAGAACATCATCGGGAACGTGCACATGCGCCGAGCGCTGGAGGACTCCCGGGATGGGGTTCGCGAGGGCCGCAATCTCAGCAAAGAGCTGTCCAAGAGCGGCTACTTTCCGTCGCTCCTCTGCCAGATGGTGGGCATCGGAGAGAAGAGCGGCAAGTTAGAGATAATGCTCAGCAAAGCAGGCAAGACCTTTACCAGCGAGGCTAATGCGGCGATCGCGGGAATGACCACGCTCCTGGAGCCCCTCATGATTGTGACGCTTGGCTTTATCGTGTTTATTATCGTCATTTCAGTGCTCCTGCCAGCAACGGAGCTCATGAACATGATGGGGCCGACCTAGCCCTCAAGCTCCTGGTTTTGATGATTGCGCTCAGCAGGCATGCTAGCCCATAATCCAGGGGCGTATTGGTCATGCGAGGCCAAGGCGTTGGCATTCAGCCACATGACACATCGACTGCAGACGAGGCTCCCTATGCGCTACCCCCACCTCACCGCCCGCCGCTTGACGCGCCGCCGCTCCCGCTGGGAGAAGGGCTTGACGTTGATCGAGATTATTATCGTAGTCGCCTTGATCGGCATCGTGCTTACCTTTGTCATCGGCAAGGTGGCAGGGGGCGCCGCGAAGGCCAAGGCGGGGCTTACGAAGGGGATGCTCACGCAGCTCAAGGGCGAGCTGGCTATTTATCAGGTGAGCAACAACCAGTTTCCCGCCAACCTGCAGGCGGTGACTGACGAGAAGGGCTCGACAGACGCTTTTGGCAACCCGATCCAGTACAAGATAACTGACGGGGGCCGTGGCTATGAGCTGATGTCCTTCGGTGGCGATGGCAAGCCGGGCGGAACAGGGGCCGATGCCGACATCATCGAAAAAGGCCCATAACGGCACCGTGGGATGCGCGACCGTCCATACACTGAATGGCAGCGCGGCTTCACGGTCGCCGAGCTTGCGCTCGTTATCGTCATCATAGGAATGGCCTTCGGGCTCGTGGCTACCCGGCTCGGCGTTGTGGACGCATGGCGGGAGAATGCGGCCTTCAGGAAGCTCGTCGATTCGATCGTCTTCATCAACAACCAGGCGATGATGGACCAGGTCTACTACCGGATGGAGTTTGACCTCGAGAAGCGCCAGTACCGGATCGGGGTGATGCGCCCCGAAAGCACGGTCACCGATAACCTCTCAGGCGCCAACCTCCCGCCCCTCCAGCTTGAGCTCGCCAACATCTTGAGCCCCGCCATCAACGGCGACCAAACCATGATTCCGCCCCCGTCCCTCCCTTCCTTGGCTGAGCCCGTCCAGCTCCCCGGAGAGATGTACTTCGAGGACATCGTCACGCCGAGGGGCAAGTCGGCGCTCGGCGACAGGCGCGAGAACCCATTCCTCCTCTTCTCTCCCCGCAATGCCTCGGAGTTCGGGGTCATCCACCTCACCCTCGGGAGCGGCAAGCAGTTCACCATCCTCGTCAATCCGTGGACCGGCCTGGCTGAGGTATTCCCCGAGTACAAGGAGTACCAGTACACGCTCAACAAGAGGGACTCAATGTGACGGGGCGCAGCAGCGGCTCACAGGCCGGCTTCTCATTCATCGAGATCGTTATCGCGCTTGCGCTCTTCGCAGCGGCCACGTCGCTCATCGTCGGGCTCCAGACCTCTGCCGTGAACCGCACGCTGCGAGACCGCAATGCGCAGCACGCCATGCTCGCAGCCCGCCGAATCATGGCGTCCGTTGAGGCCGCAGGCCAGAACCTTGAGATCGCGGACCAGGACAGCCAGCCGGTTGCAGAGGTGCTGAGGACGCTGGGAGTGCCTGAGCAGCAAGCGCCAGAAGATGCGCCTGACCCGGACGGAAACTTAACCGCATCGCTCAAGGTAGAGGACTGGGAGCTGCCCTTCGAGCACATTACGAACCCCGCAATGAAGCGGGTCACCCTGAGGATCGCGTGGGGCGACGGGCCACAGGAGTCGTTCCTGATCACCTACCTCGTCCCGGCACCACGGCCAACGTAGAGCTAAAGGATCGTATGCGGCAGGCGAAGAAAAAGCGGCAGTGGCACCGGCGAGAGGGCGGATTGACGCTCGTCGAGGTGACGATAGCCGTGGCGATCCTGGCTGTCATGGTATCGCTGAACTACAAGGTCATCATGGGAATAGTTCGCGCCAAGGCGATCGTCGACGATCAGCGGGATGGCATGTTCATCGCGAACTCGGTGCTAACGCGAATCTCCCGCGAGCTTCAGCTCGCCACAAAGCTCGGCGGGACGATCGTGCAGTGCGACCCGTCCGCCCCGCCGGCATCCGGAAATCCCCCGGTCTTTCTTGGAGAGCAGCAATCGGCGGGCGGCCCGGCCCGCGGGGATTCCCTCACGTTCCTGGCCAAGGAGGCTGGCCAGTACGTGCCTGATGGGGGCACTCACTCCGGGTTAGTGCAGATCACCTACCGTGTGGAGGCGGACCCCGAACAGAAGGGATCAAAGGACCCCTCCCTCCTCCTGGTGCGAGACGAGGTCCCGGCCAGCAAAAACAAGGAACGCTCCTGCGGCAATGCGATCCGCTTCCCAATCACAAAGTACCTGGCCTCGCTCGAGTTTCAGTATTTCGACAAGCGCAACAATGAGTGGGTTCAAGAGTGGACTGGGCCAAAATCCTTTACTCTCCCGGCCATAGTGCAGTTTTCGCTGGGCCTGCGCTCTCCAGAGGGGCGAGTTGACGTCTATACGTCGGCTGTCGCGCTGCGCGGCGGCTCATAAGACCCAGGCGCAGGCCTCCCCCAAGCAGCCGGCAAGCCGAGCCATCCCTTGAATTAGCCCCGCCTGAGGCTATACTCGAACCGATGAACGTCGCATCGTTCCTAGCCGAGGCCGCAGAACGCTGGCCCAACCGCCCTGCCCTCATCGAGCACGACAGGACGTGGAGCTTTACGGAGCTCTACAGCCGCTCCGAGAACCTCAAGGGCGCGCTTTTTGAGGCCGGAGTGCGCCCCGGCATGGGGCTGGGGCTCATGGCCCGCGACGGAGTGGACTTCATTACCGGGCTGTTTGCTGGCTTGGCAAGCGGCGCAGTCGTCATGCCGATTTCGCCGAAGCTGACAGGCCAAGAGCTTGCTCGCGCGCTAGAGATCGTCCCGCTTGCAGCGATGCTCCACGATGGATCCCTCGTCCAACCCCTTCCCCGGTCGGCTGAGATGACCCGCGGCTCGATGCACATCGTGCTGGGCCCGAAGGAGCGACAGGTGCGGGTTGCCCCAGCCATTCCGGAGGCAGCCGTAATCCGCTTCACCTCCGGCACAACTGGCTCCTCTAAAGGAGTGGTGCTCTCGCACCCCTCGGTAATTGCTCGCACAGCGGCCGCAATTCGGGGGCTCAGCTTGCGAGAGGGGGATCGCGTGCTGTGGGTGCTTCCCATGCCGTACCACTTCGTCGTCTCAATCATCGCCTACATGCGTTTCGGCGTGGCGCTCGTCCTTCCGAGAAGCCTCTGTCCGGCGGAGATCTTGGCAGCAGCGGAGGAGCACCTTCCTGCCCTGCTGTACGCCTCTCCGGCTATTGTGCAGTCACTTTCGGCGGATGAGTCCGCTCGCCTGCTCCCGCAGATTACGCGCGTTGCCTCGACCTCCTCCGGCCTCTACCCGCAGCACGCGCTGGCGTTCCGCAACCGCTTTGGGCGCCGCGTAGAGCAGCTCTACGGGCTGATAGAGGTCGGGCTCCCCCTCGGGACCACGCTTACTCCCTCTTCCCCGGATGGGGCTGTCGGCGCTCCGCTGCCGGGCTACGAGGTCGCGATCCTTGATCCCTCCGGGCAGCCCCTCTCCGCCGGGCATCTCGGAAGCCTGGCCGTCAGGGGGCCGGGGATGTTTGATGCCTATCTTGCGCCGTATCGCCCCTCAAAGGAGGTGCTAGTTCATGGCTGGTTCCTTACCGGAGACCTCGCCATCCAGGATAGCAGCGGCCATGTGACGGTGAAGGGGCGAGAGAAGTCGGTTATCAACGTTTCCGGCAATAAGGTCTTTCCGGAGGAGGTCGAGGGGGTCCTGTGCTCCTTCCCTG
>JAFMJG010000131.1 GCA_017853605.1 bacterium
CCGTCGATGAGGTCAACGCCGGCCTCTCGTCTTTCGAAAGCATCAAGAAGTTTAGCATCCTTGATGAGGACTTCTCGGTAGAGAACGGGCTCTTGACGCCAACCCTTAAGATGCGCCGGAAGCATATCGTCGCTCGGCACGGCGCCGCCATCGCCTCTCTCTACTAGCCCACCCCGAATTCTCAGAGAACTTGTGGCGACGCCCGCTAAATCTCAGGGAAGTCGCGGCAAGCGACGCGCAACAAAAAAGTTGCTGCGGCGAACTCAGGGGGTATGGCATACCACCCTAGAATCGAGTCCCCCACTCTTCCAGCTCTACTAACCACGCGCAGCAGAAACTCTGAGCTTTGGCTGATTAACAACCGCCCCTTGGAGGAGGCGATTCTCGGGTATGTTGGCAAATTTTCCAAACGATACAACGCGAAAATCTATGCCTTTGCGATCGAGGGAAACCACACCCATTGCCCCGCGCTATTCCCCTGCCTCAATAGGTCAAGCTTCATGCGCGACCTGAATTCCTGTATCGCCCGCTCCGTCAAGCGCCTCGTGCCTGAATATCCCGGCGGGCGATTCTGGGGACGAAGATACTCATCCGAATTTCTCCCGGGCAACGAAGACCTCGAGGAGTATTTCTTCTACACCGTCCTTCAGCCAATTAAGGATGGCTTAGTGGAACGATTGGCGGACTACCCCGGTTATAATTGTTTTCGAGACGCAATCTGGGGAATTGAACGGAGCTTCAAGGTAGTGGACTGGGCACGGTATAATTCGATGAAACGCTACAACAAGGCGGCCAGGCTTGACGACTACATTGAGTTAGTGACTTTGCGATTTGAGAGGCTCCCTGGCTACGAGAGCCTCTCTCAGGCCCAATATGCGAAGTTGATGCAGCAAAAGCTTGAGCAAAGGCGGCAAAAAATCCTGTTGGAGCGACGCAGGAATGGCCTGGGGTTCCTTGGACGGCAGAGGCTTCTTGGCCTCAAGCGCGGCTGCGCGCCCGTTTCAACGAAAACGAGCTCCTACCACACTCATCGACCAAGGATCTTAAGTGTTGACCACTCCAGGCGAGCCTTGTACCGGGCCTGGTACTTCACAATATTGCGCCACTATCGGCTCGCATCCAAGGCGTTTAGAGATGGAAATCGCGCAGCGGATTTCCCGCCGGGCACTTTCTTGCCGAGCGCAAGGAGCCAATACCCTCCCCCGCTCAAGCGAATCGGCCGACCAAAGCTCAAACCGCGCTGACGACGCTCACCAATACTTCTCGACATGGAGATTGCCTTCAGCTTTCTTCGAGTGCACTGTAAAACCTTGCCGGTAGAGCAATGCTTCTAAGTCCTCAATCATCGCGGGATTGCCGCAGAGGAATACGTGATCTCTGGCGGGATCTACCCGCAAGAATCCATCCTCCAACAGCCTTTGGACTCTGCCCTTTTTGCCGTCCCAATCCTGCGGCGCCCGACTAGCAATCGGGAGATAGTCCAGTCTCTGGGTACTAGACGAAAGTTCGCAGAGTTCCTCTGCGTAAGCGAAGTCCCCTGGATATCTGACTCCATGAACGACCGTGATCCTGCGTTGCGCTTTCCATGTCGAGCTCGTCCGAACCATCGACATAAACGGAGCCAATCCAGTTCCCGTGGAAACTAATACCAGGTTCTTTTCCTCCGGCACATGCTCAAGAGTGAAAGTTCCGGCAACTTTGGGCTGACAAAAGACCCTGTCTCCCTCCTTAAGCACAGAAAGGCGAGAGGTCAGAGAACCCGAGGGGAGTATTGCTATGTAGAACTCGAGATACTCTTTCTGTTCCGGCGATGAGCCGATGGAGTAAGCCCGCTTAATCAGCTTGTCGGAAGCCGGCTCTTGACCTTCGGGCTCTGCCTTGTCCCACCTGGGAGCGCTTCCTGGCAAACCGAGCGCCACATACTGGCCAGGCAAAAAGTCCGGCACTCCAGCGTCCGGCCTTACCCTTAAAATAAGCAGCTCAGGAGTGACCTCAACACGACCTACAACAGTTGAATTTAGCATCCAGGCACTATACCGTTCCCAACGGAAAAAATGAACAAGCCCAGCGAGAACTTCTCCTGGCCAATTCAACAAGTTCTCAGAGAACTTGGGGGCGGGCACGGGACGCATGTTAGGCGGTTCGGGTCGAAAGATCTTATGGAAATAGTGCTCGTCGAGCCTCAAATACCGCAAAATACTGGCTCAATTGCCCGCACCTGTGCGGCAACCGATACCCCGCTTCACCTCGTTGGTCCGCTGGGATTCGAGATAACTGAAAAAGCCGTCAGGCGCGCAGGTCTTGATTACTGGCCGTTTGTTAAGCTGGCTCAACATGACAGTTGGGCGGACTATATACAGCAGTCAAAACCTGGAAAAGTCTGGCTTTTCTCAAAGTTCGGACGGTCTTTGTACACCGATGCTTCGTTTGCGCCAGACGATGCCCTTGTGTTTGGTAGCGAAACTAAGGGGCTGGGGGCCGAATTTCTGGAGAGCTTCCCGACACACCAAATCCTTCGAATCCCGATTTCAACCCCACACGTGCGCAGCCTGAACCTCAGCAATGCTGTTGCCATCGCCTTGTATGAAGCCCGTCGGCAGCTAAAGCTTGACTGCTAACGATTTGTTCTGGTTGATATTTTCGCACCCGCTGCCGTTTAACTCCACCCAAATACCATCACGAGTTCTCTGAGAGTTTGTGGTGTTGAGCTTTTGGCGGAATCTGCCGAACTAACTCTCAGAGAGTTTGTGGTGGGGCGAGGATGAGGAAGCCGCCAAATGAGCGGGCCAGGCTGGCGCGGCTGCACGGGCTTGAGATTCTTGACTCGGGCCCCGAGCCCGCCTTCGACGAGCTGGTGTCGATCGCGGCACAACTGCTCGATGCGCCCATGGCGCTCATCTCTCTCGTTGACGCCGAGCGGCAGTGGTTCAAGGCATCCAAAGGCTTTCCGTTCTCGTCGACAGAGCGGGCAGTGGCTTTCTGTTCAGAGACCATACTGTCCGACTCTCCGCTCATAGTCGAAGATGCCTCCAAAGATCCCCGCTTTGCCTCCAGCCCGCTTGTGACAAGCCAACCTCAGGTGCGGTTTTATGCCGGAGCCCCGCTTCTTACGGAGGATAATTTTGCCATCGGCTCCCTGTGTGTTCTCGACTCCAAGCCAAGGCCTATCTCTCCGGCGCAGCTACAGGCCCTGTCAGCATTGGCCCGCCAGGCCACGGCCCAAATTGAGCTGCGCCACAAGTTGCTCGCCCTAAAGTCCGAGATCGACTCTCTCGGCGACTCCGAACGGCGATTCAGGCAGATCGCTGACGCCAGCCCTATCCTCATGTGGATCTCCGACCAGGCAGGCAACCGGACCTTTTTCAACTCCACCTGGTGCGAATTTACGGGGCTCTCCCGCGAACAGAGCATCGCCGACAGCTGGCGGGATGTCGTCCACCCAGACGATTTGGAGGTGTACGATCACACCTGGAGAGTAGCCACCTCAAAGGCCGAGAAGTTTCAGCGCGAAGTGCGCCTACGCCATGCAAGTGGCAGCTACCGCTGGGTGCTTGAGCAGGCCATGCCTATTTTTTCTTCAGCTGGGCGGCTCGACGCCTACGTTGCTTCAGCCGTGGACTTGAGCAGCCGCAACGAGATCGAGCTCTCCTACCAGAAAAATGAGGCCCGATTTCGGGCCGTAAGTGAAGCCGCTCCGCTCGGGATCTTCGTCACTGACTCCGCAGGCAACTTTGTGTACACGAACAACCAGTTCCAGCGCATATCAGGCCAGTCCGTCGACGAGAGCCTCGGCTCAGGATGGCTCCGTGCAATCCCCGATGATGACCGTGAGCGCGTAGCGAAAAACTGGTACATAGCCCTCCAGTCGACCGCCCCATTCGAGGAAACCTTCCGCTACCATCGGGCCAACGGCACAGAGGTGTGGTGCTCCGTCAAGGCCGCAACCATAAACTCGACTGACACGGTCAGCGGCTGGGTAGGCACAGTAGAGGACATCACCGAAAGAAGGCGGGCAAACGCAGAGATTGTCGCCGCCAAGCAGGCTGCGGAAGCTGCCATGCATGCCAAGAGCCAGTTCTTGGCAAACATGAGCCATGAGATTCGAACCCCACTAACAGCGATTATTGGCTTTGCGGAGTCACTTCGTGAGGAGCTTGAGGCCTCCCCTGAGCAACTCCACACTACCGAGATCATCCTCAGCAACAGCCAGCACCTTCTCACCATTATCAACGAGATCCTCGACCTTTCCAAGATTGACGCTGGTGCGCTCTCGATCGAAAAAACCAGCTTTAGTCTGGTCCGACTCGTGGAAGAGGTTCGCACCATGTTTGCGCCGCGCATCGCCGAGAAGACTATTTCCTTTTCGGTGCTGTATGAATGGCCGCTTCCTGAGCACATTATCACTGATCCCCTCCGCCTGAAGCAGGTGCTGATCAACCTCCTGAGCAACGCAATCAAGTTTACCGAGAGGGGATGGATTGAGGTACGGGTCAGGTTCGACCAAAGCACCGGGCAGATCGGCTTTTCCGTTGCTGACTCAGGGATAGGAATCGAGCCTTCGAAAATGGGCTCACTTTTTCAGCCATTCTTTCAGGCCAATGAGTCGGTTACGAGGCAGTACGGCGGCACAGGCCTTGGCTTGAGCATCTCCCGACGTCTCGTGCAGGCGCTCGGAGGGGACATCTCAGTCCAGTCCTCGCCCGGGGCCGGCTCAAGCTTTAGCTTTTGGATCGCGCCAGAGATCGGCACGAACGAGTCGCTCATTCAAGACATCCCCACCGAGCAGGAGCCGCTCAAGAAGAGTGAGACCCCAGCCACCTTCTCCGGGCGAGTCCTCTTTGCTGACGATGCCCTCGACAATCGCCGCCTCGTTCACCATCTCCTCGCCAAGGCGGGAATCTCGCCGAAATTAGTGGAAGACGGCAAGCAGGCCATCGATGCCGTGATGACTGACTCCTTCGACCTGATCCTACTCGATGTCCAGATGCCAAATATCGACGGACTCAGCGCAGCCCGACTCATCCGGCGCGCTGGAGTAAAGACCCCAATTGTTGCCCTGTCAGCTGGGGCGATGACATCAGACGTCCTCAAGGCCATCGAGGCTGGATGCTCAATGCACCTCAGTAAGCCGTTTACAAAGGAGTCTTTCCTTTCCATGCTGTCAAGGTTCCTGCCCGCCAACGGCTCGTCCACCTCGGGGGTAGGCACGCGGGTTGAGGCGATCCACAGCAAGAGAATTGACGGCGATGACGAGATGATCCCGCTCGTCGTGGAGTTTATTGACAAGCTTCCCGGCAAAGTCAGCGAAATGTCGGAGGCGCTTGGGGCATGCGACACCAGCCGCCTTGCCGCGCTCGCACACCGCTTGAGGGGGAGTGCGGGGCTGTACGGATATCCCGAGCTGTGTGAGCTATGCGGCCAGCTCGAAGCAGACTCTAAGGCCTCAGACAGCTCCTCATTGCCGTCTATTATGGAAGGCATCGAGGCCATGATCCGGAAGATTGAGGCGGGCAAGCCAACTCAGTGACCTGCCGCCCCTCATGGTGAGCGCAATTCGAATCATCTGCTGCCCGCGCAGGCTGAATGCATGCCGCAGGCGCCGAAGAGCGCACGGAACAAGCACCGTGCGACTCCCAACCGTGAAGGCAACGCCGCTAAGGCGCCCGATCGAAACCTCGCTCCAGGGCATCTCGTCACATCCAAATATGCGCGAGCGCGCTAGCCTTGCTACCAGCACTGAGATGCAAGACAACCTCTCAATATCGCGGATGCCTAAAGGCCCGCAGCACACCACCAGCAGTCTCCGTCGACTGTTGCCAGCTCCGAGTTGGATCGGCACGCCCTAAGCCTCACGCACACCCCGGACGTTGCGGGACGATGTGCCCACAAGACATCGACTGCTTTTCGCAACAGGCGATCTGGCCGTGTGACTTATCCTGCCCAAATTCAAGGGCCGTGCTTCGCCAGATCTTCGAGGGGCTTCAACACCAATAACCTCGAGGCTCCAGCCCCAAATAGGTTTCTGCAAGCCCCTAGAAAGCCTCCCCTTTCGGCCACGGGCTTACGGAAGCGACGTCAGACGATGCCACAAACCGTTTTGAGCCCCCCGGCGTTAGCGATATACTTTAAGGGAGGGTTACAAGCTCGTTGTCTTCGAAGGCCATCCTCCAAGCGTGCAGGGTGACGTTCGAAGTAAGACGTTCGGATAGTGAAGGTGTAACGGTTTTTTTGTCGGTTTGCGCGTCCGCTAGGATGTGCGGTTTTAGGTGCTTAGACTGACCTCCTGATAGCTACTGACGGGTAGGTATGGGGGGGTTGGTCTAATCATCTGTAGGTAAAAATGTTTTTTTGGTTCCGTGAAGGTTTCTTCCGGCGTCTTGCTTCTCCTTTCTCCTCTGCCTGTTCCTGTCCTCCTCGCAATCAGCCAGCAAGGCCATCGCCAATCCACCATGTTCAGCTCTTGGGGCCGGCCCTATGCCGATCGCGCAGCTTGCAGCGCCGCACTCCACGCGGCGAGCCTACCAGGAAAGTGCAACCACGATAGCAGCAACAACAAGGCGATAGTACGCAAACGGGCGCAGGCTCCAGCGGCTTACTATTTCGATGAACCACCTCATGGCGCCAACCGCAGTGACGAACGAGACCATAAAGCCCACCGCAACCGCCGACAGCTCGCCTGCCGTGAAGACTTGCAAGGCCCCCAGCAGATCGTGGGCAGCAGCAGCTCCCAGCAACGGGACGGCTGCTATGAAGGAGAACTCTGCTGCGGCAGGCCTTGAGAGCCCCACCAGCATGCCGCCGATTATTGCAGATGCCGAACGGGACATGCCCGGCCATAGCGCCAGGCACTGCACGCATCCGATCAGCAAGCTTTGGCGGCAGGTCAAGTCCTCTATGCTCTGCCCTCGACGATTTGATGCAGGCCGGTCAACCACCAGCATGAGCAAAGCGCCGAGCGCTAGCGCCCCTGCGACAGGAAGCGGGGCAAAAAGATGCTCCTTAATGTGGCGCCGGAAGACCAAGCCGACGAGGAGCGCAGGGGCCGAAACCAACGCAAGTTTCACAATTCCAGCGCCGCCCTGCAGGCCTGACTCAAGGCACAGGCCCGGGTTGCGCAGCGCCTCCAGGGAGCCCTTGAAGAAGCCGACAAAGCGATCGCGATACAGGACCAATACGCTTAAGATGGCCCCGAGCTGGATTACCACATCAAACGTTTTGGCGTTGTCGCCGGTAAAGTCAAGCAGCTCCCCAAAAAGTATCAGGTGCCCCGTGCTTGAGATCGGGAGGTACTCTGTTATGCCCTCGACGCAGCCTAAAATGATCGCTATTAACCAGTCAGACACGGATGCTCCGGACAGATGAGTTTACCAGCCAAGGAAATTACTGACAGCCAACGTGGCACGCAAGAGAACTTTGCGGAGGCCGCCCCCGATGCCTCCTGAATACCATGAGCAGGCAAGCCCTGCGCATGTGGCCCAACAGGACCTTGGTTCTTTCGAGAGGCCCGCTTTTTATGAGACGCCGTGAGAGACGCCTCGTTTGATGCTGTGGTTATCGGCGGCGGCCTCGCCGGCGCGAGCGCAGCTCATGCCCTGGCGCGTCGCGGCCTCGCCGTGTGCCTCTGCGAGGCCCAGCCATCCCTTGCCCTCGGAGCCTCAGGCAATCCCTATGGGTTGCTCATGCCGTACATATCGGACCGGGAGTCTCCCTTTGCGGAGCTTTACTCCTCGGGGTTTTTGTTCTCCCTAGCCCTATTCCAGGAGCACTTTGCCGACTCCGCCCCATTTGCCAAAAGTGGAGGGCTTCAGCTTCCTGCAACCGAACGCCTCCGGAAGCTGATTGCCGGCCGCACCTCCCTGGTGCATGCGCCCACGGTTCGTCGGCTGTCGCCGACAGAGTCATCCGAAGTGGCGGGGATCCGGCTCTCCTCCCCAGCTTTCTATGCCCCCCTGGCCGGCTTCATCAGCCCTCCACGCCTAGTGCGCGCGATGTCGGCCCTGCCCAAAATCTCGGTAATGCACCGTGCCGTCTGCCGTATCACCCCCAACGTGTCCGGATGGTCGTGCCATCTTGCTGGCCAGGTGGCGCTCTCCTGCAAAATTCTCGTCGTCGCAAACGCTTTTGAGGCGCGTTCCCTTCCACAGCTGGCGTGGCTGCCGCTGGAGCCCGTTCGGGGCCAAACCTGCCTGCTGAAGGGGTCTGGGAGCTCGGCGGCGCTCCGAACGCTGGTGTGCTTCGATGGCTACATCACCCCTCTGAGTGAGGGTCGCCACCTGCTCGGCGCTCACTACCGGCATGGCGACCTGAGAAGGGCTCCCGACGACGACGACACTCAGGAGATCCTTCAGCGGGCCGCCGCGTGGCTGCCGTCCCTTAGTCTTTCGGCCAGCTCGCCGTACGACAGCCGGGTCTGCTTCAGGACCTCAACTCTTGATCGCCTCCCATACATCGGTGAGATCCCCGATGTGGCTCAGATGTCCAGGGACGCGGCGCAGTTCCAGTCGGGCACAGACGTGCTCTCAAAGGTGCCAACTCAGCGGCTTCCTCGGGCCTTTATCTCGGCCGGGCACGGCAGTCGCGGGCTTCACTCGTGCCCGATAGCGGGCGAGATAATCGCGCGCCTCGCCTGTGACGAGCCAATGGCGGAGCTGCGCGGTGTTGCCCAGGCCTGCGACCCCTTGAGGATTGCGCGTCGGGTCGTTGGAGGCAGCCTATAAGCGAGGCGCCCGGACCAGCCATAACTCAACGTGCTTCAGGCGCGACCGGAGCAGCGCTTCGTACACATCGCAGCCACTAGGATGGGCGCAGAGCCCCGACGCGGCGGACGGTCCCTTTCAGCACTGACTCTCGCCTGG
>JAFMJG010000132.1 GCA_017853605.1 bacterium
ACGTGGCTTCACACAGGATGACGCACACCTGTTCTGCCGCGAGGACCAGATGCCGGGCGAGATAGACAGGGTGCTTGCCTTTAGTGTCGGCCTGCTCCGAGATTTCGGACTCAAGGACTTTCACCTGTACCTAAGCACTCGCCCGCCACAGCGGGTTGGGGCGGACGGGAAGTGGGACGCAGCCGAGGCGGCCCTGCGCCAGGCACTGGAGCGAAGCGGCCTTCCTTTCTCTCACAACGAGGGGGACGGCGCGTTTTACGGCCCCAAGATAGACATCTGCGTCAAGGATATGCTCGACCGCCAGTGGCAACTGAGCACGATTCAGTTCGACTTCAACCTCCCCGAGCGCTTTGACCTTGCCTTCACTGATGCCGATGGCTCGAAGAAGAGGCCCTACATGATCCATCGCGCCCTGTGCGGGTCGATGGAGAGGTTCTTTGCAATCCTCATTGAGCACTACGGTGGCGCATTCCCGACCTGGCTCGCCCCGGTGCAGGCCATCCTCGTGCCCGTCAATGAAGGGTGCCTGCACTACGCCTCCGAGCTCAGCGCAGCGCTTGCCGAGCGTGGATTTCGGGCTGAAGTGGACCTTTCGAGCGACTCATTCAACAAAAAGATCCGTAACGCCGTCACGCGTAAGGTCCCGAACATCGTGATCATCGGCAACAAGGAGGTTGAGTCAGGCTCGGTAACTCTTCGCCGGTACTGCGTGAAGGAGCAGCTGACCATTTCGAAGGGAGACCTGATTGAGCGGCTGAACGTGCTGGTCCGCGACAGGCTTATGGACAACCTGCCAGAGGTAACGGTCCCTTAGGCGTTGTTGACGGCCGCAGTACCTTTACCCACGGCCATAGCTGCCAGGTGTCTGGATGGCTCCGCAGCCCTGGGACGGGGACCCTGTAGGAGCCAGTGACAACAACCGAGCCATCTGGGGATAGGCTGAGGCTGTCAAATGGGGTGAGGTCCCCGTACACCTCGTGGACCGTCCACTTTTCTCCCGTCCGCTGCAGCGCGTAGATCGTCGAGCCGTCGTGACAAACTATCACTCCATGAGCGCCAAGCTCTAGCCCCTTGGGGGGCCCGGACCTGGGAAGCGCGATAGAGCATGTTTTCTCCCATCGCTGATGAGCACCCGATCGAGCCCACACGGATACCCCCGCGACCTCCCCACTCTCCCCGACCGCGACCGATCCATCGGGAAGCGGGAGAAGCGCCGAACCTGACGGCTGGTCGCTGGTAATTTTCTCGCGCCTCCAGCTTCCGCCAATGAGCTCCCAGCACGACAGTCCCCCTCCCCAAAGGCCCCCGGTAACAAAAGAGTCCCGGTCTCGCCAGCGAACGAGATCCCCTGGGCCGCCATAGAAGAGCTCTTTCGGGGTCCAACCGCCGTTGCTGCCTCGGTGCCAGGACAGGACAGCCCCCCCACGACAGCCGGTAACGATTCCCCCACCGGGAAGGGTGTCAAAGGAGCAGACGTGCAGCGAGCCCGTAACCCTCTCGGATTGCCAGGCACCCCCAGAATCTCTCAGCAAGTGGAGCACGGAGCCGCACTGTGCGTATGTACCGCCGGGCTGGAATCCGGCAGGCACACACATAAAGACCTCCCCGCTGGCGCTGCGCCTTGTTTGGCCCAGCTCATGCTCGAGGGGACAGTGCTGGTGCGGCCGGGTGGCGATCACCTGAACCACTAGCCCCTGTGCAGGGGGAGGCATGAGGGCCTGCACGCTGCCCCGGTTGTTCATCAAGACAGTTCCATCTGCCAGGCCAACCGACGACACCCCCTTTACAAATACGCCCCTGCAGCATGATTGCGAGAGCTCATCCGGATGCTCGCCCAGGGTGTAGGGGGCGTCAGCCAGGCGACGGTCGGGCCGCACCTGCCCGGAGCTGCGCTCGAGGGCGCGCTCGCGCTCCAAGAGCTTCGACAGGTCGCCGTGGAGGCGCGACAGGGCGTCAGCGACTGCCTCACCGCCCCGCAACGTCGAGTGCCCAGGCAGCTGGCGGGAGAACCCCTCAAGCAGCGAGCGCCCCCAAAACGAAGTTACCTTTGCTGTTTCTGCCGGCGCCAACCAGGCTACCTACCCTCCAACGGAGCTACTCCATCCTCAATGGGATGCCCCTCCGCGTCATGGTACGGGAACGAGGGCCGAAAGGTCCTGCCTTTCCAGTGTTTCTCGGAACTGTTCTGAATCCATGCTCCCGGTTGTGCCTCGCGTGCCCCCATCGGAGGCGCTAGTCTCTACGGGCGAGCATATGCCCCCTAGCATGGTAGGAGATGGAGACCAGCCACGTTTTATACCTGCACGGATTTGCCCAATGCAGTCCGGAATCAACCCCGCAGCTACGGACTCTGCGCATGGCGCTGCCGGGGTGCGTGATCCATGCGCCGTGCTACCACCCCGCAGGAATCGTGCGGGAGACTAGCATTCGCGAGACGCTGCGGTCCTTGGTAGGCCTGCTTGATCGGTCGCCAAGCCGCGCGATGAGCGTAGTTGGCTACTCGTTCGGCGGGCTCCTCTGTGCCCTCCTGGCGGCGGAGCATCCCCAACTCGTCACAAACGTTCTGCTGTTGGCCCCTGCGATCGACAACTACGAGAGGAACTATGCCTCTCTGCCGCCATCAGCATGGCAGATGCCGAGCTCGTTTGTGATGGAGATGAAGGAACTTCCAGCCCGACCGCGGATTACGAGGCCTACTACGCTGGTGCATGGGACCCTTGATGACGACTCTGGAGGCTCGGCACCGTGGAGGGTGCAGGCGTGGGCAAAAGAGGAGCGCTTTGCCTCGCTCGTCCTGCTAGAAGGGGTTTACCATGATCTTGAGCCGTGGCTTACGTTGCCGCCCGCAGGGGGTGCTGCGCTGCCTCCGTCACACGCAGTGATCCGCACGGCGCTACGGCTGCCCTGACCCGCCAGCCGCCGCCTAGGCCACCTGAAGCGTTGAAGACTCTCCAGTCTCTACCGCCAGCGCGCCGTCGCGAACGCCAACCCTCACAACGGCCCCGCTGTGGAGCTCGCCTGCTATAATGGCGCGCCCAACGCGGGTTTCTAGCTCCCGCTGAATAAAACGCTTCAGCGGCCGCGCCCCATAGACCGGGTCATAACCCGACTTTGCAATCAGCTCTTCAGCCTCCTTTGAGACCTCAAGCGTAATACCTCGCTCAACAAGCCGATGGCGCACATCCGCAAGCAGCAGGTCAACAATCTTAGTTATCTCGTCCAGAGACAGCGGCTTAAACAGGACAATCTCGTCCACCCGGTTGAGAAACTCCGGCCTGAAGTGCCCTCTCAGGTCTCGCATCACCAAGTTCCGCGCGCTCTCGGTTATCTCGCCGCGAGCAGAGATCCCCTCCAGCAGGTACTGCGAGCCGATATTTGAGGTCATAATAATGACTGTGTTCTTGAAGTCGACCGTGCGTCCCTGCGAGTCGGTTAACCGCCCGTCGTCGAGGATCTGCAGCAGCACGTTGAATACGTCCTGGTGCGCCTTCTCAATTTCGTCAAACAGGATAACGCTGTACGGCTTGCGACGGACAGCCTCCGTCAGCTGCCCTCCCTCCTCGTAGCCGACATACCCGGGAGGAGCCCCTATGAGCCTCGTCACCGCAAACTTCTCCATGTACTCGCTCATGTCGATTCGGACCATGTTCTGGTCTGTGTCGAACAGCACCTCCGCCAACGTCTTTGCCAGCTCTGTCTTTCCCACCCCAGTGGGCCCCAAAAATATAAACGACCCTATCGGCCGCTTGGGGTCCTTGATTCCTGCACGAGCACGAATGACTGCATCTGCCACCAGCCGCACCGCCTCGTCCTGGCCGATAACGCGCTCATGCAGGATCTCGTCAAGCTTCAGAAGCTTGGCCTTCTCGCCCTCCACGAGCCGCGTGACCGGTATGCCGGTCCAGCGCGCCACGATCTCTGCGATCTCGCCCTCCGTTACCTCCTCGCGCAGCAGCCGGCGCGTTGCGCCGCTTGACATGGCTGCCTCCTCATCCCGTAGCCTCTTCTCAAGCTGGGGCAGCTTGCCGTGCTTCAGTTCCGCAGCCTGATTAAGGTCGTACTGTCGCTCAGCACGCTCAATCTCACGCTTTACGCCCTCGATCTGCTCCCGCAGCTCCTGCAGCTTATGAATCGCCCCTTTCTCCGTCTGCCATTGCGACCGCATGGCATCAGCCTGCAGCCGGGCCTCTGAGAGCTCCTCGGTGAGCGCCTTGAGGCGCTCCTGGCTCGGCTTGTCGCTCTCCTTCCGCAACGCAGCTTCCTCGATCTCAAGCTGCATGATCCGGCGCGTAATCTCATCGAGCTCCGCCGGCATCGAGTCGATCTCCGTGCGGATGGTCGCGCAGGCCTCATCAACCAGATCGATCGCCTTGTCGGGCAGAAAACGGTCAGAGATGTAGCGCTGAGAAAGGGTCGCTGCGGCAACTAACGCATTGTCCTGGATCTTAACGCCGTGATGGATCTCGAACCGCTCCTTTATGCCGCGGAGAATGGAGATAGAGTCCTCAACAGAGGGCTGGTCAACGATCACCGGCTGGAAGCGCCGCTCAAGGGCAGCGTCCTTCTCGAGGTACTTCCGGTATTCATCGAGGGTCGTCGCACCGATGCAGTGCAGCTCCCCCCTCGCCAGCATGGGCTTGAGCATGTTGCCCGCATCCATCGCCCCGTCGCCCTTGCCGGCGCCGACGATAGTATGGAGCTCGTCCACGAAGAGGATAATTCGCCCATCCGACTTCTTGACCTCTTGAAGAACCGCCTTGAGCCGCTCCTCAAATTCCCCCCGATACTTCGCTCCGGCGATAAGCGATCCCATGTCCAGCGAAAATATCGTCTTGTCCTTGAGCCCTTCGGGCACATCACCCCGCACGATTCGCTGGGCAAGGCCCTCGACAATAGCCGTCTTGCCGACCCCCGGCTCCCCGATCAGCACCGGATTGTTCTTGGTCTTGCGGGAGAGGATGCGGATAACCCTTCGGATCTCGCCATCGCGCCCGATCACGGGATCAAGCTTCCCCTTTTGGGCCTCCTGAACAAGGTCCCGCCCGTAGCGGTCGAGCGCCTCGTAGGTGGCCTCTGGGTTTGCACTCTGCACCCTCTGGTTTCCGCGAACGACGTTCAGCGCAGCCAAGAGCCGGTCGCGAGTAATCCCAAATTGCTCGCAGGTCCTCGCAAGCGCCCCCTTCTTGTCGGCCTCGAGGGCGGCGAGAAGCAAGTGCTCCACAGAGACGTACTCGTCCTTAAGCCGCTTGGCCTCCTCCTCAGCCTTGACCAGGGCCTGCCCAAGCCGAGGGGTCAGCAGTACCCGGGCGGGATCGATGCCGGGCCCCGACACCCTTGGCCTCTTGTCGAGCTCACGCTCAACCTCGTCAACAAAGGGCTGCATGGGCACGCCCATCTTTTCGAATAGCCGGGGCACTAGCCCCCCATCCTGCTGTGTCAGGGCCGCCACGAGATGCTCGACGTCAACATCACTGTTGCCGCGCTTCACCGCGCGCGACTGGGCATCCTGAAGCGCCTCCTGCGACTTCTGGGTAAATCTCTGAAGATCCATCTTGCTCCTTCCTTCTTAAACTCTTCCCTGCTTAATCGCCCCCCGAACGCGCGCCACGTTCAGGAGGACTTCATTACCGATTGCCAAGAACTTACGCCCTGGGATTGAACCGCGAACTGGCGGCCAGCTTCTCAAACAACGCCCGCTCGTCCTCTGACAGCTTGGTTGGAACAGCCACCCTGAGCTCAACAAGGACATCTCCCTTAATGCTGCCCTTCTCGGCAAAACCCCGGCCACGAAGCCGCAGCTTGCTACCGCTCTGAGAGCCCGCCGGAACACTGACCTTGATGGTTCCGTCCGGCAGGGGGACATCGATCTTTGCGCCAAGCGCCGCTTCCCACGGAGATACGGACACTCGCACCACCAGGTCCCTGCCCGCCACAGAGTACCGGGGATGGGGGGCGTGCCGAATCTTGAGATATAGGTCCCCCTCCCCATTCTTTCCCGCCAGCCGGATGGTAGATCCATCCGCGGAGCCAGCGGGGATCTTGACGTTCAGGCTGCGCATTCTTCCACTGCCATCCTGCACCTGAATCGACTTGACTGCGCCATTGAAGGCGTCCTCGATCGGGACCTCAAGCTCCGCTTCCTGGGCGGCCGCGGCCCTCCGCGCGGCTCCCCTCGCGCGGCGGGTCCCGGTGAAACCCTGCGCCCCCCCATATGCAGCCTCGGCTCCGAAGGGAGCTCCCCCTCCAAAGATCGCCGAAAAGAAGTCGCTGAAGCCCTCCATTCCTCCAACGTCTCCGCCGTTGAAGTTAAACTGGAACGAGCCTCCTCCCTGGTCCCATCCTGGAGGGGGCTGAAAGTCCTGCCCCTGCTTCCAGTTCGCTCCGAGCGCGTCGTACCTCTTGCGCTTCTCGGCGTCACCGAGCACCTCATTGGCCTCGTTAATCTCCTTGAAACGATCCTCGGCCTCCTTGGTCTTGTTGATATCTGGATGGTACTTGCGCGCCAGCTTCCGGTAGGCCTTCTGGATCTCCTCCCCCGTGGCTCCCCGCTCTACACCCAACACTTCGTAGTAGTCCCTAAATTTCACGGCAGCTCTCGGTCTCCCTTTTCACGACGGGCGCGGTATGCTCCCCTCGTCATCTCATAAGGTTAAGCATGAAAACGCCGGATTCCAACCGTAAATCGTAACAACCTCTAAGTATTAGGGCTGCAAGAGGGTCGTCGCTCAAACGTGCCTTAGTGCGTACTGGGGGGCTACTGCGATGGCGCTATCGCGGCGGCGTTAATAGCGCTTGGTCGACAGATCCCGGTCCAGCTACGTATTGCTGAGGCGACCGCCCCAACTGAGGCAAAGGCTGCCCCGGTACGCAGCCGTGCCGGTGCCCTTCCCCAAACAGCATTACCTACCCTGGCCGGTCACGGCCCTGCGCTCTCTTGCCCCCTCGGCATCGCGAAGCGCCTTCCTGGCCGCCGGGGTGTCAATTCTGCGCAGGGCGTAGGCTGCTGAGCTCGCAACGCCCACATTGTCGTCGTACATGAGGCTTGCGATGACAGGGACGGCGCCAGCGGACCGCTCCCCACAACGCCCTAACACTTGAAGCGCGCGATTCCGCTCGCTCGCCTTCGAGCTGTGTAGCCCCTGCAAGGCGCCAGGCACAGCGCCCTCATCACAGCAACCGGCCAAGCCAATAACACAAACAAAAAGCCTGGCTCCAAGCTGTAGCCTACGACACACCGTGCGCTTAATCATAATGGATGACCCCGGGTGCCTGAGATACACTGCCGGGGTATGCGAAGATCATGTCTCCCCTGCGTGGTGCTCGTTATGGCTCTAGCTCTAGCCCATACAAGGCCCTGCTCCGCTCAGGCGGGGGGCGGGCTGTCACTGCAAAGGGTATGGGCTGCAGTGCCATTTGTGCAACCCCTCGATATGCAGTTCGCGGAGGTGAATGGAGAGGAATGGGCGTTAGTCGCTCAACAGGGGGGAAGCATCCTGAAGCTGCCCCAGGAGAGGGACGGCACTGTCGCAAAACAGATTCTCGATATCTCTTCCCTCATAACAGCTGGGGGTGAGCGGGGGCTTCTTGGCTTCGCTCCCCATCCTGACTTTAGCGCAAATGGATTCGTCTTCGTGCATTATTCGCGGGCGGGTGATGGGGCGACCGTGATATCTCGCTTTTCCGTTGATTTTGGCACCCTCCTTGCCCCGCTGTTGAGCGAGCTCAAGCTCCTTGTGGTTGACCAGCCCTTCACCAACCATAAGGCGGGGTCTCTCGTGTTCGGCAACGACGGTCTGCTCTACATCCCCCTCGGCGATGGGGGCTCCGCCGGCGATCCTCTCGGAAACGCACAGGATAGGTCTTCTCTGCTCGGCAAGATTCTGCGCATCGATGTCAACCACACTTCGGCGCTCGGCGCTTACTCGATCCCCCCCACAAACCCGTTTGCCCGGAGCCAGCTCGGCACCCGGCCAGAGATCTTCGCTATCGGGTTCAGGAACCCGTTCAAGGCAACGGTAGACCGGATCACCGGCCGCATCTGGATCGGGGACGTCGGACAGGGGCTCCGTGAGGAGATCGATATACTCAGGAGGGGCCGCAACTATGGGTGGGCCAGGATTGAGGGAGACCTCTGCTACCCATCGGGGCTCCCGTGTTCGGGCAGGGAGTACCAGGCGCCTGTAGTGTCCCTTCCGCACGATGACTTTCAGTCGGTGACGGGCGGGTACGTCTACCGCGGAAGGCGATTCCCCCGCCTCGCGGGTTCCTACCTTTACGGAGACTTCATCAGCGGCAGGATCATGCGACTCGTTCCCCGGCGGGGCCGCTACGAGAACCGGCGGCTTCTGAGCTCCGGCCTCAACATCTCCTCCTTCGGTCAGGACCCCGCCGGCGAGCTTCTGGTCATCGACTACAACGGCGGGATCTACTCCCTGGCTCGCTCCTCTCGCTAGTCGCCCTTGACGCCCTCCGCCGCAGACCGTTACTGCTGGTACGAAAGCAGCACATCGTTAATCCGCTCCTCAGACGCAGGATCCTCGAGCACATCAACAGAGCGCCAATTCTCTGCAACCTGCGGCCAGGTGCCTACGGCGTCGCGAATGCGCAACGACCCCGCCCTCACACCCGAAACAACCCGAGCGTCATCCGGGCTTCTGTCCCACGGCCTCGCGCCCGCCTGCCCCAGCACTGCGTCCAGGGTGTCGGCAGCCGCGAGCGGCTCCGGTCCCGAGAGCAGTCTTGTGCGCGCGCGGAAGGCCC
>JAFMJG010000133.1 GCA_017853605.1 bacterium
TGCGGGGAGGTCGCTCATGACGCCTGAGATCGAGCCGGCTTCGAGTGCCTGTGGGGCCGTCGCCGCGACATATGCCTCAACGAGAGACAGGATCGCTGGGTCATCCCCAACATCCTCGCCTGCGCCCCACGTGATCCAGGGATGGCGTGCGGGAGAGGGGGGCAGGGACGCAGCGGTCCTCGGGGCAGCGAAAACAGGCGGGGCCGCCGGCTTGTCCAGGCGGCTCGCGCGAAGGGCGTTTTCGAGCGCTTTCGTCACGTAGTGAGCCCGTGCCCCGCTCGTGGTGCGCTTCTTGAAGAGCAGCGCGACGTCCATCTCCACGAGCTGGCCGACCGTGAGCGCCTCCTCAAATGGGGCCCGGGGCCACTCCTCTAACCAGAATGACCCCAATGCAGCATCCCTGAACGCATGGAAATTTGGGTGCTGCCTCACTTCATTGAGCCGCTTGCGGAGGTCGAGCTCGACCTGAATGCTGTTGAACATCACGTCCGTCGAAGCCTGCTTGGCCGGCTCCGCAGCTGAGCCACCCTCGCTGGCGCCTTCGCCAGGCACGCCGTTCCCGAGGGCTGTAATGAGCGCCGCTAGTCCCTCAACCTGTTGGGCAGAGAGCTTCCAGCTCGCCCTGACACCTTCCGCGCCGAGCTCAACAAGCCGCTCGCACGTCAGCTCATTAATGCCGCCGAACGAGTTCTCTTCGCCGATGAGCCTGCCAACCTGAAGCCCCCGCAGGAAGCCGAACCGGTTGGACATCGCAAAGGCATCCAGTGCCTCTTGCAGCGAATCAAATGCTCTACGGATCTTTGCGGTCACGCGCCCCTCCAGTAACTCCCTAAGATGCTCCCCTATCGCTGGATGCTCCACAACTCGAAAATAAGCCTCCAGCGCCCCGCGTAACCGCCATTAACTCGGTGGCCAACGTTTCTTCCGTGCATGCCAGGTGCCCCCCGGGATATACTGGAGACACCGGCATGTCGTCTAGCAGTGACCCCTCATCCTTCGTTGTGAATCCCCCTGCAGGGGCCTCATCGGACATCCCTGCACAGCTCCCGCCCGAGTCGACTACAGCGCCGTCCTTCGCGCCCGCACTGCTGGAAGACGCCCTAGTCCTGCCAGCGCTCAAGCGGCACAAGAAGCCCGACGTTCTTCTTGAGATCAGCCGGTCACTGCCGGTTGGTGTCGAGCTCTATCGCACATGGCGCTTCCGTCTCGATGGTGACGTGGTCATTTTGGGGATCAATGTGCCAGGGAGCCTTGAGTCTAAGCTCCGTGACTGGCGCGAGGGGCTAAAGCAGAAGTACCCCCAGACAGCTGTCTTCTTTCGGCGCATAACGGCGGAGGAGAACCTTCAGAACAACCTGCGAAGCACCTTTCGGGGCGTCTCTCTTATGACAGAGGACAGCTCTCAGCTGCTGTCAGAGATGATCGTGAACCTGTGCGGCAAGCAGCCCAAATCTCCCCTCGAGCCCCGCACAACCAAGCCAAAACGGGAGGACCTCCGGAATGTGCCCTTCATCGCGATTGACGAGCCAGGAGTCCTCAACCGCGAGGACCTCGTGTACGGCGAGCGCAAGCAGGACGGCACCCTCGTGCTCAAGGTGGCGATTATCGACATCACCGACTTTATTCGGCCCTTCTCTGAGCGTTACTTCTACGCGATGAGGGTCGGCAGCGACTACTTCGGGCGCCGAACGACGATATCGACCATCAGCACAGAGCTCGCCCATGGGCTGGGCAGCTTTAAGCTCGGTGAAACCAGGCCTGCCTGGGTCCTTGAGCTTCGCATCCTGCCTAACCAGGGGGTCGAGGACGCCTCATTCAAGTTCAAGAGGGCGGAGGTAGTTAACCACTGGAACCTCAATCCAACCGAGCCGTTCGACGTCAAGATGCACCCTATGATCGCGCCGACGATATCTGCCCTGGCTGACATAACACGCATCCTCGAACGCAACCGCATCTCGCACTCGCCTATCATCGCTATCGATGGGCAGGGAACCACGAGCCGAATCCTTGCCGAAACCATGATAGCTTCCTACGAGCGGCTCTCAGAACACCTCAGCAAAATCCTCGGGAGCTCGGCAGCGTACGTCGTGCACAACAAGCTCTCAGACGCTGACCTGCGCGGATGGGTTGAGCCTCTCCAGCAGCTTAAGATCCCCTTTCAGCCCAAGGAGGAGTCATATCCAAAAGGCATCCGGGAGATCCTGTCGCAGCTCGAGCAGCTCAACTCGCCCCTCGCCAGATCTATGGAGAACACAATCATCGACCAGGCGCTCCTGCGCTCCCGATTTTCTACCAGCAACAGGGGCCACTTGGGCCTTCGGGTTGACGGGTACACCCGATTCAAGCCCCGGGACGCCGTAGGCCTGCTCAATCAGCTCAACACAGACGCGGCGATGGGATCGTCTGAGCTCATTTCTCCCGAGGAGGTTGAGTACCGTGTCAAGCTCCTCAACGACCGGCGCTGGAAGCGCGAGGAGAAGCACTACCAGCTGCGTTTCCTCGAGATGCTGCAGGAAAAGCTCGAGCTTGTTGGGCGCTCGTTCCTTGCCGAGGTGGCCCAGGGGCGAGAAGCCTCAAGCGACTACGTCTACCTCGACGTCCAGGGGTTCTCAAAGTGGGGCTTTATGCTGAGGGCCCCGGAGCTTAGCCTCAAGGCCCAAGACCCGATCGTTGTGACGCTCAAGGGGTTTCACCTCAGCCGGATGCGGTTTGAGTTCGAACCAACTACGCAGGCACTTCCGCCAGCACTGTAAAGGCAAGCTTTCCGCCCTCCAGCGCTATTTTTACGGTTCCTCCCTCCCTGAGGTCGCCGAACAGGATCTCATCAGCGAGCGGATCCTTGAGCTCCTTCTGGATGAGCCGCGCCATCGGGCGCGCGCCGAACACCGGATCAAAGCCCTTTTGGGCAAGCCACTCTTGCGCCTCTCGGCTCACTTCAAAGGCGATCTTCCTGCCCACCAGCTGCTTTTCTAGCTCCTTAATAAACTTCTCCACTATTTGCACGATGATCGGGAGCGGCAGCGGGCTGAAGTACACCGTCTCGTCGAGCCGGTTTCGGAACTCTGGCTTAAAGAGGGCCTTTATCGCTGTGTCCCTAAAGTTGTGCGGCTGGGAGGATCCAAACCCTATCGCCGCAGCCTTCTCTGAGCCGGCGTTAGTGGTGAAGATGACGATGGTGTTGCGGAAATCCGCCTTGCGGCCCTGCGAGTCTGTCAGCGAGGCATCATCCATAATTTGCAGGAATATGTTGAAGACATCCGGGTGCGCCTTCTCAATCTCGTCAAAGAGAATGACCCCGTAAGGGTGCTTGCGGGCCAAGTCGATGAGGAGGCCTCCCTCCTCGTAGCCAACGTAGCCCGGCGGCGCGCCCACAAAGCGCGCCACGAGGTGCTTGTCATTGAATTCGCTCATGTCGAAGCGGTGGAAGTTAACCCCCATCTCCTGTGCAAGTGCCCGTGCAAGCTCTGTCTTGCCCACGCCGGTCGGCCCCGCAAAGAGAAAGCTCCCAATGGGCTTCGCTTCAGACTGGAGGCTCGCCCGGCTTCTCTTGATCGCCTGCGCGATTGCCTGAACCGCCTTTTCCTGCCCAAAAACACGCGAGCTGAGGTTGGCCGCAAGGTCTCGGAGCATGGCCGAGTCCGAGTCGCTGACGCTGCGGACCGGAACGCGGGCTATCGCAGACACGACCTTTTCTATCTGCTCCTCGCTGATGCTCTTTCTGCGCTTGTTCTTGGGGAGCAGGGAGTTGGCCGCCCCAGCCTCGTCTATCACGTCGATGGCCTTGTCCGGCAGGAACCGCTCGGTGATGTGCTTTGCCGAAAGCTCTGCCGCCGCCCGCAGCGCCTTCGGCGCAAACGTGACCTTATGGTAGCGCTCGAAGCGCTCCTTAAGCCCTTCAAGGATCTGGACCGTCTCTTCTATGGATGGCTCCGGGAGGTCAACCGTTGAGAACCTTCGGCTCAGGGCCCGATCCTTCTCGATGGTCTTCTTGTAGTCTTGGTGCGTCGTGCTTCCCATGCACCGCAGCTCGCCGGACGCGAGCGCCGGCTTTAGCAGATTTGCAGCATCTAGCGAGCCGTTGCCGGTCGCCCCGGCGCCAACGACAGTGTGCAGCTCGTCAATGAAGAGAATCGCCTTCGGCCGATCCTTCACCTCCTGAATAACCTTTCGGACCCTGTCCTCAAACTCGCCCCTGAACTTAGTGCCGGCAACGAGCGTGCCCATGTTGAGGAGCAGCACCTCAGCCCCAGTGAGCTGCTCAGGAACCTCCCCAGCCACGATTCGAGACGCTACCGCGTGCGCCATCGCCGTCTTGCCGACCCCAGGCTCCCCCAAGAAGAGGGGGTTGTTTTTCTGCCGACGGCACAGGATCTTGATGGTGCGCTCAAGCTCGCTCTCCCTGCCAATCACCGGATCGAGCCTGCCCGCCCGCGCCTGAGCCGTGATGTCCTCCGTAAACTGCTCAAGCGCGGAGCGCCGCGCGCTGGAAGCGCCTCCCTCATCGCCCTCATCCTCAAACTCGCTCAAGAGATCCTCCCGGCCCGACGGATCGCGCGAGGCCGAAGGGGTTCCATGTGCCACGACGTTGAGCACGTCAAGCCTCGAAACCCCCTGCTTCGCCAGGAAGTAGACCGCGTGCGAATCCTCCTCTGAGAAGAGCGCAACAAGGACCTCTGATGGGGTGATGACATCTTTCTGCGCCGAGCGGACGTGCATAATCGCGCGCTGAAGCACCCGCTGGACGGCTGGGGTCTGGGCCGGCTCCGCGGCAGACGCCCGCTGCGGCTTTGAGGGGATCACCTCTATGTTCTTGTCGAAGAACAGCTCCAGATCCTTTCGTAGGGCAGAAACATCCGCGCCCGCCGCTTGCAGCACCCCCATGATTTTTTCGTCAAACGAGAGTGCATAGAGCAGGTGCTCAAGGCAAAAAAATGCGTGCCGGCGTGATGCTGCCTCCCGAAAAGCCGCTTCAAGGGTGAGCCCCAATTCAGTGCTAAACATTACTCCTCCTCCATCACGCACTTAAGAGGGAAGCCCTCCCGTTGTGCCTCCGCATGGACCCGATCGATCTTAGCCTCAGCGATCTGCTTCGAGAACACGCCCGCAACACCCCTCCCGCTCTTGTGAACCTGCAGCATGATCTGGATAGCCTCTGCTGGGGTCTTCATAAAGACCGTTTCCATGACGTAAACCACAAACTCCATAGTAGTGTAGTCGTCATTCAGGAGGATGACCTTATACTGTTTCGGGTACTCCGTGCGGGTTTTTTCAGCAACGGCCGTGCCAGATTGATGCTGAGTTCGTGGCCTTCCCATAAGAGCTTCGGAGATCTGCCCGTCCTGCGTGGCCCCAGAAAAGCCCAGGGCTGCCCAGCCTGCTCGCGCTAGCTGGGCTGGTTCCCGGCCACCAGCTGTGGCAGAGGAACCCCGCTGCGCCCGCCTCAGGTTGAGCCCGCATGCGGCTTCTTGAGGATGAGCTCTTTTCGGGCTTAAACGCTTAACTCTATGATACGGCAGGGCATGGGCGTGAAACAACGCCAAACAACATCTTAAGTAGTATCACCACATAAAGGCCTCCGGCTGCCATATGGCTATCCTCTCTTTCCCGCCCGTCGAGCTTGCTGATGAGGATGGGCTGCTCGCCGTTGGGGGCGACCTTCAAGCAGAGTCCCTCCTGTGTGCCTACCGAAGTGGCGTGTTCCCCTGGCCGCTCGATGAGCGCTCCCTCCTTTGGTTTGCGCCCCCCAGGCGCGCCGTGATCTTCCTCGACGAGTTTCACGTCTCCCGGCGGCTGGCACGCGCCATAAGGCGAGGAAAGTTCACGACTGCACGCAACACTGCCTTTCGGGAGGTCATGACGCGGTGTGCTGAGGTGAAAAATCGGGGCGGGCAGCATGGCACGTGGATAACTTCCGAAATGATCGAGGCATACTGCGGCCTCCATGCCCGCGGGTTTTGCCACAGCTTTGAGGCATACCTTGGCGGACAGCTCGCAGGTGGGCTCTACGGCGTGCAGGTAGGGCGCTTCTTCGCGGCAGAGTCCAGCTTTTACCGGGCGAGTGATGCCTCAAAAGTGGCGATGTGCGCCCTCGTGGATCACCTTGCGGCTGAGGGAATTCGGTGGTTCGACTGCCAGGTCTTGACGCCATTTTCAGAGAGCTTCGGCGCGAGAGAGATTCCGAGGGACGAATTTATGGGACTCCTTGCCAGCGCCCTACTGTAGCCCGCCGTAGTCCTTGCAGACCAGGAAGCAGTGCACCAAAGCGAGCAGATCCTTGTATCCGATCGGCTTCTGATATGCAGGAATCGGCGAGAGATCGCTCTTCACTTGGGGCATGTCAGCGGGATCCGAGGCTGTTAGCGCGACTACAGTGGAATTTGGGTAAACCCACGCCAGCTCCTGAGCCGTCTTAATTCCAACTTCGCGGGACTCGACAAACTCCCCGGCGTCCTCCTTCATGGTGAAAGGCATGTGAAGGTCGCAAACAATGAGATCAGGCGCCTCAATGGTGTGCAGCAGCTCGTAGGCTGCATCAGGGCAATCCGACTCGAACACCTCGACGTCGTGTTCCTCCAGAATTTCGCGAAATGCCTCGCGATACTCATGGTTGTCATCGATGATGAGAACGGTCTTCATGGCCCTCGTGGCGCTTCAAGCTGCAATCCTTTGCAGCCGGGGGTTTTTCCCCTTACCAAATACTTCGGCGCCGTTGGCCACCCTCTTAACGGTAAAAAAGTGCCCACTGCGCGGGGCTCCTGCCTAATGAGGCGGCGGGCTGCACTCTGGGGTGCCGTGGGCCACAGGGGGACTTGAACGGAGCAACCTGGCCAAGCCCTTTAGGGCACTTAGGTGAACCCGACAGGGTTGAAGTCGAAATGCGCCCACTGAACATTTTTGCCCAGCTGAAGCGCCAACTTTCGGTGGACAGCAAGACTTTGTTCTGAAAGGGCGCTCACCGGATACTGCTTGAGGCTGTTGAGAAGCGCTGCCACCCGCTGCCCAGCTTCCTGCAAGCCCCGCTCCGCTGCCGGATCGGAATCCCGCAGCTGCTCGAGCGTGCCCTTGAGCCTGAGCGCGTCCGCGATACAGACGTTGTCTCCAGCGACGAGCATCAAGTCTATGCCTGCCCGGTGCGCCCTCACAGCTAGCTCTTCTGGCCGCCCGCCTGCTGCCACTCCCGCCATGCCGAGGGCGTCAGCGACCGTGACCCCTGCAAAGCCCAATGAGCCGCGCAGTATCCCTGTCATAATCTCTGGAGAGAGCGTGGCTGGGACGCCCGGCGCGACCTGCGCAAGGACGATGTGAGCGCTCATGACCATTTCAATTCCATCGCTGATCAATGCCCGAAACGGCACGAACTCTCGCGCTTCGAGCTCAGCTAGCGTCCTCCCTACGCTCGGCAGGCCAACGTGAGAATCGGCTGATGTGTCCCCATGTCCCGGAAAGTGCTTGGCACACGGCGTGATGCCGGCGAGGCGCAGCCGGGAAGCAAACGCCTTGGCAGCTTCCGAGACCTGGCCTGCGGAGGTGCCGAACGCCCGTTGGTTGATGACAGGGTTCGACGGATTGGAGTGAATGTCAGCTGTTGGGGAAAACGACACGTTAATGCCGAGGGAACGGAGCTCTTCTCCCATGGCAGCCGCCACAGCCTGAACTGCGGCAATTTCCGCGCCGTAGAATGCGGGGTACGGAAACCTCGTGATAGGAGGGGGAAATCGGTGAACCTGCCCGCCTTCGTGGTCCACAGAGACGATGATGCGCTCCCTGCCGATCGCCTCACGCACGTCCCTCACGAGCTTCGCATAGAGCCCAAGCCACTCCTCGTAGCCCGCGTCCTGCCGAAAATTCCGCTTGCGAAGCATGATTCCAGCGGGCCGCAGGACAGAGAGCTGCCTTGCTTCCTCGGCGGACAGCTCGAAAGAGGCCGGCTCAACGAGGAAACGGAGGCCCAGATCGTGGTGCGCTTGCGTCATGGATTTTGCCCTGTGTCCGGCCGCATGGGGCAGCCTGGCGTTGGCACTAGTGTCGCCGAAGGCCTGGCAGCCGCGCAACAGGAACCTCCTGCCGGCGTGGCGCTCGCGTCACGCTTTGGCGCGCCCGGTGGCCCAGCTCTCTGCGGCTGCTGAAGCCCCTAGTACTGCAGCTTGAGCCGCTGAAAGTCATCATACTTGGCGTCCCTCTTCTCCCAGTAGGAGGGAACATTCGCGCGGTACGACAGGTCCATGGCCTTGATGCGCAGCACCTTCAGCAGTCCAGCCATCGGAACAAAGCCGATAGCCCAAGCAAGGCCGAGGATGACAAAGGTCATGACGATTGAGAGGTAGTGCGCAAGCTTCATCCAGGCACGCCAGATTGGCAGCAGCACAAAGGGGGCACAGTACCCAAGAAGCGCCGTTGCCACGCCCGCCGCACCCCAGAGGGCGACCTGCGATGCCTCGACTCCTCGCCATCCCTTTGCCGCGCAAACAACGAGGAAGATGGTTGCGAAGATAGCCCCAAATTCCCGCACGTGAACGCGAACAGGCTTGCCCATCCACGACTCGTCGAGCGCGGAGCCCTTGGCCCCCTTCGTGGCCAGCTCCTGCTTCGGCTCGCTGGAGGCCGACACCTCTAATCCAATTCGAACTTCGTTAGCCAATCTTCCCGCTCCTGCCACTTCGGCTGCTCCTCTTTCAACATGAC
>JAFMJG010000134.1 GCA_017853605.1 bacterium
TCGGATTTGGGGTATGTCGCCTCCAGCATTCCCGCTCGGCGCTCTGGCCCAGGGGCTGCCGCCCCTCTCGCTCGCCATCGCTCGCTTCACCCCGCAGCTTGGTTCGGATTTGGGGTATGTCGCCTCCAGCATTCCCGCTCGGCGCTCTGGCCCAGGGGGGCGCTGCCCCCTCTCACCCCCTATCCTCCTCTAACCCCTCCGTACGACTCTTGTTCTCGTCCCTGAAACCGCCAGGTCACGTACGCCATAAAGTCGCCCATACTAGTAACGAATACAGGGCTCGCTCGCCGCCAGTTCGCCAGCGCCGTGACAACGAACGGGCCCACTGCCGTATGGAATACGCCTGCAATGCTTGAAAAAGAAAAGTTCCCTAAGAAGGTGCAAGAGATCGTTTCGGGGCTCGCTCCGATACACGCTTCGATTCGAGACAACTGCGCTGCGCTCGGTATCGACGTGGAAGCGGCTGAGCGGTCAGCTGCACGGCACTCAAACTTTAACGGCGCAGCTCTGCCCTGGCAGGTAACGCCGAAGGAGTGCGCGCAAGAGATCCTTAACCTCTTGAGCATCCGTGTTGATCCAAAGTCCACCGAGAGCCAAGTGGCCGATGATCTGATAGGCAAGACGGACGTCCGACAGTCATGGGCGCTGCTCGGCTCAGCGCTCGTTCTTGAGCAGGGGTCATGGAACCAGGAAGCGAAGAGAACCCTCATCCAGCACATTATCGGCAATCCAGGGGGGAAGTTTGATGAGGTGTTCTCCCTCACAACGCCAGATGAGAAGCGGGAGCAGTGTGCCGCAATGTTGTCGTGGCTTGTGTACAACGCCATGGCTCGGCCCGTAGTTGAGCAATCGGCCACGGACGCAGTGGCCGGAGATGTGCTCGACCTCGTGATGTCGTTCGAGGTGAAAGCCCTTGCTCTCATGCACTCGCAGGACATTCAAGGCACGATATCATCGAGGGAACATCCCTTGGCGGGCGTCGAGCGCCTGCTCTTCGACTTGGGAAGCAACAAGCTCGCGCCAGGCCCCTTGGTCGGGCGCCTCGTCTCGTTCTGGAACGAGGGCACAGCGGCAGACCCGAGTGCCTCGTGCCTCCTTCTTGAAGCCGAGGAGGCACTGGAGCAGCTTCTTCCCTCGACCGAAGACCGAACACCAACGGTAGGCGGGGACGGCTCGCAGTTGCGCGAGGCATTCCAAAAGAACGTGGCGTTTGGCAGGGCTCTTAACGGCCTCACGCGTCGCGAGGAGTGGAGCAACCCCCTGGAGGCCGCGCGAGAACTCATGTCACAAGAGCTCATTCGGCTCTACATCCTGCAAGGGAGCTTCTCAAGCGAGTCTGAGGAGGTCATTCGGCGCCTCCTCAAGCCGATGGCGGAGCAACCCAGTGTTGTGCTCACGTCATCCGCCCTAGAGCTCGCGACGGCAGATGGAGGGCCTGTTGAGGAGATCCTTGCAGGGCTGCGGGATTTTCTCTCCACGGGGCGAAGAAGCTTTGCCAGCTTCGCCGGGGTTGCTGAGAGGAACTCCGAGCAGCTCGACCGCGTGGTGGCCCTGTTGGAGGCCGTAAGAGACAGCATCGGCAGCGAAAGGATCCACCTCGTTATGGATCGCGACCTCGACCAGTTCCTTGAAGCCACGCCTGGGCTCAAGGGCATAATAATCGGGCCCTCATCACTCAAGGAGCGTGTCAAATCGGTCGAGGTGAACCTATCGCCTGAGCAACTGAATGAGGGGGCGATGGAGAGGATGTGGAACGACCTCAACCACCCAGGCTACCCGCTCAGAATGAGGACTCACGCCGTGTACTCTGCAACAAAACGGTTCGTTGTGCCGCTGCTCGCCACGTTCTGCGGCGATGCTGACGACCTCGGCCTGGTGGGCTGGAAGAGCGCAGTGGCGCTTGAGCTAGCCGAGAAGACCGACGTTGTTGCGCAAGCGCTTGCAGGAAAGAGCGCCGGCATGGCGCCGCAGCGCCTGATTCCGCCTCAAGAGACCCCCGTGCTGATGATCCAAGCCACCCGCGACTCACGGTAGCAGGACGCCTACATGCCCGAGCGCGCTCTCGCCGAGAAGGTCGACGCATGATTCCGCGCTGAGACGCTCATGCAGGCGCCTTTGCCCTACCCCTTCGGTATGACGTTGACCAGCCGCGGCACCTTCGTGCCGGGGTTAAAGACCGTGATGAATCGGTCGTCGGCCGAGACCCTGTAGGCCGTGCCCTCCATGGCGGCAACAACCGCAGCCTGAAGGCTCGACTCCTCGATCGCTGGCGGCACCTCTATGGTAGCCCGCTTCTTGCCTAGCACCTGAATTACCACCGTCACCACATCATCAACGACCAGGGCTGGGTCAAATGTCGGCCACGGAGCAAGGCTCGCCGGAGCCTTGTTTCCAAGCCGCTCCCAGAGCTCTTCTGCGAGGTGTGGCGCAAAGGGGCACAGAACCAGCGTGAACTTCTCAAGGGTATCCTTCGACACGGGCTTGTCGCCGATCGTGTTAAGGAGCTCCATGAGCGTCGAGATAGGGGTGTTGAAGTGCAGTGCCTCGATATCCTCCCCGATCTTCTTGACCGCCTTGTGAATCGCTTTCCGCACCTCGGGCGGCTCCGCATCCACTAAAACAACATCCCGGTGTCCCGTCTCCTTTCCGCCAGCAACAAGCTGAAAAGCGCGGCGCAGGAACCTAACGTTTCCGGCGATCGCCTTGGAGTCCCACGGGCGCCCCGCATCGAGCGGGCCCATGAACATCAGGTAGGTGCGGAGCGTGTCAGCCCCGTACTGGCTCACAATCTCATCCGGATTAATCACGTTCTTGAGCGACTTCGACATCTTCGCCACTATCCGCTCGAGCTTCTCGCCCGTCTTCGTGTGAATAAAGCTTCCGCCCTCATCCTCTTTAACCAGATCAACCGCAACGAGCGCTCCGCGGCTGTCCCGAAAGGCGTGAGACTGAATCATCCCCTGGTTGTAGAGCCTCTTGAAGGGCTCCCGCGTTGAGACGTGCCCAAGATCGAATAGCACCTTGTGCCAGAAGCGCGAGTAGAGAAGGTGTAGAACCGCATGCTCCGCACCGCCCACGTAGAGGTCAACCGGCATCCAGCGCTTTTCACGCGCCGGATTCCAAGGGCGCTCGCTGTCCTTGGGGTCGATAAACCGAAGGTAGTACCAGCACGAGCCTGCCCACTGTGGCATCGTGTTCGTCTCGCGCCGCCCCCTCTTGCCCGTGACGGGGTCAGTGACCTCAAGCCACCCCGCTGCCTTGGCGAGGGGAGACTCTCCTCCCTCTGAGGGCTTGTAATCTGCGACATCCGGAAGAACGAGAGGGAGCTCCGAGTCCTTAAGCGCCGTGACCGTGCCGTCCTCCCAGTGAATTATCGGTATCGGCTCGCCCCAGTACCTCTGGCGCGAGAAGAGCCAGTCTCGGAGCTTGTAATTGACCACCCTCCTGCCAAGCCCGCGTGCCTCAAGCCACGAGGTGATGCGCTCGCCAGCCTCCTTGTTGGGCATCCCTTCCAGCTTGAGCGCAACTCCCTCCGGGCTTTCGCTCGGCAGCATGACTCCTGGCTCAGTCCAGCACTCCTCCCCCGCAGCGACTGCAGCCCTAAGCTTCTCGTCGCCTTCGGAGGGCACGATCACGGCGCGCACCGGAAGCTTCATCGTCTTGGCGAACTCAAAGTCACGCTCATCGTGCGCCGGCACGCCCATCACCGCACCCGTCCCGTACGAGACGAGCACGTAGTCGCCGACATACACCGGAACCTGCTCGCCAGTGATCGGGTTTACCACGTGCCCGCCCGTGAAGACCCCCGTCTTCTTGCGGGTCTCAAAGGTGCGGTCGAAGTCGCTCATCTTTGCGGCGTTGTCGCAGTACTCCCGCACCGCCCTCTGCTGCGCTGCGCTGGTCAGCTCGCCCACGAGCGGATGCTCAGGGGCGACCACGAAGAATGTCACTCCGAAAAGGGTATCGGGCCGCGTCGTGAAGGCTAGGATGCTCTTTTCGCTCCCCGCAACTGAGAACGCAATCTCGGTGCCTGTCCTGCGCCCGATCCAGTTGCGCTGCTGCTCCTTGATCGCCTCCGGCCAGTCGATATCGGAGAGCTCGGCGAGGAGCCGCTCAGCATACTTGGTGATGCGCAGCATCCACTGCTTCATCGGCTTGCGGATCACCTCGTGATTGCCGCGCTCAGAGCGGCCATCGATCACCTCCTCATTGGCGAGCACGGTTCCCAGCGCAGGGCACCAGTTCACTGTCGCCGTGGCGTAGTAGGCCAGGCGGTGCTCAGCCTGGAACTCCTGCACAGCGCGCTCGCCTTTTGCCTTGATCTCTGAAGGCACCGGAAGCTCCTCGATGGGCCGGGCCTTCTGTGCAGCATCATCAAACCAGGAGCTGTACAGGCGCAGAAAGATCCACTGAGTCCAGCGGTAGTACTCAGGCCCGCACGTCGCGAGCTCCCGCTCCCAGTCGTACGAGAGCCCGATCTCTCTCATCTGCCGGCCGAAGTTCTTGCAGTTCTTCTCGGTAATGATCCCCGGATGCTCTCCGGTGTTTACCGCATGCTGCTCTGCCGGGAGCCCGAAGGCATCCCACCCCATCGGGTGCAGCACATCGAAGCCCTTCATCCGCTTGTAGCGAGAGTATATGTCGGTTGCCGTGTAGCCGAGGGGATGCCCGATATGCAGCCCGGAGCCCGAGGGGTACGGGAACATGTCGAGCACGTACACCTTCTCGCGCCCCGAGTCCTGGGTCTTAAAGGTTTTGTGGGCACTCCAGTAGGATTGCCACTTGGGCTCGATAACTTTCGGATCGTATTCGGTCACAGTGGCTCCTTAGGCGGGGCGGCATCGCGCAAAAAACGCCCTAACGAGGGGAAAACACCCCAGAAAGGCGGTCTCCATTGTTTCTCACCCCAGGCACGTCCCGTCAATCGTGGGGTTGCCTGGATGAGCTGGCCACCCCCTCTAGCACCCTGGCCCCGGCAACTTTACTTAAGGGAAGAATTCAGCTACCTTCCCCCCCGCTGTTTCAAACGGCACGCGGAGTCGTAGTTCAGTTGGTTAGAACGCTCGCCTGTCACGTGAGAGGTCGCGGGTTCGAGTCCCGTCGGCTCCGCCATTTTTGGCCCTTCAGGGCCAAAATTATCGAATCCCACGAAGATCGAATCCGGGAGCTCTCGCGTGACCTTGGTCACGTGAGAGGAGGCGCCGCAGCCGTGAGCCCCGAAGGGGCGACGGCATAAAGGCGCCTAAAACAGATCGCGAGAAACGCGAGCTAGCGCAGCGTTTCTCTCTTTGTGGGGTTCGAGTCCCGTCGGCTCCGCCATTTATCCCCGCTCCGCGCCTTTTATCCCCGCTCCGCGCTTTCGCGCAGGGGCTTCGCCCCTCCCGCGCGCGGGAAGCGCGCTTCACCCCGTTTAGCTCTCCAGGTCTATTGATCCCCGCTCCGCGCTTTCGCGCAGGGGCTTCGCCCCTCCCGCGCGCGGGAAGCGCGCTTCACCCCGTTTAGTTCTTCAGGTCCAAATAATGAATCTACTTGTGTCATGGCTACACCTATCCTACGGAGCTATCCGCTGATTTTTTGACGCCTAAATTATTCACAAGACCTGCCATTATATCGCAGAGGCTCGATAAGCGTAGCATTCATCAATGTGCTAGACGGAGGCTAAGGACCGTAAAATAAAAGCATCGAGACCTTGCTCGAGCGAGAGACGACAAGGCCCGGGGCCATCGGTGAATTTCAAGGAAGAGACGCACAATAACTGGGACTTGAGAAACGAAGGCCAGAAGACTCAAGCGGGACGCCTCAACCCTCAGAATGAGTGCTGAGATCCTGCGCCTCGTACAAAAGAGATAAGTCGCAAGAGGCGCAGAAATAGTGTGGGGCCGAAATACGGGTACCGCTTTACTAACAAGTAGGGGTTCCTTAAATGGCGTGAGTCAGGCACCCCCGTTTTTCAGTCACAGAGGGAGCGGGTTTTTTAGGGGTGGGTAGCCGGGCTACAGGGGGAAAAGAGCGACTAGGAGTGAGTAGCCCGCCCACAGGGCTAAAGATGGCGATCGAGATAGTCTAGATTCCGCTGAATGTTGTTTGTCCCAGAGCGACAGTATGCTTCAAAGAGCCTATCGACCGTCTCTGAGCGTTTCCCGAGCTCCTCAGCAACACGCAGTAAGAGTGCCGGTCTATCTTGCTTCTCCTGCTCAAAGGCCTTCCACCAGCCGTTTACGTGCTCGCTAGTCGATGGAAGTCCGATTAATGCTTTAATCTCAGCAAATCGGGCCATGATTTGCTCGGGGGACCAGCCAGTGGTGTCGCTGATGCTGCACGGCTTGAGCTTAGTAGACTCAATCCCGCCGTATCCGCGATTCTCTATTCCTTCCATCAAACGCGGATTAAACTGATACGTCGTAAATTCAGACCGTGCGGCGCCGTTGCTCCCAAGTGCATCACCTTGCCTAGTTCTCTCCTCCATTTGCTCGCGGCGGTTTCGTGATCGCTCTAGTGATCCCTCTACCCGACTGCCCCCTTGTTCCGAAGCTCTACCTAAACCCTCACGGCATCTGCCCCCGAATTCCATTCCCATGATGTGCTCCTATTTCCAAACTGTTTCACCCACTGACGGTTATGAAGCCTCGGACGGTTATGTATCATTGCGCCTCATTAAGATGTTCTCTATGTGCCTAAGATTTTCCTCTGCGCCTGGGGTGCACGTGTGAAAAGCACGTAAGTGCTTAGAGAAAAGCGATTAATCGTCCTATCCTTAAGCTGCTGCTCGGCGCTCGGCAGGGTCAATTGCATCTGAGCGAAAGCGGCTTGTGCTCCTTGGCACGCTTGTGAGGGGCCCGAGCCTGGCGTTGGGGTCGGTAGAACTGGTTTCTGCGTTGGCTGCGGAGATGCTCTTATTTTAGTAGGTGCAATGGGCGTTGCTGTTGGAGAGCAACGTCCCCTTTTCTCACCCTTTTTTCCACCCCCTCCGGAGACAATCGAAGATATGCTACCGCGCCAACGAGCGCGTGCATAATGATCGTGGAGATTGGTTGAACGGTCACCGAGGTTTTATGTCGCTCAACAGCGGCACCTTAGAGAGGGGTTTTATGTTCACGAACGGACGGTCGGGTGCGCCCCAAGCGCGCGTTACTCAGGAGCAACAACAGCAGGCTCAAAAATCAACAAGCGACACTCAGCAACGCCTTGAATCTCAGCTTGAGACTAAAACCGTCGAGGCTCAGCAGCAGACTACTGAGGGTAAGAATCAAGACCTGCTCATGATCGAGCGAGTAGGCGCTTCGAAGCAAGAGGTAGCAAACGAAGCTCGTGGGAACATATTAGGAGCGGCAGAACACGAGATCTCAAAACTTAAGACTCCTCCGATCTACGCCGACAGACGTGGCGAGATCCTTGATAATGTAGGGCGAGCTATCGAAGAGACAGCCACCCGTATCCTCTCCAAACAGGAGGCGACGCTTGCAGAGACAGCCGAAGCGGAGAAGAAAAAAGATGCGGAGCATGAACGGCAAGCGCAGATAGCGGAAGCTGAGCGGCAACAGTCCACCCTTCACTCAACAATCGATCTGAGGGCCGAGTCCTTTAAAGCTATTCGAAAGCACGATTGACCACCGGCCGGCTAAAGAAGGCCCTGGAGAAGCTTCGGGAAAGGTAGCGCCCTCTCGTTCGACGAGAGCTAACTCTGGCCGCTTCACAAGGCTCTTTGCCGCACCGTGGCGGTCCTGTCCCCGGAGCCGCTTTAACTCAATATGTTGCGGCTCCTAATGTAACACGGGAAGAGTCTTCCACAATAATCAGTAGTGACTAACAAGCAAGTGAGGAGCCAAATCATGCTAGACAACAGAGCAGATCGACGCGATCAGGCACCGAGGGTCGAAATCAGCCTTAGCCAGAATACCCGTCTTGGACAGCTTTCAGCAAATGAAGAGCGGCTGTCTGGAAAATTTGGCCTTAACGTAAACGTTAGCTATCCAAGGGAACTAGGCAGCGATCCAGATGCAAGGTTCCAAAAGCATGCTGACGTAATCTTCCAGGAGATCACCCGCCAACTGGCGGAACAACACATCCCGTCTATCATGAGAAGTCATGTTGGTCCGGGGGTGAGCCTCTTTGGAATCAAGCCAATTACTACCAAGAGCGAGGTCACAGACAATCGCGATTCTAATTTTCGAGTTAAGCCAAGTGGCATGGGCGCCGGGCAAGGAAGGGAGGGGTTCTCAATCGCGCTTGATGTGGACATGACAGTCAACACTCAGACGGATAGGCCTGTGCTTCGTGGAGAGTCAATTTTCGAAGCTCGGGTAACGATAGGAAACTTTTTTGCCCAGAAAGTCGTCGACGCCATTCGTTGTCACCTCTCGAATAGCAGCGATATCTCAAGCTCATTCACGACCGAGACACAGTTAGGCGAAGAATTTTTCAATACTAAATTGCACCGAGACCTCTTTAAAGAGGGTAAGTAGGCGTGGCTGAGCTGTGTGCTGCGAGCGCGAGCGTTCCTTTAGCGGAAAAACTAGCCCCGCACCCAAAGAGTTGCTCATGGGTTACCGAATCGTTGCAGCGGAGTCGGAAGGAGAGGTGAACTGACAAAAAAATTCAAGCGGTTCATACACATGATCTATATGACGTGGATGACTGCTTCGAGGTCTCGGAAGTTGAGGGGTGCCA
>JAFMJG010000016.1 GCA_017853605.1 bacterium
CCCCGTGCATGCGCGACACAAGCTTGCCCGTGGGAAAGGCTCCGAGTGCGTACAGCGGGACAAGCAGAATCCACGAAAACAGATCGCTCATGACCTAAGGCGCTTGATTGCCTCCGCACGATCTTGGGCGCCAAATATGAAGGATCCTGCAACAAAAGCCCTGGCGCCCGCGTTGCGACAGTGGGGAGCAGTGTCCGCCGATATCCCGCCATCCACCTCAATAATTGCGGGGGAGCTGCTTGACTGGATCCTCGCTTGCAGCTCCCGAACCTTGCCCAAGCATCCCGGGATGAATGCCTGCCCTCCCCAGCCGGGGTTGACCGTCATGACGAGCACAAGATCGCACACGTCGAGCACGTCGTAGACGGCCTCAACCGGTGTCCCTGGGTTGATCGCCACGCCGTTTTTGATCCCAAGGGAACGGATGGCTGAAAGGGAGCGGTGGAGGTGGGGGCAGGTCTCCTGGTGAATGATGAGCCGATCGGCCCCCGCGTCCTTGAACGCCTGAAAGTGCCGTTCCGGCTCCACGATCATCAGGTGCACATCGAGGAAGGTCTTGGTCTGCCTGCGCAGCGACTGGACGACGTTTGCCCCGAAGGTGATCGGTGGAACAAAGGTCCCATCCATGACGTCCACGTGAATCCAGTCAGCTCCAGCACTGACAACGCTGGCCACCTCCTCGCCAAGCCTGCCGATATCAGCGGCCAAGATTGAGGGAGCGATAAAGGTCGAATTGCTCATATGCCCTAAAGGATACGACGGTCCGGGGAACTCTAGCACTCCCCTGCCCTGCGGACAGCCTCCCAAAGAGGGAGGGTGCTGACGTGCCGGGAACGGGCATTTGGCCTGAAGCTCCATGAAGTCTGGGGCGGTGGCCTCTCTGATGTGGAACGGTTCGTGCTACCTGCCCTATCAAAGGCTCCTCATCGGACGAGGAGGCTCTCGAGTTTTTACGGGGTGCGGCAATGGATGCTCTATCGATCTCACTCGCAAGTGCCTTAAACTACGGCCTAAAAGCTGTTAAGTCAGCGACAGCCTCTCAGTCTAGCCAGGCCAAGGGCTCGGCAGAATTCGACACGACCCTCAAGGCTCTTTTGGGCTCTGACTCGGCAAGTAAGGTCAGTGAGGAGGAGGTTTTTTCCGCCCTCATCCAGGAGAGGATCGGAAAAATGAAGGGAGAGGAGTCTCTCTCTGCCTTCAAGGGGTTTCTCGCAGAGAGCAAGGAGCGCCTGCGCAAGCCTGATGGGTTTATCCCAATTGAGGATGCCACCAAAGACGCCCTGAGGCGGTTCCGGGACGCCGGGAAGATCTCTGCTGAAGAGGCTGACTCTGCCTACTCTCAGGCATTTGCGGGCGCCCAGCTTGACGCAAACAAGAACGCTCTCTACGACAACCGAGGCGGTCCTGGCGACTCAACGATGGCCGTCGCGGCGATGGAGGAGGCGCTGCTTAGCAGCCGCACCCAATTTGCCGCCTTTGATGATGGAAGCGCCACAGCCGAGGGGCGCAGCCTCGACGAGGCTAGTGCCGGCAAAGTGGCCCCATCGCTAGACTCCTCCGGGAGCTCCTCAGAGATCTCGTCAGGCGGCTTCCTCTTTAAGCCGGTTTCCGACAGCGACGGCCGCCTCGCGATCCTCCTGCCGCCGAAGCTTGCCGGCCTTGTTTCGGGGGTTCGGCTGATTGGCCCGAATGGAAAGGAGATTGAAGCGGGCCGATTCTCTGGGAATGGCAACGGCGGCCGCGATCACTACCGATTCTCGCGCGCAGGCGGCGAGTACCCGGATGGCTTGCGGGTGGAGGTGACGCTCAAGACTAACGAGCTCATCCGCTACTTCATCAAGGAGACCTCTCAGCGAAACGAGAATGTGAGCCCTGAGAAGCAGGGAGGAGGACCGACAACTGACTCCGAAACCAGCAGCGGTGGCCAATCTTCCGGCGACAATTCCCGCGCCGATAACTCGCTGTAACCGGCGCGCGTTGGGCCAAAACCCTCGCGACAAAACGAGGTTTGGGCTTATTCGTTTAAGGTAGCTCACGCTCTCGCCGACCCTATCCATCGAGGAAGTCACGGAGGGATAGCAAGCCATGACCGTTATTCTCGGAGTGCTAGGTGTCGTACTGAGCGTGCTGATAGGCTTCATCGGGCCTGGCGGCCCGGTTGAGGTTCTCTTTCAGCCGTACGAGTACCTCGTTATCACGGGGGGTATCGGTTTCACCGTGCTCATCTCCCAGCCTGGCCCGGTTCTCAAAGCTTTGCCATCTGCCCTGATGGCGGCAGTGAAGGGCAGTGGGGTGAGCCCTGCCGTCTACAAGGACCTGCTCGGCCTTATGGCCACCATCTTTGACACCATGCGCCGTGAAGGCGTGCTCGGAATTGAGGGCGACATCTCTAATCCGCACCAGAGTGCCCGATTCAACAAGTACCCGAAGGCCTCCCACAACCACCACCTCATGGAGACCTTCACGAGCGCCCTGCGCTTGTACGTAGACGGCGTGGTAAACGCCTTCGATCTCGACAAGCTCCTAGACTCGGAGATCGAGACGCACCACGAGGAAGGGCTGCTGCCATCCACGGCCGTAAAGACTATGGCCGACTCCTTTCCAGCCATGGGAATCGTGGCAGCCGTTCTCGGAATCATCATCACCATGCAGTTCCTCGATGGCCCGCCGACTGAGATCGGCCACCACGTCGCGGCAGCTCTCGTGGGAACCATGCTCGGAATCTTTCTCTCCTACGGGTTCGTGGGCCCGATCGGGACCAAGATGGAGCATGTGGTGCGCGACAACACAAGCCTCCTAAAGTGCGTACGGGCCGGCCTCGTTTCGTTCGCAGGGGGCGCCCCTCCTGCCGTTGCCCTCGAGTTCGCCCGCAAGACGATTCCGAGCTGCTTCCGGCCAACGGCTGAGCAGCTTGAGGAGATCATTAAGGAAGCCAAGAAGAAATAGCAGGCGCCCGGAACCCCATGGCAGACAAGGACAACAAGCCCGTCATTATAGTGAAGAAGGGGGGCCACGGCGGGCACCACGGCGGAGCCTGGAAGATTGCATACGCGGACTTCACGACTGCGATGATGTGCTTCTTTCTCTGCATGTGGCTGATTAACACGGCATCGATCACCACCAGGCAGGCGATCGCCTCATACTTTCGCAAGCCATCTGTGTTCACCGAGGGGTCAGGCATGCCCGTGACGCTTGGGGGACAGGGAATCCTTGAGGACGCCTTCACGCCGCCACGCCCTGAGGACAAGAGAAAGATCAAGAAGCCCTCGGATGACCCAGCACGAAAGCTCTTCGGTGAAACCGACGTGGATCAGGACCGCCACTACGAGCGGGACGGCCGCTTGCCTCCCAAAAAGAACCGCGGGCCTGACAAGATTACGGGGCTCAACACCGACAAAAAGAGCCCCCAGGAGAGCCGCAAGGAGATCCGCCTTCGGCTGATTGCAGAGTCCGTGCAGCGCCAGCTAGAGGCCCTGATAAAGACCAATCCGCAGATGGCGAGATCAATCGGGCGCATTGAGGCATCCTTTGAGCCAGATGGGCTAAAAATCGACATAATGGACACGGACAAGCACTCAATGTTTGACCGTGGGAGCGCCAGGCTCAGGCCAGAAGCTGAGGCGGCATTCAAGCAGGTCACAGAGGTCCTCAAGAGGTACCCGAACACTATTGAGATATCGGGCCACACCGACGCCCTGCCCTTCCCGTCGGCTGTTGGAGGGTACACGAACTGGGAGCTTTCGGCCGATCGGGCAAACGCCGCTCGGCGCGTCATGGAGTCGCACGGCCTGCCGCCAAGCCGCATCACTGGGGTAGTCGGCAAGGCCTCAAGCGAGCCCGTGATGCCGTCTGACCCCAACGCGCCGCAGAACAGGCGCATCTCGCTCAAGCTCAAGTTCGATTGGCAAGGAGACATCAAGCCGCTCGACGAGAACACGTCGCAGGAAGGGCTGCGAGACCTGCTCTTCCCCACCCCCGAACCGCTGAGCGAAGACCCAGGGCAAGAGACAGGCGCCGACAGCAGCCCAACCACAGCGGCAGAAGCCTCTCCGCAAGCTGCGGCAACAAAAAGCGCTGACAGCCGGACCTCACGGGTTAAGCTTCCGGACGGCCCCCCGGTTACAGAGAACCCCGGCTTTATGCCGAAGGACAAGATCTTTGGAAACAGCCCCGTCCTCGGACCGAGGGAGATACTGTCAAACCGATAGCAGCGCCAGCATTCCCGCTTGCCCCTTGCCTTCGTGGCCTCAACAAACAAGAATAGATCGGGTGAGAACTGCCCTTGTGCCTGCCGCCGCCGCCCTGTTGCTCGCCCTCGGCGTGGGCTGTGGCGCTTTTGGCGCTCATGCGCTCCGGGACTCTGTGCCGCATGAAGATCTCCTGATTTGGGAGAAATCCGTCCTCTACCATCTTCTGCATGGCTTGGGAGCTCTCGTCATAGGTGGGCTGCCAGCGACTGTCCTGTCGACAGGGTCACGCGCAAGAATCGCCGCTCTGATGCTCCTGTCGCTGCTAATCTTCTCAGGCTCCCTCTACGCGCTTGTGCTCACCGGGGTGCGTTGGCTCGGGGCTATCACGCCCGTTGGGGGACTTGGGCTCATTGCCTCCTGGCTAGCCCTTTCGTTTCAGCTACTTAAGGGTTGTCACATTCCCGAAAATTAAGCGGAATCCGGCCCTTATCCCCTTCCATCTTAAGAGGCATGGCAACGCCAAGGGTGTTCACAGCAGCCCGCATAACCTCCCTACTCTTGGGGTTGAGCCTCTCTGCGGCCACAGTGTCGTGCGGCGGCGGTGGTGGTGGCAGTGGGAGCAGCTCGCCAAACTATCCAGGGGATCTCTCTTTCAGGGTCGAGCGCAGCCAAATAGACCCCGGCGACAAAAACCGAGTTTACGTAGAGATCGACAACCTCAACTCGTCCGGTGCTATCCTAAAGTTTCGCTATCCTAACGCCCTGCGCTACGTGCCGAACAGCGCATGGTTTTTCCGTGGCATGGATGAGGCGGTGCACGTTGCGCCGTATGATGAAACTTCGCTTGATGGCGATCGCTACCTAGTCTTCTTTCTCTACCCATCGTCGGCGATCAATGACTCTTTCATCACCCTCGAGTTCGACCTCAAGGCGGTGAAGAGTAATTCAGATGCCTTTATCGAGGTCGACCTCGATAATAACGACCAGGGAGTGCCGGATAGCGTTGAGTTTAGGCCATCCGATCCCCGCTTTTCTGCCCTGGAAAAATGGGACGTGGAGATCGAGGGCCAGTCGACTGACGTTACCCCCACACCTGCAACGACTGGAACCCCCTCAGCAACCGCAACCCCCAAGCCATAGGGTGTCCGGCAGGGGCCCATCCGCGCGGCATTGGCCCAAACACCACCCAGGCACCGTAATTAGCCCTTTGTGGCCGGCGGCGTGGCCCGTTGCATGCCCACAATAGCTCCCGGTTTCTGTGGACTCTCGGGCCAAAACCGGCGATTCTTGGGGCGGAAAAGCGACCATAATGCAAGCACATGAGCTCTAGCGACTCCTCATCATCATCCGCCGCCATTGAATGCCCCGAGCGCCTGCCCTGCCGACCGTTTCTTAAGTGGGCGGGAGGCAAGACCCAACTCCTGCCTCACCTGATGCACCGCATACCTAATTCGTTTAACCGGTACATTGAGCCGTTCCTTGGCGGAGGCGCCCTTTTTTTCGCCCTTCAGCCGCGGCTTGCTCTTCTTGCTGACTGCAACCAGGAGCTAATCAACTGCTACCACGTTGTCCGCACCGAGGTTGAGTCGCTGATCGAGGAGCTTCAGGGATACCGTTACGACAAGGATATGTACTACGCCGTCCGTGAGCTTGACCGTGGGCCCGACTTCGGCAAGCTCTCTCGCGTAAAGCGTGCTGCCCGCCTTATCTACCTCAACAAGACCTGCTTCAATGGCCTGTACCGGGTGAACTCAAAGGGCTTCTTCAACGTTCCGTTTGGAACCTACACCGACCCAACCATCGTGGACGCAGAGAACCTGCGCGCCTGCAGCAGGGCGCTCCAGAAAACCGTCATTCAGAGCGGGAACTTCGAGCAGGTGGCGGAGGTCGCCGACACAGGCGACTTCGTGTACTTTGATCCCCCTTACGCGCCCTCTTCGGACACGGCCGATTTCACGAGCTACAGCAAGGATGGTTTCGACGATTCGGCGCAGGAGATGCTCCTTCTCATCTGCCTCCAGCTCAACCAGAAAGGGGTAAAATGGATGGTGTCAAACTCTAATACCACCCTCATTCAGGAGCTCTACCGGGGATTTAAGATTGAGCCCGTTGGCGCTATGCGGGCCATTAACTCCAAGGGAAGCAAGCGGGGCACTGTGGTGGAGCTCCTGATACGAAACTTCTAGCCGATGCTGGCTGGCAAAGAGAGCATCGCATACGAACTTAAGAGGATGCCGTTGCATGAAGCCCCCCTTAGGCCCATCGAGGCGCGCAGCGCTTGCTGCTCTTGAGGATTTCCTGCCCCGCGTGCCGGAATATGCAAGCCAGCGCAACTTTGACCGCCCTGGGCACCGGGAAGTTTCGCGCCTCTCGCCCTACCTGCGGCGCCGCATCATTTCAGAGGAGGAGGTCATCCGCCGCGTGCTGCAGGGCCATCCGCTTGAGCGAGCCGAAAAGTTCATTCAAGAGGTCCTGTGGCGCACGTACTGGAAGGGATGGCTGCAGGCGAACCCTCACGTGTGGCACCAATTTCTGCGTGATGCCAGCTCGCTTGAGAGCTCGTCTGCATCATCCAGCTGGAGCGATGGGTATCAGGCGGCTCTCTCTGGGTCCACCCGGCTCTCCTTCTTCAACGACTGGTGTGCAGAGCTCGCCGCAACAGGCTACCTCCATAACCACACCCGCATGTGGTTTGCGAGCACCTGGATCTTTACCCTGAAGCTGCCCTGGCAGCTTGGAGCGCTCTTTATGTACCGCAGCCTGCTCGACGGAGACCCAGCCTCAAACACCCTCTCCTGGCGCTGGGTAGCAGGGCTGCACACCAAGGGGAAGGCTTACTTGGCCCAGCCTGACAACATCCAGCGATACTCTGAAGGGCGCTGGTGCCCAAAGGCAGGAGAGCTTGCTGCCTCAACTTTCCCTATCGATGAGTCTCGCCACGGCGACAGCGTCACCACGCCAAGCCTGGAGCCTGCAGGCGGAGAGGTCTCTGATGTTGCCGTGATTATGAGCGCGGATGACCTCTCGCTGGAGGCAGGCCTTGCTGGCTTGCAGGGCCTCGCTGCCTGCGCCCTTGTGCCCCCTGCCTTCCCTCTCGGGGAGAGCGACTCAGTGCGACGCTTTGCGGCGGATGCTGTTGCGGACGCTCGCGCCCGCATTGAGGAGGCAGTGGCTCCTGGTGCTGTGACACTCCTTGACTCGCCCGATGCCCTTCCGGCCTGGATGGCTCTACAGCCAGCGCAAGGCTTCCTCCTCGTGCTGCCTACGGTCGGGCCGGACGCGGCTCTTGTGGAGGCATCGCTCGCAGCCTCCCAGCGGCTCGGCAGGCCGCTCGTGGGCAGGAGGAGGGCCTGGGATACCACCCTTTGGCCCTTCGCCACGAAGGGCTTCTTTCCCTTCTGGGAGCGGGCTCGAGCCTGGCTAGAGGGGAGCACAGGGCCCTTTCACAGCCGAGAGCCTCTCCTATAAGGCACTGATTCATACAGCCTCTTTCAGTGACCGACAGCAGCCTAGGCGCCATCGGGCTGCGCGCGCCCCATACCGATCGCGTGGCTTGGGGGTTCCAAGCAAACAGCAGCCAGGTAGCAACAAGGAGGTTGTGAGATGAAGGTTGCCTCGACCATGGTGTTAATCCTGTTCCTCGGGCTCTCTTCGGGGTGCGCATCGCAACAGCGCAGGGCAGAGGCTACGATCTCTCCCCAATGCCGCACCCTAGCGACAGAGTCTCAGGCACCGGGTGCCCCTCTTGAGTCTCTGCGAGAGGCGCTCTTTTGCCCGACAGACGAAGTCAGGGCAGCACGGCTTCGGTTGGCAGCAGCGGTCATAGTGGTCGCTGGCGAAATCGTCCTTGAAATAATCAAGGCGAACAACTGAGCCTACGTGAGCGAGGCAAGGTTTCTTATTGGACCCCCTTGCTCACACCCTTAATCAGAAGGGGCGCGCTACCCCCGGAAATTCCTTGGAAGGCGGGTCGCATTTTTTCACGTAGGCGCCTCGCAGCAGCCGGCAGAATCGCGGCCTTCGCAGACCGAATACGCGAGGGCCGAGATATGCGATGTTGATTTTCCAGGACCGGTTTCAAGGGTGCCGGGCCAGCGTGGCAGGGCGATCTATGAGGCGAAAAGCATCGTTTCCTATTCACTCCTCTCATTCCGCGAACGGGGAGTAGGTTCTTCAAACTGACCAGTAGTTGGGGGCCGGATGGGTCATGCGAATGAAGTTCAGCACTAGCGTTAGAGGCATTGATGCATCTCCCTCCTACGACTCACTCCAGCCGACTCCTCATGAGTTCTAAACTCCGCCTCCGTAATGACGGATGGGAGACTCCCTATTTCCATAACGTAGCTCGTGCCCTTGCCCTCTCCCGTGGTGCCTTGAAGCTCTCTGCTAGGCGCCCTCCCCTAAGCATTTCACCTCCTTCCTGCCTTCATGCTTAAAAAGAAGCTCGATCTTATCACGTCAACGAAGCCCAAGAAGATTGACTTGTTCCGAACGGAGCTTCCAGAGCTGTGCAGAGTGCGTGGGACGCAGTAGAAGCCGGTAGACGGCTTGTCGACAATCCCTCAAAACGCCTAGACATCTCTTCTAAGGAGCAAATAGCCACCCGTATTAGCCACCCTGCTTTTGCGTTGGCAAAGCTTGCCTTCTTCGAAAAGGCAGTTCGATTGAGCTCTCACACACGCGTCTTAGCCCCTGCTCCTTTGTCCTCACTCCCCCCATTAGGACCCTGCCGTACAACGAGCATCTTCAGGGACTCCCCAATTCGGCGACGCCAAGCACTATTCGTACAGTAAACCCATATGGCGGCCTTGCTAAGCACCTTCCTTCTCGTCTTCAACCAGCCCGTTTTGAGAAGTGATCACTGACCTACCCGGGCTAGAGCGGCGAAATTGAACGACCACTGCCGAACGATCCTCAAAGCGGACCTTAAATATGCCCGATTTGAGCCTGTACAAGCCGTATGTTTTGCTCGATTTGGGAATGAACAACAGCGCCTCCTGCTCCTGCCTGGCAACCCGCTCGAGCTCATGACCACTTTCAGGAGTGGCGAACCTCACCTCATAGGTGCGATGTGTGTTCCATAGGCAGTACATAGAGTACGCATCGTCGTTGGCAAGCGAGATAACTGTTCCGGAAAGTGGTGTGTGGCTACGCACCCACGAGAAAGCGTTAGCAAGCGCGCCGGACTCTTCGATAGCAATGCACGAGCTGTCGAGATCATGCCCAAGCTTCTGCACCTGGTAGGCCCAGCTCCTGGTCGCCTGCGATACCGAGAACCATGCGACCGTAGCCGCAAGGGCCAGCAGTGATGCGCGTGTGAGCGGACGACTGCACGCAAGGTCCAAAACATGGGCTAACGCGATGCCGCCTAGGCCCAGTAGGGGGAGGGCAAAGCGCACGCTAAAGTTGAGTGGAGTGGCGATAAACACCGCGAGAAATAGCGTGTACACAAGAAGGCGCTCCCGATCTCGGTATCGGCCAGCCGCCGCGGTCGATGCCACAACGCAACCAAACATCAGAAGCCATGGAAACCCGAATCCTCCCAGCGCGGCACCGTAGCCGGTTTCGCCAACAGCCAGCCAGGACTTCACTAATCGGGTTAGAGGAGCCATCCCAGCAGTCATTTGAAGCGCCCAAGGATGGGTTTGTCCATTCCACGGACCATGTAGGACGATCGGGCCAAACGAAATGTTGTACGGATAGAGGAAATTGCCGTGCAAGATGAAGTTATGCAGGTATGTGCTCCCGCCAAGGGAGATGACGATAACCACAAAAACCGCCAACTGTCGTGATTTTGCTCGCCAGTTGGTGGTGATGCCCTGATTAAGAGCCAAAAGTAGGGATAGTAACGCGGCGAAAATGGGTCCCGAGAATTTTGTTCCGCATACGAGCCCTGCTGCTGCGCAGAATGTCAGAAACATCGCAGGCTGTTTCTCTCGGCGCCATAAGCTCCAGGCAAACACTGCCGCCAGTAGCAGCGCCGCATGGGCGATGTCGTTTCCGCTAGTTCCGAGCTGCGAAAACATCACTGGAGCGAAGCACGAGAGGAACGCGCCGGCCAGCGAGGCACCGTAGGAGCTTCCCAAGCCGCGGCTAATTCCGAAGCCAGAAGCCATAAACAGCAGCAGATGGGGATACTGCCCAGCATCGAGCCAATCTGCGCTCCCCATTCCCGCGGCGAGCCAGTGCAGCCACATCTCAAAGTTCTTGGGATAGGTATCCAAAATTAGGCTGCCCGAGGGCGCGAAGCCTTCATTTTGAAGCATCATGAAAGCCATGGGGATGTGGTACCAGCGGTCATCTGTGGTTGCTGGGCCGAAGAGGGCATTTTTCACCGTTATGACGCCGAGAATTAGTGCTAAGAGGAGCCCAAGTATCACGTTAAGTGCGGTTATGTCGCTCTGCCATTTCACTCGCAGCGGAGTCGGCGGCGAGGTAATTGCTCGCTGGCTTTTGCTGAGAGCCAAGACGGCTAGCGCTACTGAGGCATTAACCGCAAACAGCAGCGCAGGAGTCAGGGCCTGCACACGTCCGAGGAGCTGCGTTGTTGCGACTATTTGGGAGAGGAATCCCACGAGAGTGCACACAAGCCGCTGGCTTCGGGGCATCGGAGGACAAACGAGCCACCATGCAGTAAGCATGCAGAGGTTTATGATGATGAAGATGGCCATAGTACTACCTCTCTTCTTGACGAGGCAGCCCGCAGTTTGAGGAACACAAGAAGCGACACAGCCGTTTCCGTTTCACCCTGCGCATTTCAGCCATCCCTCAAAAAACCAGCGCCATAATCGGTGCTCGCTGAAGATATTCCGGAGAGGGATCCGAATCCGGTCACGAGGAGATCCCGAAAAGATAACAAATCGGGAAGCGCCCAGCCGCGGGCCGATAGTTCTCTGGTTCCCCGTTGGTTTTAAGATCGTGCCGGGGTGTTGCCCCGCACCTAAGAGAGCGCCCCATGTTTGGCCCAACTCCGATTCGATGCTGGACTACCCCTGGCACAGGCTAGATTCGAAGCTCTCAAGCACAGACGGTCCCCAAATTACTGCTTGTCCTTGCTAGTAGGGTGGCTGGAGGCCCTAGCGGCTGATTGTTCGACACTGATATCAAGACCGAAAAGCGCTGCGTAGGATTGGACGCTGCGACGCCAACGACTCGAGCGATCATTGCGGACGCGCGATACTCAGGAGTCGCATCGGTAACGACTTTTCTTGGGTTTTGGGCCATTAATAGGCCCATTCATCCTCGAACAAGACTGCTTTGCCTTCAGTGACGTATCGGTCATGCGTCGTAGCTCCGCAGCCATCTGGGACGTAGTCACGTCTGAAGTATAATCGCCGTGCCGAATTGTGTCGCGGGCCGAGCCCTCCGCCAATAACTGCCAAGGCAGAGCAGCGTGCAATCGAGTCCTCGAACTCATCAAGGAGACGTCTCGCAACACCAGATCGGCGAAGACTCGGAAGTGACTTTGGGTCCTGAGTCTCGGAAATCTGGGCGCCTGAAAGTCGGGGATCAGGACTCCCGCGCTACGGCTAACCAGCCGGCAGAGCAACCGCACAGACACGCCACACCGAAGTATTTCGCTGCGGCTGATTGCTCCCCAGACAAGGGGCTTGCTGCCGAGCCGGCTGGTGCTACCCGGTCGCGGCGAATGCTCCTGCGGTGTATTGCGGGTCATCTCGCGAAGGCTCTCGCGTGGGAGCGTTCATCGCGGTACCAGCCATAACGCGCCGAGCAACAGCCACCGGATGCGTGACCACGCAATGGTGCTGCGGTCCCGGATTGCTGTCACTTCAACTTGAGCCGATACCTTAGTTCTACAATTTCCTTGCCGCCAATCCGGGCTTGTTTCGATTTGCCGTCAAGAGTGCAGCCTCGTCCCTCATAAAAGTTTCTGGCGAGCGCGTTAGTGTCTAAAACCCAAACTGTTGTCTCCGAGAAGCCGTCGGCCGTGAGCTCATCAACGGCTCTTTGCCATAGCTCTGCTCCTAGCCCGCGCCCCTGGTATTCTGCCCTTAGATAGATCGCGTAAATCTCGCCCGTAGCCTTAGGAGCGGAATCTTCGTCTCGTGATGGGCCGAAGCTAACAAATCCTCCAACGAGGCCGACGTCTTCAGCGAGGAAGATGCGATGACCTTCATTCGCAAACGATTCCCGCCAGGCTACTTCTCCCTCCGGAACCGAAAGCCCGGCAAGATACTCGTCCGGCAACTGGCCGACGTAGGTGTGCTTCCACGAGGCTACGTGAGCCTCGGCAATCGAGCGACTATCTTCAATGAGCGCTGCACGAATCATGTTTGCTCAACCATCTCATAAGGTGGCAAGCACCAGCAAGCACCAGCCGTTACACCGGATTTACGAAGAAAACATAGCCCGGGCATGGCAAGAACTAGCCTAACTAAGGGTAGAAAACAATTTGACAATTGTTGGGTTTTGGATGACAAGTAGCCAGCAAGTTGCCCGGCTCTTAAAAACTATTCCGCTATCAAACAGTAAGGGGAGACCATGAGAGATCGCTCTGCTTTTTCAGGAACAAAAGCTATTCTTAGCCTATTAATTGTAGCTGCCATGGGGTGTGGCGGGGGCAGCGATGGATCCTCGGATGAGAATGGGACGGCCTGCAACTCTATTGGGTACGGCAAGTCGCGCAAGGTTGCTGCTGGCGAGCAGTGCTTAGCTGACAGCAGCAGTGACACATCCTCGGTAGTTAAATTATTTCTCTTCGATGGTGGTAACTTGATCGGAAGTTGCACTGGCACGGTGATCTCGTCCACAGCGGTATTAACAGCGGCGCACTGCTTTGAAGATGCCGACTCTGTTGTAGTAAGAGTTGTAAAAAATGGAACAAAAGTAGATGTGCCCTCGTCACGAATAGCAGTCCATCCTGGATATGTCTTAGTTGAGGACGGATACCCCGAGCCAGGTGTTGTTTTTAACGACGCAGCGATAGTTCACACATCGCTGCAGCTGCCAGTCACCCCGGTACCGATACTGCTTTCGCGTACCCCGGAAGTTGGGGAGGCGTCGATTGTGGCTGGTTACGGGCAAATTGAGAATAACGGTCTTGCGGTCGAGGATGTTGTTGCAGGGCGGGCGGTCATCCGCATCGTTACCGACAATCATATAAGGATAGACTTTCGGGATGGAGAGAGTCATCCATGCCAAGGCGATTCCGGTGGTGCACTTTTCATTGAAGAGGATAGCGGGTTAGTAGTCGTGGGGGTTGTGTCGCAGAGTGATCCGAGCATTTCGGAGGAGCGGGTCTGCAAGAAAGGCGATATGACGCTCTACACGAACACTCAATCGACGAATGTCTCTAATTTCATCACCTCGCAGGTCCCTGACGTGGCAGTTAGGTAGGCGTCGCGATCGGTCAAGCTCACAAGGCAAGGCACGGCTTCGCACTAGGGAGGGTACGAAAGACAGAACTATTCGGTCTATCGCTGAAATCTATTCGGACTAAGCAACCGGTACGCTACGCTGTCGAGGAGTAGTTTTCGTCTGTAGCCCGGCTCCATCTCCTTGTGAGGCGCCGACCATATGCTCTCTTAGTCAGCCCTCTGGGTTATTATGGTGGAGCTTGTGACTGTTTGTACTGCGTAAAAATGGGCCCTAAGCTCAGTGGCGCTCGTGTATCTTCGACACAAGTAAATCCCCCCCCCAAATCGCAGATTTCACCAACTCTTTTGTCTCGATTTTTAAGGGCCGGTCGATTGTGATTGCAAGAGAGTCAATAAGGCAGTACTGAGACTACCATACAATACAACTTCCGAGCGGATCGCTTAAGCGCCCGCACATAGGGTCGTTACGTCCGCTTGTCACTTATGCCACAAACCTCACTTCAGACTAACGTCACCGAACAAGCCATCCGAGAGGGATTAACTGAGCTAGGTATTGGGCGTGGTCAGGTTGTCATCGTTCATAGTTCTATTAAAAGCTTCGGCAAGGTCGTTGGCGGCGCAGATGTCGTAATAGATGCTTTGTGTCAAGCGGTAGGTGGGGAAGGGGCAGTCGTGATGCCAACTTTCACTTATGGAGACGTTCATCAACTAACAGACGCCGAGAAAGCTAGGGGCTTTCGATGGAAGATTAAACACGCTCCATTCGATCCCTCATCGACGCCATGCAAGACAGGATTAATCCCAGAGACCTTCTGGAGGCGAGAAGGTGTTGCTAGAGGCGACCATCGCACCCATTCGTTTGCAGCTTGGGGAAATGAAGCAAAAATATTGAGTCAGGGCATGAGCACCATGTTGGCGAAGGACCCGTTAGTGCTGCTCTTGGGAGTTGATATCAACAGTTGTTCAGCGATGCATGAGGCGGAAGAGCGCGTAACACTGCCACCTTCCATTTCCAGCTTGATGATTGTGCCCAGTGACGTAAGAGCTACGTATCCTGAGGATCAATGGGACATTGGCTTCGGTCCTGAACCGGCTTGGAACTTGGTGTATGAAGACGCCGTTAAGCAGGGCTTGGTTCGTGAGTGCCGTATTGGTTCGGGGCGATGTAGCGCTTTCAGGGCTAATGCGATCGTAAGCCTTTATGAGAGCTATTTGAGAGATCGCCCTGCTGAATTATTTCACAATGGTAGCTGATGCTCGATTTTTAGGATTCGTGGCGGTCACCACTTTCGCCATTTCTGGGTGCACAAGCTGGGGTAAGATCGAGGAAAGCAGCATATTCGTGGCTGACGCGAGTTTGTCCTTCATGCTCCGTTCGGCTTCGGAATAGGCTACAGGAAACGGGGACGCTTCCGTATTAATGCTATAGAGCAGGTCAGGGGCAAAAAGAGCGGCGTCCCTTTGCCCTCCTGTATACTGTGAGGAACACCTACTCGTGAGTAAAGCGCTACCCACATTCTTGGCCCCACGCTACTTTTGCGCCTCTGGCGACTTATCACGTTTGTATGAGGTTTATCGATTTAGCTCTCGCGCTACAATTTGAGTCGTTCCGCCTGAGTCTGGCGGCCTTCGTTTCTCAAGTCCCTGTTTATTGCACGTTTCTTCCCTGAAATTCACCGATGGCCCCGGAAGTTGCTGTCTCGCATTCGGGCGAGTGCTCGACGCTATTGCTTCACGGGCGTCGAAGTGGATTTGGATTTTGTTTTAGGGAATTGACGGAGAAGAAAATGGTGGGCGCTGCAGGGATCGAACCTACGACATTCAGCTTGTAAGGCTGACGCTCTACCAACTGAGCTAAGCGCCCGCAAAGTGTCCAGCTATCATTCAGCATCGCGGGTGTGCTGAATGTCGTTCAGGCCTCAATGCTCGCTGGCTCGCATTGAGCGCCCTTTAGGCGGCTGCTACAGCCCCCTGCGCTTCGCTTCGGCGGCTGTTACGCCACCTCATTCAGCTTGTAAGGCTGACGCTCTACCAACTGAGCTAAGCGCCCTCAGATGAACAGGCGGAGGAGATTAACCATCGCCGTCGATAATGTCAAATGCCCACAGCAGGCGAAAGAGCGCCTTTTTTGGGGCAGTTACCGGAAAGAGAGAGGGCGGCTCGCGCCTAATCTAACGCGAGCCGCCCTCTTAAGCATAGCATCAGAGCTCAGCTCTAATGGGCGACGATCCCCGGTGAGGGAGATTTCTCATCACGCTGCGCTCCGGCGCCCTGCTCCTCCTTCTTCTTGTCTTCTGCGTACAGAAGGTCGTCCCGCACCGCCTTGGCAGCAAGCATTGCGACAAAGTCCTCTGGCTTGCGGCACCGAAGCGCCTCGTACAGCACCTCGTCCACATGGGACACAGGGATGAGCTCAAGCTCGTTGCGCACCGTAGCCGGAATCTCCTCAATGTCGTTCTCATTCTCCTTGGGGAGCATGACCCGCCGAATGCCTCCGCGGTGGGCCGCGAGAGCTTTCTCCTTGAGGCCTCCGATGGGCAGCACATTCCCCCGCAGGGTGATCTCTCCCGTCATGGCTATGTGCTTGTCTATCGGGATCCCCGTCAGCGCAGAGATCATCGACGTTGCCATGGTGATGCCCGCTGACGGCCCATCTTTTGGAATGGCGCCCTCGGGGACATGCACGTGAATATCCACCTTGTCGTAGAAGTACCGAGGCAATCCGAGCATGGCAGCCCGCGAGCGCACGTAGCTCAGGGCAGCCTTTGCTGATTCCTGCATGACATCGCCCAGCTTTCCGGTAATCTGGAGGCGCCCCCGGCCTGGCAGGACCGTCGTCTCAATGACGAGAAGCTCCCCTCCCTTGTCCGTCCAAGCAAGCCCAGTTGCAAGCCCGACCTGGTCCAGCTCCTCGGACTTTCCGAAACGGAACTTCGGCTGCCCCAAAAACTGCGGAAGGTTGTCCGCGTTGATCTCCACAACCGTGCCCGCCCCCTTCTCAACAACCTCAATCGCAGCCTTGCGGCAAAGCGTCGCAATCATCCTCTCGAGGTTGCGCACGCCCGCCTCGCGCGTGTGGCGATTGATAATTTCTGAGTACACCTCGTCGGTCACCCGGACATTGTCAACCGTCAGCCCGTTCTCCTGCAGCTGCTTTTCAAGGAGGTACTTCTTGCAGATTGCTATTTTCTCGAGCTCTGTGTAGCCCGAAAGGCGGATAATCTCCATGCGATCCATGAGGGGCTGCGGGATCGTGTGAAGCGAATTCGCCGTGGTGATGAACATTACCTTCGACAAGTCATAGTCGCAGTCGAGGTAATGGTCGTTGAACGAGTCATTCTGCTCTGGATCAAGGACCTCCAGCAGCGCCGACGACGGGTCGCCGCGGAAGTCGGTCGACATCTTGTCCACCTCGTCGAGCAGGAAAACCGGATTGCTGGTAGCCGCCTTCTTCAGGGACTGAATGATCTTGCCGGGAAGCGCCCCGATGTAGGTGCGCCTGTGCCCCCGAATCTCCGCCTCGTCGCGCACACCGCCAAGCGCCACGCGAACGAACTTGCGCCCCGTCGATTTCGCGATGCTCTTTCCGAGGGAGGTCTTACCCACTCCCGGAGGGCCAACGAGGCAGAGAATCGGGCCGCGGATCTTCCCGACCAGCTTCTGGACGGCGAGGTACTCAAGGATGCGCTCCTTGACCTTCTCTAGCCCATAGTGGTCCTCATCGAGAACCTGGCGGGCCTTCTCCATGTCGATCTCTTCCTTGGACACCTCATTCCAGGGCAGCGCGAGCATCCAGTCAACGTAGTTGCGCACGACCGTTGCCTCAGCAGACATGGGTGACATCATCTTGAGCTTGCGAATCTCCTTCTCGGTCTTTTCGCGAGCCTCCTCGGGCATGTCCTTGGCCTTAAACTTGTCCTCAAGCTCCTGGATCTCGTTTCTAAAGTCGTCTTTCTCCCCAAGCTCTTTCTGGATCGCGCGCATCTGCTCGTTGAGGTAGTACTCTTTCTGGGTCTTCTCCATCTGCTTCTTGACGCGGCTTCGGATCCTTTTCTCGACCTGAAGTATCTCGATTTCAGACTTCATGTGGCCGAGGATCTTCTCAAGGCGCTCCTGGGGATCGATGGTCTCAAGGATCTCCTGCTTGTCCTCAAGCTTGATGTTGAGCTGCACAACGATGGCATCGGCGAGCCGTGACGGCTCCTCGATGGCGTTGACCTGCATGATCATCTCGGGATTTACCTTCTTCCCAAGCTTCACGTAGTTGTCGAAGGTCGTGTTGACCGATCGCATAAGGGCCTTCAGCTCTGTCGAAACCTCCTCGAGCGGCAGGATCTCCTCAACATCGACGAGCATGAAGTCATCCTCACGGACAAACTTCTTGATGCGCGCGCGCGCCTTGCCCTCAACGAGCACCTTGATGGGGCCATCAGCCAGCCGGATGAGCTGCACCACCTCTCCAAGGGTCCCAATGGTGTAAATGTCCTTGGGGCCTGGATTGCTCGTCCTGGCGTCCTTCTGCGCGGCGAGCAGGATGTACTTTCCTTCGCGCTGCGACTCCTCAATAGCCTTGACGCTCTTCTCGCGCCCAACGAAGAGAGGCACCACCTGCTGGGGGAACACGACGAGCTCTCTGAGGGGGAGGAGTGGGATCGGGTTGTTGGGTGCTGATTTCATTTGTTTCTCTTCAAGCAAAAAGAGCTAGTAAAACCTCTCTCGACTGCGCCTCCTTCCCTCCTTTTGCAGGAAGTCAAGAGGAGCTGGCGGGAACCGAAGCGGCGCTGGATGCGGAGCCTGTCCAGCCCGGAAGGGCAGCGCGTAAGCTGCTGCCCATACTCGTATGATGCTAGTCGAGCCCCAGAAAAATCACAATAATGAAGCTTCGAGAAAATAAGTAAGAACAAGCACTTCAGCGAGCTCAGGCAGGGCGACCGCGGCGCACGCACTGCGCACGCTCATGGCGCAGAGATGTAGTGCGAGAGCAGCACGTTTCGTCACTTTTCCACATCGGCCCGTAGGTGATCGTGCGCGCGATTTTGCGCCAAGGACAGGGCTCAGAGATGCCGTCTCGCTGATCTCAGCAAATGGGGCCCTGGGACAATTTTGGTACAACGTGGCCCACAGCGGCGGTGCCCGCTTAGGGGCGGCAGCTGCGCGAGGAAAGAGGAATGCTATGCCGACTCTGCGTGCTGGTAGACCACCAGCGGCTTCTCGCCCTTCGTAACCGTGTCCTCGGACACAATGACTTCCTTGATGTCCGGATCGGATGGCACTTCGTACATCACCTCAAGCATGATCGACTCAAGGATTGCTCGCAGGCCGCGAGCTCCGGCCTTGCGCTCAATCGCCTGCCGTGCAACGGCCCCGAGAGCGCCTTCGGTGAAGCGGAGCTGGACATTCTCCATCTCGAAGAGCTTTTTGTACTGCTTGGTGAGGGCATTTTTCGGCTCAACGAGGATCTTCACGAGCGCCCCTTCGTCGAGGTCATCAAGGACCGCAATCATCGGGAGTCGCCCAATGAACTCTGGGATGAGTCCAAACTTGAGGAGGTCCTCGGGCTGAACCTGGCTGAGGAGCGAGCGCTTCTCCTCCTTTTTGGCACGCTCCTTGTCCTTGGAGCGGCTGGCGCCGAAGCCGAGCTTCTTTTCGCCCACGCGCCGCCGAATAATGTCCTCTAGGCCCACGAAGGCCCCTCCGCACACAAAGAGGATATTGCTCGTGTCAACTTGCAGGAACTCCTGCTGGGGGTGCTTGCGGCCTCCCTTGGGCGGGACGCTTGCCACGGTGCCCTCGAGCATCTTGAGAAGCGCCTGCTGCACGCCCTCGCCCGAAACATCGCGGGTAATGGATGGATTCTCTGCCTTGCGGGAGATCTTGTCGATCTCGTCGATGTAGACGATGCCCCGCTGGGCCTTGTCAACATCGTAGTCGGCATTCTGGAGGAGGTTGAGGATTATGTTCTCCACATCCTCGCCCACGTAGCCCGCTTCGGTCAGGGTGGTGGCATCGGTAATAGTAAAGGGAACCTGGAGAATCCTGGCGAGCGTCTGGGCTAGGAGGGTCTTCCCAGTTCCCGTCGGGCCTATGAGGAGGATGTTTGACTTTGCAATCTCCACGTCCCCCGATGAGGCCTTGGCCTCAAGGCGCTTGTAGTGGTTGTGCACGGCAACCGAGAGCGATTTCTTGGCGAACTCCTGCCCAACCACGTACTGGTCGAGGAAGGAGCGGATATCTTTTGGCTTCGGCAGCTTCGACTGTGAGGGCGCCGGACTCTCGGTGTCCACCTCCTCTGCGATAATGTCGTTGCAAAGGTCGATGCACTCGTCACAGATGTACACGGAGGGGCCGGCGATAAGCTTCCGAACCTCTTCTTGCGAGCGGTTGCAGAAGGAACATACAAGCGTGTGCTTACCCTTGTCGCCAGCCTTGCTCATAGAGCCTCCTTGCCTACTCTCTCCTACTTGCCCTCGATGTGACGTCGCTCGAAGACATCATCAATGAGGCCGTACTCCTTTGCCTGAGCCGCCGTCATGAAGAAGTCGCGATCCGAGTCCTCGGAAACTTGCTTTACTGGCTTGCCGGTATGGTGCGCCAGGAGCTCCGTCAGCTCCTGCTTGATGCGGATCATTTCGCGCGCATGTATCTCGACGTCTGAGGCTTGCCCGCTGAATCCGCCGAGCGGCTGGTGAATCATGATACGCGAGTGGGGAAGCGCGGACCGCTTGCCTTTGGCCCCGCCGGCTAGGAGCACAGCTCCCATGCTTGCCGCCTGCCCGACACAAACGGTGCTTACGTCAGGACGGATATACTGCATGGTGTCATAGATCGCCATTCCGGCCGTCACGACACCCCCTGGGCTGTTGATGTACAGAAAGATGTCTTTTTCGGGATCCTCACTCTCGAGAAACAGGAGCTGGGCGATGATGAGGTTTGCGACCATGTCGTTAACCTCGGTTCCGAGGAAGATGATCCTCTCCTTCAGGAGGCGGGAGTAAATGTCGTAAGAACGCTCGCCGCGCCCAGTTTGCTCAATTACGAAAGGAATGTAGGTCATGCAAATCCCCTGGAACACTCTAAACCTGGAACAGTCTACCCACGGACAGCCCGATGAGCCACCGTGCGCAATACCGAGACCGTACCAAACCCCGTCAACTTCAAGCAACCGAGGTATTTGCCCCCTAAGACTTCAGTCACCCACGGGGCAACTGAAACCTTCTGGGCCACCCGACGCTTGCGGCGCCAGGCTACTTCTTCGGCGCTTCTGTGAGCTCGACGGTCGTCTTGCTCATCAGGAAGTCGAGGATTTTCGTCCTTCGCACCTCAAGGAGGAAGGACATTATCCTGGACTTGTCGAGGAGGCTTTTGCGGGCCGCCTCAACCGTCGTGCCATTCTGCTCAGCGACGCGCTGAATCATCTGCTCGCGATCGGGCTCCTCAACCTTGATATTCTCGGCTGCCCCGATGCGGTCGATGATAATCGCACATCGGATCCTATTCAAAGCAAAATCAGAGAATTGGGGCCGGAAGGCATCTACGTCAATAGACTCAGGATTAGCGCCCTTTCCGGCAAAGCCGTAACGGGCCACGATCCCCCTAATCTCGTCATCTACGAGAGCGGACGGGACCTTAAAAGGGTTATCCTGCACCAAGAGATCGAGGAGTGCGCTTTGGGATTCTGATTTCACCTCCTCCTCCGCGTTTTTCTTGAGCTGCTCGCGCACCTTGTCCTTCAGGGCTGCCACAGAGTCGACCTCAAGACCCAGGGTCTTTACGAACGCATCGTCTAGAACGGGCAGGCTCTTGGTGAAAATTCCGTGCAGAGTGCCTCGATACGTCACCTTTTTGCCCCGAAACTCGGGGTTTGGGTGCTCTTCGGTCGCGTTGATTGCAACCTCCTTGGTGTCATTAACCGCCACGCCAACGAACTGATCCTCGACTTCGGCGGAAAGCCTGCCCGAGCCGAGCTCATCAACAAACGGCTCGCCTCGGGAGAACTCTCCATCTCCAACCTGGATCGACACAGAGAGGGCGACGACATCCCCCTTGCGAGCCTCCTTTCGGTCCTCAATGGGCTTTAGCTCCGCCTTTGACTCGCGCACGCGCTCAACAGACTGCTCAATGTCTTTCTCGGTGACCTCTCGCTTCGCGACCTTGACCGTGCGGTTAAGGTACTTCGACACCGTTGGCTGCGGATACAGCTCTACCTTGGCGGTAAACTCGAGGGGCTTTGCTGTGTCCATCTCCTTGAGATCGATCTCTGGCTGCCCCACTACCTCAAGCTTGTGCTCCTCAAACGCGCCGCGCAGCGCCTCATTGATGAGGCGGTTAGTGACATCGAAGCGGATGCGATCGCCCATTAGCTTCTCGACCATATGGCGAGGCACCTTGCCCTGCCGAAAGCCGTTGACCTTCGCGGAGCGCCCGACTTGCACCACCGAGCTTTCGTACTCCTTCTTGACCCGTTCAACCGGAACGGTCACAGACACCTGCTTGGTGATCTCATCGATATCTTGAACTGAAGTTTGAAAATCCATCTTTGCTCCTGCTGCTGTGCATTAAATGCTCCGCCTTCGGGTGCCCGCAATTGCAGCCACCTCCGCCCCTTCACATCGCTGTTGGATGGTGTTTGAGGTCCCTCAGGCGAACCTGTGTAAGGCAAGCCGTTTCCGACTCACGTAACTTACTGAGGCTGCAGTCAAGATTGCAACCACGGGGGTGATTATATATGCTCCGCGCCGGTTTATAAAGCCAAGTGGTGCTGCGGAAACAGCCAACCCTTACGCAGCAAAACTTGGCTAACATAGTGTTTTTGATAGTTATTCCCTGTGCGGGGGTGGTGGAATTGGCAGACACGCCAGACTTAGGATCTGGTGCCGAAAGGTTTGGGGGTTCAAGTCCCCCCTCCCGCATTACTCAGCGACGCTCAGCGTAATCGACTGTGCGGCAGCCCCCCGACCCGCTGCCAGGCAAGCCGTCGGGCTTGGGGATCTGCTGAAGATGACCCCGCTAGCCAACGATTCTCAGCGCGATTGTGCCGAATCAGGGGAGCTTAAGCTCCGTCACCTTGTGCTGTAGCTCTCTGACAGAAAGGAGCTAAGCCCAGACACCCCGATATCAACAAACTTCACTGTGCCGCGGCCATCGATGACAACAGCGTAGGGAATCGTGTTGCCGTGCAGGCTGAGGAAGGCCTCATCCTGAATGTCGTTGCCTGAGAACACGTGCTGCATCGTCTTGAGATCCTGCTCGCTGATTCTCGACTCAAGGACACTAATATCCTCGTTGCGGTCGATGCTCACCGCATAGAACAGCAGGTCATCCCGGCCCGCATACTCGCGCGCCAGCGACTCATAATCCTCAATTGCCCCTTTGGAGTATGGGCACCAGGTCGCCCAGAAGAGAAGCACCTTTGTGCGGCCATCATCCGGCACGAGAGAAACATCATCGCCACTGAGAAGCATCAGCCTCCCCTCTGTGACCGGCTTGCCGACAAGGCTCTTTGCCGCGGGGGAGACCGTCGCGCACCCGGAGCACAACATCACGACGAGGCACGCGATCGCCAGGAATCGAAACGGGCTGAGCCGCCAGCGCAGCCTCGCGCCAAGGGCGCGGCCTCGCCCCGCCTCACCGTGGCGGCGCGAGGACCTTGCTGTACATCCTCCGGACATCTTCATCGGTCTCGTCCTCACTGTATTGACGCATCACAGCCAGCGCCGCGATGTCGTTGATGCCGTCGAGACGCTTGAGGGCCTCAAGCCGCACCTCCTTGGAAGGGTTCCTGAGCAGGTCGAGGTACACCCCTGCCTGCAGCTCCGGGCCGACGTTCCGAAGCACCTCGGATACTACACGGGGAGGGGCCTTGTGAAGCAAGACGGAAACGAAATCATCATCGACCGGCCGCGCCTTGAGGAGAGCAAAACCCCTCGCAAAATCCTCATCGGATAGGTTTGCGCTGAGGCCAACTGCGGCGAGCAGCGCACCGTACTTGGCGTGCTCCGCTACCGGAGTAGCCCGCACGTACTCGAGCACAGACTGGAGGTAGGGATCCGCTATCGGCTTGTTAAGCAGCCCATCAAGGGCCGCCTGCTGCACTGCAGGCTCGTGAGAGGCAAGAAGCACCGCGAGAAGGGTCCTCGCCGTCTCTGGATTGTATGAGGCCACCAGGGCCCTGACCGAGGCTATGGTGGGCGCGCCACGAAAGAGCGCTACCAGCGCTGCTCTCTCGCGTTGCGACAGTCCGACCCCTGAGGCCAGGGACTCTGCCCAGACTCGCTGCGCACCCTGAAAGAGGCCATCGCGCAACCCCAGCGAAGCGATAGCCCTCACCTGCGGGTCTCCCTGCTCCCCCACTTTTATGAGGAGCCACTGCACGTCTTTTGGATCCACGCCGGGGGCTATGCCGATAACGTCGCTGCCGTAGAGCGCCCTGACCTCCGGGATGGTGAGCATGATTGCGCTCGTTGAGTGTCCCTCCGCATCGGGGACCCTCGCCAGCTCCTTGGACGCCTGCACAAAAACGCTCCTGAACTGGTCCCTCGGCGGCTGGTCGAGCGCCAGGGCGGCAGCGAGCTGGACAGTGTCGCGCTTGGCAGCCCCATCGTACGCCCTCTGGAGGGCCTCTGGCCTCGCGGCCGCCGGAAGGGCAGGGTTTATAAGCTTGAGCGCCACGGGGCTTGCTCCGCCGGTTAGCACGCTCGCCTCGCCAGAGCGATACCAGCTCCGGATGAGGTCCGAGCTGCGCACAAAGCCAAGGCGGCGCGCCCTCAACAGGACCCCCTGAATCACGGCAGCCGCCTCGGTGTCGTTCTTGGCCTCTCGGAGGAGCCGAACTAGCGACTCATGCGCCAGCGGATCATCGGACATCGATAGCTGCTGGACCTTTTGGTTAAACGGATCGGCTGGCGCCGGCGCCAAGTCGGAAAACACAAGGGGGGCATACCTGTCGACTATCCTGCCCTCTGAAGCAGGAGGGGCAAGCACCAGAAATCCGGCGCCCAGCGCAATCATCACCAGGAGAACCGCGCCAAGCGCCGTTCTTTTCCAGCGCGATCCCGCCACCAGGGGATCCGTATCAATCCGCCCGCCACTGTCGCGCGCAATCCTGCCAAATTGCTCGCGCGCCGCTGTCTTGCCATCTCCAGACGCACCGAGCTCGCTGCGCTTCCTGATCACTGCCCGAAGCAGCGCTGATGCGTCAAGCGGCCGCTGCGCCGGATCCTCCGCTGCAGCAGTCGCGACAAGATCACAAAACCATCCTGGCTGGCCGGGCAGGGTGTTGAGGACACCGCCCGCTGCTTGCGCAACGAGGGGCTCGCCGGTCATCAGGCGAACACCAACAAGAGCCAGCGAGAAAACATCGCTTTGGGCCGTCTCTCCCCTTCCAGCACGCTGCTCTGGCGAGAGGTACGCCTGCATCTCGCCGATTTCCGGGTCATCCGGGAAGCTGCCTGGCTCAAAGGGGCTGGCCAGCAAGCCTAGGCCTCCCATGAACCATACATCCCCCTCTTTGGACAGCATGAAGGACTCCAGGCATACGTCACCGCACCACAACCCTTGATCATGAAACTTCTGGATCGCCTGCACGCACCTGAGCCAACGGCGCTCAGCCTCTCCACCTTCGAGCCGGCCGTCGAGTATGTGCCGGCCGGAGCGAATGGCAAACTCGATCAGCGCAACCCCATCTGAATCAACGCCATACGAGAGCACTTCCGGCTCGAGTCCAGCGCCGGCCAGCTGCTCTGCCCTGCGCAAGAACTGCTGGGCTGCAGCCTCATTCAGGGGGCGACGAGAGACCCATAGGGCCACGCTTGAGCGGCCCTTTTTGTCGGCCGCCTTGAAAACCTGTGCGCACAGCGAGGCCGACAGGCGGGACTCAAGCGCATAGGTGTCCCCTACTCGCCCGCCTAGATCCCGTCGCTTAGCGCCTGGCTGACTCATGTGCTACCTCGATGCCAGCCCCCACACCCCAACCTGCTCCACTGGAATCGTGGGATCGAGATCCCCGAACGTGAGAACAAAAAGCCGGCGCGTCCCGCGCCTCGTCAGGGAGAGCACTTTCGGCTTAATCTCCTCCGAGCAGAGGATCGCAACGGGATGCACGCCTACCTCGAGCGCCGGCTTCATGACCGACTGCAGGCCGCCACTGATTGAGTCGTAGACCTCTGCCTCCAGCGCGAGCGGGAGCGCCTTGCCTCCCAACTCGGCCTCCTGCAGGATCTGCTCCACCTCGCCCGAGAGGCAGATCACCCGCAACGACTTGGCTGGCCCGATAAACCTTCGGAGAATCTGCCGCCGGCGGCCTGCTCGCAGGTGATCAACCACCCCTGCCACATCCACCGTGCTCTCATTGTCGAGCGTTATGCCATTTTCGGAGCAGTAGGACGCCACTCCCTCTGCAATAGACCTAAAGTCGCGAACGCTTACTCCTTGCCGGATGAGCTCCTGAAGTATCTCTGTCAGCTTTGGCACAGAAACGAACTCCCTTCCAAAGCCCTCGCCAATCAGCCCTGGGTGGCGCTTTTCGACCTGCCTAAGCAGTGAGTGCACGTCAGTGGCAGAGAGAAACTCCTCAGGATGCTGCAGGCAGAAGCTGGCTATCCGCAGGGCGATGTACTCAAAGAAGTCGTAGCTCTTGATCGCCGCGGCATCCAGCATCTTTCTCGATGATGACGACAAGCCTGTCCAGAAGACGCGGTGTCCTGACATCGGGTGGTCCTCGTGCCTCAGCACGGCTAGGCCAAGCATCGGCGCCTGTGAGCTCGATATCTCAACCAGCATTGAATCCGGCACAATGCTCCCAGAGAGCATCTCTACCCCGCCGTGCATCACCCGAAAGGAGGAGGCCGCACCGAGGGGATCCTCAACGACGTGAAGGTGAGGAAGGAGGAGCCCGACCTCCCCGTAGAGCGAGGATCGGAAGGCGTTCCACCATCCAAGGTACTTCGGCACCGCATTTCTGTAGGACCGGAACAGCACGGTGCTGTCGAGGGCGATGACGAGCCCATCCCCCTCGTGATCATGCTCCCCCGAAACGCCTTGGGGCGCTGGCAGGCCAGCCATGCGCGCAAAGTCGAGCGCGCTCATGCCTCCCGCTGGATGGGCCCTATTTCGCCGCTGCAGGAACAACCCCGCAGCCGAGGCAAGGGCAGCCACAATCGCGAAGGGAAGCGCGGGTATGCCCGGCAGGAGGGCGAAGAGGAAGAGAATGCCAGCCGTGACGAACAGCACCACTGGCTGGGCAAAGAGCTGGGAGCGAAGGTCCGCACTAAGGCTGGAAGCCTCTGAAGACGACACGCGCGTCACGATAATGCCGGCGCAGATCGAGGTAAGCAGCCCCGGAATCTGGGTGACCAGCCCATCGCCGACGGTGAGTATCGTATAGGTCTGGACGGCATCGCTTATGGACATGCCGCTTGCGCTGCCCATAAAGATGCCTCCGAAGATATTCACCAGGATGATGAACAGCCCGGCAACGGCGTCCCCCTGGACGAACTTCATGGCGCCATCCATCGACCCATACAGCTGGGACTCCCGGCGCAGCTCATCGCGCTTCTTGCGCGCCTCTTCTGCGGAGAGCAGCCCGCTTCGGACATCATTGTCGATAACCATCTGCTTCCCCGGCAAGGCATCAAGGGCGAAGCGGGCTGCCACCTCAGAGACGCGGCTCGCGCCCTTGGAGATAACGATGAAATTAACCACCGTGACAATCGAGAAGATTATCACTCCCACGAGCACCTCTCCCCTAATGAGGAAGGTGCCGAAAGCCTCAATCACCCGGCCAGCGTCCCCCTGGCTCAGTATGAGCCGGGATGAGGCAACGTTTAGGCCAAGCCGGAAGAGCGTGCTCAGAAGGAGAATTGTGGGGAATGTGTACAGGGCCGCCGAGTTCGCCACGTAGAGGCCAACGAGGAGGAGCAGTATCGAGAACGAGAGGTTGAGGACCAGCAGTATATCGAGGAGGGGCGTCGGCAAAGGCACGATGAGCATCGCCGCAATCGCAACGACGAGCGCCATCAACACGAAATCAGAGTATCGGATCCGGTTCTGAATCATCTGCCAGCGAAAACCCCGCCTCTACACACCGGGACTGCCACAGCGTGAGCAAACACCGAGTCCGCTCCGTCTGTCAAAAACAAAACGCTGTCGCGGGGCGCGCCTGCCCGTCTCTCGCCCCGCCCGTCCCCGCTCGTCCTCAAACCCATCGCCCCGTTCGCCCTCACCCCATATTCACGACAATCTGAAGCCCAAATCCCACCAGCAAGATGACGAGGTAGCCGAAAAACACCAGCGCTACTGGCGCAGTCGCATCAAGCTCAAGCTTCTTGATGCGCTCTTCGACCCGTGCCTCCCGCTGCGCTGACACGCTGTCCGCCAGATCCTGCAGCTGCTTCGAGATCTCGCCGCCGAACTTTGCGACTTGCGACAGCGCCATAAACGCGTGCTTGAGGTCGTGCTGCCCCGAAAGCTGCCCTACCTCGTTAAGCGCCTCCTCGAGGCCGACTCCGGACTTGATGTGGAACTGCGCATAACGCAGCAGCTCTGTGACCGGGTTGTGGGTATCCCGCTCGTCTGCCATCTCCACAATCCGCATCAGGCATGGCCCGATGTCCAAAGAGCTGCTGACTCCTATGGAGATCTGCTCAATCACGAGCGGCAAGAAAAAGAGGATCTCCTCGTGGCGCTTTTGAATCTTTCGGTCGAGGACCTTAAAGGGAAAGTACAGCCCAAGTATCAGGCCAACCAGCATTGAGAGCAGCGGCTCTCCCGCGTAGCGGCCGATAATCAGGAACACCACTGCGCCGATGATCGGCGCAAGCACCTGCAGCCGCTTGAAGTCGGCCTTCTGCTTCCTTGAGAAGATGCCGGCTCGAAACATCTTTTCCTCAATTGTCGGCTCTTTCTTCGCCTTCTTGTCTTTCTTGATTGCGGTCTGAAAACGCTCCAGTTGCTCGCCTGTCTCGTCAGACGAGATCCTCTCGCGGAGCTCCGCCATTGAGCTCGTGTACTGCTCGGCCATGAGGCCGCGAAACTGTGAGGTCCGAGAGGACTTTCGGTTCAGGAGGAGAAACACGATCAGCACTATCGCTGTGGAGCCCGCAACTATCGGTATGAGCGTGTCGGCGTTCATTCCTACACCTTAAACTTCGTAACTTGGCGAACCCAGAAAATTCCCAAGAGAATTCCCACTATTCCTGCCTGCCCCACCATCCTTCCCTGTGGATGAGTCCACGTGATGGTGATGCACTCTGGCCAGACGGTGTACAGGTACCCCTCCAGGAGGCCTAGCACTCCGAGGATAAACCAGATAGATCCGCGCTGCATTCCCACCGCGGCATTTGCTGACTGCCGAAAGTACTGGCGCCGCCGAACCTGGCGCGCAAGACGGTCGAGCGTTTCGGAGAGATTCCCTCCCACCCGCCTGCTCAAGATGAGGGCCTGCACAAAGAGCTCTATTTCCTGGTGATAAATGTCCTCGCCGAAGGAGCCAATCGAGCGCTCCTCTGAAACTCCCATCCGGAGCCGCTCAATCATCAGCTCGACTTCCCTCTTCACCAGGGACGTGTCCTCGAGCCCAGTGGCGGCGGATTGCAGCCCTTGAATCGGGTTGAGCCCAGTCTTTAGCATGCCCACGAAACTCAAAAGGAACTGGGGGTAGTCCGCGTCGAAATCCCGGAAGCGCTTGTCGATGCGTCGGTTGATGAGCCAGTTTAGCAGCAGCGGGCCTGAGAGGAGCGACACCATTTGGAGCACCGCGTCGAAGAACTGCCTGACGACTAGGAAGAAGACGAGGCTAACCGCGATCTGGGCAAGGCTGAAGGCGTAGGGAGGCACCTGCGACAGCTGGGCATACCTGAGCCTTTTGCGGATCGTCAGCTGGTTGTCGGCGACCTTCTCAATGGCCAGCTCCTCGGTCGCTGTCTCGGTCACGGAGGGGCCCTGCTCCTCAGCGATTCCTGCCTGCTCCCGCTGGAGGGCAACGATCGAGCGCATCTGCTGGCGCAGCGCGATAGGCGAGGCTGCCCGGCCGGTCACCGGAAGGCGCATCACGAGCGCTGCGACCAGCACAATCGCCACGCCACCCGCCAATGCCGCCAGCAACGCCATCGGAGTCATGGGTATCAGCCTCCTTTCCCTTTTCCGGCAACAGTTGGGGCCAGGGTGAGCTCCGGGGGAGAGTCTCCGAGGTGGATGCCGTCCGCCTTGAGCTGCTCGTCAAAATTGCTTGTCCAGGAGTCCACCCGCCACACCGGCTTGGCTCCCTGCTTGATGAGCGAGAACATCGGGCGCACCTGGATGGTCCCCTCAACGAAGTGCCCGACTTCGATTACCTCAGCGATTCGGGGGCGCCCTGTGCTCTTCTCTCTAATGAGCCAAACCACCGAGTCGACCGCCAGGGCGATCTGTTGCCGGATAATATCGATCGCAACAGACTTCTGTGCCCGCCCGAGCAGGCTCTCTAGCCGCACGAGGGTCTCGCGCGCATTCCGGGCGTGCACTGTTGACATACCGACGTGGCCGGTCTGGGCGCTCTCAAGGAAGGCTTCCGCAGCAAATGGGGTTCGCATCTCGCCCAGAATCACCCGCGTTGGGGTCATTCGCAGTGTTGTCTTGATGTGCTCCTGCAGCGTGACCTCTCCCACGCCCTCCGCGTTTGGCGGCCGGGAGACGAGTGACCGGAAGTATGGGTGCTGGAAGTTGAGCTCGGGAGTGTCCTCAACGGCGACGATCGACTCTGTCGGGCCGAACTGGGTTGCAAGGCACTTTATCAGGGTGGTCTTTCCCGTGCCCGTCTCCCCGGCAACCATCATGGTCGCCAGGCCGCTCCGCACGAGGCTCGCAAGGTAATTCACAATGAGGGGCGGTGCCACTTGGTACGCAACGATATTTTCGAGGCTGACCTCTGAAATGCGGGGCACACGGATGCAGAGCAGGGGTCCGCGCTGCCCACACACACTTTCATGCACCGCACAGAGGCGGATGCCGTTTGGGAAGGAGGCGTCGACGGTGTGCTGCTGGGTTGTGAGAGACTTCCCGAGCCGCAGCAGGAGGCGGTCGATGAACGTTACGTATGCCTGGGGGTTGGGCCAGCTGAGCCCCGTTGTCTCGCTGATCTTTCCGCGCTGAAGGACGACAGTCTTATAGTCATAGACGTGGATGTCAGTGACCTCTTTGTTGTCGATGAGTGGCTGCAGCACCCCCCACCCAACGAGGTCCTTCTGAAGGTGGATAATGATGTTTACGCGCTCGATATCATCGAGCGCGTCACCACGCTTGCGAATCACGCGGTCTACCGCCTGTGCAATCACCTGCTCGGTGGCAGCCGCGCTGGTCATCTGCTGCTGTAAGGTGAGGTCGCTCCCGAGCTCGCGCCGGGCCTCCCGCATAATAGTCGAAGCAACCGCAGACATCTCTTGGGTCTTGGTGGCTGCGGCCCTGACCTGGTTTTGCTGCGTGCCCTGCGCCGGCACCGGATCGATCGTGCTTGAGCCTTTCTGCGGCGGGGGAGCTGGCCTCTCGCCCGACGGAGCGTCTTGCGAGCCACCAGCTGCAGGCTTGTCCGTCGTCGCGCGCCCGTGCGAGGCTCGCGTGGAGAACAGCCCTAAGAGCCCGTCCTTCTCATCCTTTCCTGACCCCGACATAGCCTCCCGCCTCCCGAGTGCGTAAGCTTTTCTTGCAACACACCGCAGATCCCTTGTGCACCCCGGCCGATACGTGAAGCTTTGCCGAAGGGCACACTATTTCCTCAGCTGAAGTATCGGCCTAGACCC
>JAFMJG010000135.1 GCA_017853605.1 bacterium
ACTTCCAGGGCACGCTCGCCATGTCCCCCTTGTAGTACTCGTTCGGGCCGTACACATTGAAGAACTTGAGGCCGACGATCGACGAAAGGTGGCCATTGTCTCGCGCCCAGAGGTCGAACAGGTGCTTGGAGCTGCCGTACGGGTTGAGCGGCTTGAGCGAGTCGAGCGCCGAGACGTCATCGCGGTATCCCTGGGCGCCGTCGCCATAGGTTGCTGCGCTGCTGGCGTAGATGAGGCGGATGCCGCGCGCGAGAGAGCACTCTGTGAGCGCCTTGGTGTACTCAATATTATTGGCGCGCAGGTAGTCCACGTCCGTCTCTGTCGTGCTTGAGCAGGCGCCCATGTGCACGATCGCCTTTGTGCCGTCCGGGAGCTTTCCGGCGCGGACCTGCGCGATGAACTCCCCTTTGTCGATGAACTGACGGATAGGCTTCCCCTCAAGGTTCCCCTTGCGCGCAGGGGAGCCCTGCTCGTCCACAACGACGATATCCCGGATCCCCTCCTGAAGCAGCTTTGCGACGAAGGCGCTGCCGATAAAGCCGGCGCCCCCTGTGACGATGATCATGCGCCGCAGATTACCCGCCGGGTCGGGCGGATGTCCACCCGTCCAGGGGCCAAAAAATGTCGTGTTAGTGCGCAGAAGGGGCGAAAAGCCTGTTGGCACACCGAGCCCTTCGGGTACCCTTAGGGGGCATGACCCCCGAGCGCGCACACAACCCCAAAGAAAAGCCGTTTCTTACGAGCCGGTGGCTTGGGCTGGTAATGGCGCAGTGGCCGGTTCCTGCCGAGCTGCTGCAGCCCTGCCTCCCGCGTGGCCTTGAGCTCGACCCGTTTCGTGGATCCCATTACGTCAGCCTCGTGGGGCTTCAGTTCGAGGGCACTAGGGTGCTGGGAGTGCGCGTGCCGTTCCACGCCGACTTTACTGAGGTCAACCTGCGCTTCTACGTCAGGCGCGAGCATCAGGGGGAGCTTCGCAGGGGAGTGGTATTCATCCGCGAGTACGTTCCGCGCTTTTGGATCTCGCTCATCGCGCGCGCCCTCTACAACGAGCGATACTCGTCAGTGCCGATGTCGGAGGAGGTCTCGGCATCCCCAGAGAGATCCCGCTGGAAGTACTCCTGGCGCGTAGGGGGCGCTCGCCACTCGGTTGAGGCGATCGCCTCCGGGCCTCCTCAGCCGATGCTTCCTGGCTCACGCGAGGAGTTTGTGGCCGAGCACTACTGGGGGTACACCCGCCAGCGCGATGGGAGCACTCACGAGTACCGTGTTCGGCATGCTCCGTGGCGGGTGTGGAGCCCTGAAAGGGCCGCTGTGACGCTGGATTGGGAGCCGGCCAAGAGCTACGGAGATGCTTGGGCTGAGGCGCTGCGGCTCCCTCCGGAGTTCGCGTTCGTTGCAGAGGGCTCCGGCGTTTCGGTGTCCCGAGGGGGAACGCTCCCGGCCGGCTAGGATGGCATGCGCTCGCGGATCGCCACGCCGAGGCGGCGGGGATCGGCGTTAAGCCCGCGGTCTTTTGGCGAGTGAATCTTCTTGGTTTCGGCAACCAGCACCGTAGGCCCAGGAGAGGCCAGGGTGACAGAAACGGGGAGCCACGTTCCCGTCGGAGGGTTCGAGATGGTGCGCAGGCTCTCGCCGCTTGGCAGCGCAATGTGAACCTCCTGCCCGGGCCACGGTGACATCACTTCAAGCTCAACCCGTGTGGCGCCCGCTGGGATCATGAGCCGGGTTGTGCGGTGCTGGAGCCAGCAGTGGCGCTCCTCCTGGGCGAGGCACCGTGGCTCCGCAGCACCATCCTGCCGCAGCGCCAGCAAGAGCTGCGCTGGCGCTATGTGCCTGGCAGCCTCGCGTGTGGCGTCGGTTGCCCGCAGCACCGTAATCGGCGGGTTGCGCGGCGCATGCCTGTCAAAAGCTTCTCCCGGGATCGCCAGGTCAACAGCAAACGGGATCGTCACGCCGCTAACGGAGCCGCTCGGGATAGCGAAGCGCGCAACTCCCTCCTGCACGAGGCCCGGAATCGAGCTCGGCTCGCCGTCAAAGCGCATGATGCCGGGGTGCCGCAGGAGCTCGGCGGAAGGGAGAAGTGTGCCAGCAATCGCCGTCTCGTCACTGCTCTCGCCAGACTCAAGCCACGCGGCGAGCACGTCTCGGCTCTCTTGATGACGGGCCTCGGCGGCAACGATGCTCGCGGATCGCGCGGCTGGGATCAGCAGCGCAACGAGCGCGACCGAGAAGGAGATAGCCGTGCGCAGGTGAGGCAGCCTCACGCGCCGGGCCAAGAGCTCGAGCCCCAAAGCAGCTGCCACCGCAGCGTACGGGACGAAGCACACCATGTTCCTGGTAAAGTTGGCCCTCTGCGCCACCATCAACGCGAGGTAGGCGAGCGGAAAAGACGCGAACACCGCGATCGTCGCGCCGCGACGGGCAGCGCAGGCAAGTAGGCCCAGTACGGCGAGGGCCGTGGCAGCCACCCCAACCCCATCCTGCGCGAGCCACGAGAGGTAGAAGAGGGCCTGCTCGATGCCGGGGCTCGCCGAGTGGCCCTCGTGCCCCGAGACCCGGTAGTGCCAGACCTCGTACGAGAGCCCCTGCCAGAATTCGCCAAACGAGATGAGAGAGTAGGGGGCGCCGGCGGCGTAGCCCAAGACGGGAGCCGCCACGGCGATAGCCAGCCCCTTGAAGGACCTGTCCCGGCAGAGCGCGACGACGAGCGGCACGAGCGCAACGGGCGCGGCGTTGTACTTCGTCGCTCCCGCGAGGCCCGCGAGGATGCCGCAGGCGAGCAGCTTTCGGCGCGAGTAGCCGCCCCTCACGCACCACATTCCCACAACGGTTGAGAGGAGGCAGAAGAGCGCCATCGGCACATCCACGCCGATGATGTCGCTGTTGATCACCGACTCAGGTGACACCGACACGAGCAGCGACGCCAGCGCTGAGCCCAGAGGGGAGGCCCCCGCCAGCCGCGCAGCCACAAACGTGAGGGCCACGACGCAGAGGCTCAGGAGGACGCTGAAGCCCCGGCTCCACGCCAGCACGCGCGGATGGGAAGCCGTGAATGCATAGCCGGAGAGTCCGAATGGATCCCGGGTCTCTATCTCCTGAATGCTCCCCATGTCGCCCATCGCGCGCCCCCACGCGGCGCTCGCCCACACGACCGGCGCCCGGAGGTAGAAGTGGAGCGCCGGCTTGTTGAAGTAGTGGGGGTTTGGATCGAGGCTCTGCGCCATCTCAACCGTGCGGTTGAAGTGGTGCGCGTCGTCCTCGTGGAAGAAGTACCGGGTGTGCAAGCTGAGCAGGGGAAGGCGCAGCGCCAAGGCGAGCAAGAGGGAACACGCGAGGAGGAGCGCGCTTCGTTGAGCCTCTGCCCGCATCACCATAGCCTCCCGCTAGCGGCGCTCGAACACTTCATCCCGCGAGAACCGAACCTTCGGCATTGACGCCAGGGCGTCATCGTCAGCGCGGTACCCGAGTGCGACAGCGACCTTGGCAGAGTACCCCTTGGCCGGAAGCCCGAGCAGCTCGTTGTACGCGCTGCGGTCTATGCCCTCGAGGGGGCAGGCGTCGATGCCAAGCACGGCAGCAGAGGTGAGCAGCATGCCGAGGGCGAGGTAGGTCTGGTTCGTGCACCACGACTCAACGGCGCCCGGGGCCGAGAGCGAGCCGACGAATCCAGTGATCATTCCCCGGTACCCATCGAGGGCGCTCTCTGGGATGCTGCGCGTTTCAGCAACCCGCTTGATAAAGGCGCTAACGTACGCCTCGTCCATCGAGGTCTTGGCTGCCAGCACCACGAGGTGCGATGCCTCAACGACCTGCGGCTGGTTCCAGGATGCCGCCTGGAGCTGCTTGCGCAAGCCAGCGTCGGCGATAGTGATGAAGCGCCAAGGCTCGAGCCCGAATGATGAGGGAGCCGCCACAAGGGACTGCTCAAGGGTGTCCCAGTCCCTCGCCGCTATCTTCTTTGCCGGGTTGAAGCGCTTGGTCGCGTACCGCCAAGAAAGCTGCCGCTCTAGGGTGGAGTTGTCTACGGGCTGTTTCATCTGCTGTTCTCCCTATGAAGTGTGTGAAAGGGTGATGAGCGAGCCTGCTGGCAGGAGCCTCGCCGTCTTCGCCTCCTTGAGCGAGAGCGCCTCGATCGCGATCTCAACGCCCCGGTCGCTGAAGCGGTCGAGGGCGATGTTCCTTGCGATGTCTGAGGTGCTCGCTGCGCTGTGGTTGGTGAAGAACACGATTCCCGCTGACGGGGTGAGGACATCCAGGACGAGATTGACGATGTCGGGAACCTTCTCCTCGAGTGTCCAGGAGTTGTTCTTCGACACCCGGCTGAAGGAAGGGGGATCGATGATGACGATGTCGTGGCGGCTCCCTTTGCGCGCCTCGCGCGCCATGAATGCTAGGGCATCGTCGACGATCCAGCGGACACGATCAGCGGCTGGGGTGTTGAGCTGGACGTTGCGCTTTGCCCAGTCGATGGCGCGCTTAGCGAGATCCACGTGCGTGACGACCACGTCATCGCGCTGGGCGCAGAAGGCAGTTGCGAGCCCGGTATAGGCGAAGAGGTTCAGGATGCGAACGGGTGACGCCCCGCGATCCTTGATGTGGCTGATGGCTTCCCCGATACGTGGCAGGTATAGGGCATGCTCGGGGAAGATGCCCAGCTGCCCATTCGACATGAGCTCAAGCTCAAGGGAGACCCCGGCGATGCTCGCCTGCCAGGTGACAAAAGGCTTGGCAGCGTGCTGCCACCGATCGGGCGGGCTGTAGGAAGCGTCCGCACCCTCCCAGATCGCCTCGTTTCGCCTGCGCCACGCGCACAGGCTTGAGGGCCGGTCGATAACGACGTCGCCGAACCTCTCAAGCTTCCGGCCGTCGCCCGAATCGAGCAGCGTGTACCCTGGTATCTCTAACTGCATGCGCGCGAGTATTGCACGACACGGGGCATGAGGACACCCGCGGGCCCCTCGCAATATTTCCCCCTAAGGGCCCTACACGACAAGCATTTGGCTGGGACGGCTAGCGCCCCATCTTTCTTCCCTCGTGAGCTGGCCCGGTTGTGCCGATAGAAGCTTCACGAAGCAGAGAAGCAGATGTCCCCTTTAGCAGTGTTGTGAGGTGTTGAAGTGCTGTGCCGTACCAAACTCGATGAAGTCCAGTTCTACCTCGACCGAAGCAAGGATTCTCTCCTTGCAACGCTCCGAAGCGTTATTACCAATCCCCGCCTCTCTGATGACGACCGGATGGTCCTTCTGAGGATGATGAGCGACCACCACCACCAGATCTTTGGGCTTATCGACGAGCGCATCCGCAAGGGCGAAGAGAACGGCCTTGAGATGGCGCGGTCAACGTTTTCCCCCACACAGTCGCGGGGAAGCTGACCCCACAACCCGCGCTGGCCAGTCATGGGGGGGGGAGGCAGCCCCTCACTACCGCCAGCTTCTACGGGGAGTTAGGGCGGTTTGGCCGCCCAAGCTTCGAGGAATTCCCCTTAAATCTCCTTGCTGGGACGAATAATCGGGGCGTACCCTTTAAGAGTATATGAGCTGCACCGAGGAAAGCGGCCCGAGAGGGGCGTGGGTCTCGGTGGCGTGACCATAGCCGCACGGCGAGTAGCTTCGCTGTCTGGGCCCCCGCTGTTTGACCGACAGGGTGGGCTTCTAGTCCGCGTGCAAAGAAACTACCCGGCAGGTCAGCCGGCTTGAGAGAGAGCCATGCCCCACGGTAACTCACCACGATTGTCGCTCATCGCCGGCCTGCTGGCTTTGCTTCTTTCTGCAGATCCATCACATAGTTTTGCGCAGGGAGCCACGGTGCACTCGCCAGAGGCGCTCATCGACTGCAAGGGGATAGAGAACGGTGCGAACCGAACGGACAGCTACGGCGACTGCTGCCTCCCGTCGGAGAAGATCTACTGCGGCGCGTGCAACGATCACCGGAGCTACTGTGAGAAGCAGACGGGTGTGTGCGGCACCTCAAAGACCAGCGACGGGAACGGGACCTGCTGCGACACCCACCCGAGCCCCTGCAACGACTGCGGCAGGACCTCAATCACAGAATGTGAGGCCAAGCTAAACACGTGCAACGTGACGCCAGACATAGATGGCGCGTGCTGCCTCGAGAGCCAGAAGGGTTGTGGCTATTGTGGAGGATGCAAGAAGGACTGCCCCACTTACCGATGCTCGCAAACAAAGGGAAGCTACTGGCCGATGTACCACAACCACGGCACTGGCTGCCCTGACGGACACGAAGGGAGTCTCTACGGCATGGGGCCCCTCAACTTTAAGCATGGCGACAGTTTTATGAGGGTAACGCTCTCGGCAAACTCAACGAGCCCGCAGAAGTGCTACGGGCGTGACACACCTTCCTCATGCGCCGACGTTGGAAAGAGCGGGTGGATCTACTCGACCAACCTCGCTGGCGAGCTGATAACCGACGCCGAAGCGGGGACTGCGGTGTCGTGCCACTGCAACGACGGCACCATTTCATGCCCTTAAAAGACTGGACAGGGAACTCGGATTCTTGCCAGCAGCTCTTGGCCTGCTCAGGGCCTCGCGGATGGTGTGATTAGGGGCGCTCGGCTGCAGCAGGCTGCTGCCCGCCCGCCGCAAAGCTGCGCTCAAACTCCTCAAACTGCTCGCGCGACACGTTTCGGTGAAGCACGCGGAAGCGGAAAACGTCGCGGAACATGAGAAGGGCATCGAGCACTAGGTTGACCTTCGAGCCCGGCACGTTCGTCCAGTTGATGGGCACCTCAGCTATCGGCAGCCCTACCTTGTGGGCCAAGAAGAGCAGCTCGACATCGAAGCTGAAGCGGTCTGAGGTCTGGCGGCGGAAGAGAAAGAGCGCGGCTTCGCGCGAAAACATCTTAAACCCACACTGGGTGTCCGCGATGCTCGGCAGGAGGATCACGTTCACGCAGCGGTTAAAGACGCGCCCGAGCACCTTGCGGTGCAGCGAGGTGGCGACCTTCGTGTCGCGCGATGCGAGGGCGCGCGAGCCGATAGCGATCTGGGATCCGGCATCCAAAGCGGCCTGCAGCCTGTCGAACTCAGCGATCGGAGTCGCGCCGTCGGCATCGACAAAGAGGATGCGCGAGCCGCGGCTGTTGAGCACCCCGAGCCGCACTGCGTGCCCCTTGCCCTGGTTCTTTGGGAGCTGAATGAGCCGAACCTCTGAGCGCACCCGCTCGAACTTGCGCACCACCTCTGCAGTGTTGTCGGTGCTGCCGTCATCGACGACCAGGACCTCGTACCGGCACCCCTTGCGCTCGAAGAAGTCGATGATGTCGATGAGGGTCGGCGGAAGGCGCCGCTCCTCATTGTAGGCGGGAACCACGACGCTAATGTCGACGGGTGGCGACGAGACCGGTTGGCGCTCTATCCAGTCGTTGAGGCGCTCAGTTGTGGTCGGGTTGGGGTTCATTCGCAGTTGGCCAGCTCGTGACGCCCGATACTATAGTAAGCGGGCCCCGCTTCACCACCCTGCTCAGCCGGGTGAAAGCGGAGAATCCAATAAAAACGGCACATTGCCCGGTTTAGGATGGGCTCGCTATCGAAATTGATTCGGCGCAGGTTCCTTTACCGGTGGTGCCAGCCGCGCGGACAGAAGTAGGATAGCGCGCAAACCTGCGCCTACTTTGCTAGTGTATTCAATATGCTGCACCGAATTCTTTCACGCGTACGCCAGTCTGCCTTGAGCCTGGCACTATGCGCCGGCCTATTCGCCGCTGCTGCCGCTCAGGCTTTTGCCGCTCCGGGGGAGGGGCCCAAATGGCAGGGGTGGAGCGAGGGGATCTTTCGTGCAGCCAAGGACCAGAAGCGGCTTGTGCTGCTAGACCTCGAGGCGCGCTGGTGCCACTGGTGCCACGTGATGGACGAGGAGACCTACGCGAACCCCGAAGTGGCGGCTCTCCTGAAGAGCGATTTTATCTCCGTGCGAGTCGACCAGGACGCGCGCCCAGACCTAAGCGCCCGGTACCGCGACTACGGGTGGCCCGCCACCATCATCTTCAATAGCAAGGGGGAGGAGCTAGCGAAGCTCTCCGGTTTTCAGTCCCCCGAAGAGCTCATGGCGGTTCTCAAGGCATCGCTCAAGGACCCCACGCCCCGTAGCCGACCCGGCACGGCGCTGCTCAAGGGCGAGCTCGTCTCGAGCCTGCCGGACACCCTACGGGATGAGCTTGTGCGGCGGCACGCGGCTGCGATCGACGAGTCGCTAGGCGGGCTCAAGACCGCGCACCGCTACCTCGACCCCGACTCGGTTGAGTACGCCATCACCCGTGCCCAGGCGGGAGATCCCCGCAACAAGGCCTGGGCCGAGAAGACCCTCGCGGCCAACGTCCAGCTGATTGATCCGGTGTGGGGAGGCGCTTACCAGTACTCAACCAGGGGCAGCTGGGATCATCCGCACTTTGAGAAGATAATGCCGTCACAGATGGCTAACATCCGCCTCTATGCGTACGCGTTTCGCGTCTTCGGCAAAAAAGATCTTCTGGAACAGGCCGAATCGGTGGCCAGGTACGTGAACTCGTTCCTGCGCGGAGAGAACGGCGCTTACTACACGTCACAGGATGCTGACGTCGTGCCGGGCAGGCACGCGGATGGGTACTACGCGCTCGACGATGCCGAGC
>JAFMJG010000136.1 GCA_017853605.1 bacterium
TGCGACCGGAGAGCCTGGCGCACATCTCCAGACGAGGGCAGTTCACGCCCATCCCACATCACCGTCGACATAAATCGCAGGTTGGTGGACGGGAGTGGCCGCCTGTACGCCGAGACCCGTGTCTGAGTAGCGTAACGGTATGGGTCATCGACCGTATCGATGACGAATTCGGGGTTGGCAGGCAGGGCTAGCTCTACCCTAATCAGTCCGCGGGTGCGCAGCATCGTGGTGTTTGCCCGACGAGCGGCTTCCGTTGACATATCACCGTTGGGAGAGTCGGCCCCGTCCACCAGAGCGAAGATGGGGTGTAGTCCCGCCGTGTCGTCGAAGAGCTTTTGTGCGTGCTCGGCCGTGAAGTTAAGCCCCTCAGTGAGTCCATGGCACGTGGCACAGCTTCTGCCATTAGTTCCGAGTGAGCGGAAGAACGGGTTGCTTGTGTAAAAGGTGGGGAGTGTCGTGATGGTTCGCGACACGCCTGTGGCGTTTCCTGACTCGATAGCATTGGTTGCTGAGACGGATTGCTGCGCGAGTGAGAGAGAGGGGAGCTGCATGGCCAGCAAGGGCAAGGCGCTCAAGAACGCCGCTACACGTCCCGGTCGTAGTGAAGTCACGTATGTATTCATCTGGCATCCCCCGGGCATAGCAACGCAACTATTTCAGACAGCGCGCGCCTCGAACGAATTGCCGGCTTTATAACCTGCCGGATTCGTTGGGTGAGGCGTTCCTGGCATCGAGATCGCTGGAAGAGTACCAGACAGTGCAAGTGGTGTGCCGCTTCTTTATGAAGGCTGCCTGGTTGGTGTGCCCTGCGTCACTCAAATCGTGACCTGAGGCGCGGCACAGTGCTCGTGGCTAACGTAAGATCCGCCGCTCGCCAGACGAGTTTCAGAGTAGCCGGGCTACTAGGTTTGCGGGGCCGTGCCCCATGGCAGCGATAGAGGTCTCGCTCGTGACCAATATGCGTGGGCGTTTGCTCCGTTGACTTTCCGCCCGCACAAAAGGTGCCGAGATATTGTGTTCCCTCTCGGTGGGGGAAGGGGTGGCGTAACCTTTTACTGCTTGGCAAGGTGCTCCAGGGAGCCGATAAAGTGCCCGCTCGGCGCCAACGGATTGAGCCGTCGGTACAACTTTACGGTCCCATCCTGGCTCAGCCTGGCGAAGTAGCAGCTCCGGTCTATCAAGGTGTAAGCAGTCGGAGAGATCTCCGAGCTTGCTTTCGACTTGATCTCCTCAGTCAGCGCCCCCTCGTACATCGGCGTGCTCAAGATCGAGAAGCCGTCGTACATCATGACGCCGATCGGGCCCAGGCTGTAACGCTCGGGCTCAAACCTCGCAATTTTCAGCCCGACAGCCGACTTTGGCGAGACCCAGGCCAAATTGAGCGCCTCATCGCTTTCCTTCGGGGGCCCATGCGGGACCACAAGAAAGAGGTGATGCTCGACGATCCTTCTCTCGCTGCCACGAGCCTCGTAGAGGGGGTCGCCAATTCGGAAATGGTAGTCCGACCGGACACCCACCTCCTCGAGAAGCTCGCGCTGCAAGGTCCTGCGAATAGACCTGTCGCCCGAACCCTCGATGGCTGCCCCATCGTATGGCATGGTGTCCTCCGGCACGGACGCGCCGCCCGGAAGGTCCCACTGCCAGTCATTCCGCTGCTTGAGCAGCAGGATCGGCAGGCCAACGTTTGCCTTGAGATTGCTCTCCTTGCCAAGAATTCCATAGGCCGCAACCGTTCGGCTGTAGCCCTCAATAACCGGGCACTCAGAGAAGTGCTCGTACAACATAGTAAACTCCTTGAGAGCTGCGCTCTCGTAAGAGAAAAAAAACCTCCATACCCACTGGCAAGAAGTCTGAGGCACGGAAGGGCGTAAATCAATGATGGCGGGCCTATTTCGGCGGCGATACGGGGCGCCTCCTGTTTGAAGCTGGCGATTCTTGGAGCCTACCAGCGGCAAAACGCCCGCCTAGCTGCTCAACTTAAGGCCGACAGGCACTCTTGTCTTGCGGTCAGCGGTGCTGGAGCTGGTCGTTGGGTTGGCCTGGCCGGAAGCGGGTAAAACAGCGCTGCGGAGAGCGCATGGCCAACCAAGCCCCGCGTATCGAATAGTGCAGCCAAGCCGCCCGCCCCACGCCCGGCGTAGCCGAAGAGCCCGTCCCTTACAGCCACGTTAGGCTATGCGTAGGAGGCGCTGTCGCCGCCCGACTTAAAAACCACGATCGGTTGCGAGGAACGCCGTTACAGCGGCCATTACGCTGGGTAAGGCCGGGACAGAGATTCGAACTGTGGAGGGCCTCGTCTTTTCCATGGTCTTTCCTGGGGATGCGACATGGTGCTACTCCTGTGCTGAACAGCAACGAGTCCCGCTGCCCGTCATTCGTGAGGAGATATGACTTCTGCGCCTAGCCGCCGACAATTCCTTCTTTCAGCTGGCTCGCTCCTTCTTTTCTCGCGCCTTAACGCAACGGTGAGAGCTTTTGCTCAAGGCGAGCGGGTGCTGGTTCTTGGCGCCGGCATGGCAGGAATCTCTGCGGCCCGAACACTTGTTGATAGGGGGCACTCTGTCACGCTGCTTGAGGCTCGTGACATCGCGGGGGGGCGTATCCGGACTGACACTTCGTTTGGAGCCCCCGTGGACCTCGGCGCATCCTTCATTCACGGAACGAAGGGCAATCCCCTCGTCGCCCTTGCGAATCGGTTTGGCGTTGCCACCTACGATACAGATCGAGAAGAGGCGCTTTACGTAAATGCTGCTGGCGATCTCCTTTCGGGCTCGGTTGTAAGTCAGGCACAACGTGAGTTCGACGCGCTTTTTGAAAAACTCCTGGCGCTTAAGCGGGGGCTCATCCGGGACAAGAGCGTCGGCAGCGCTGCTAGCCTGCTGCTCAAGCGAGTCCGGCAGCGGCGAGGAGCTGCGATCGGCGATCTTGTGAGTTTTTTGGCGCGCTCTGAGCTGGGAATCGAGTTCGGTGCAGACCTCAACCAGCTATCGCTAGAGAACTTCGACGAGGATGAGTCGTTTAGTGGCCCCGATCTCCTTCTTAAGCCGGGCTACATGAGCCTCGTGGATGGGCTTTCTGAAGGGCTCGATATCCGTTACGGCCAGATGGTGCGAGCGGTCGCCTGGTCCTCATCCGGAGTCCGGGTGACAACGGCGTCTGGGGTGTTTGATGCTGACAGGGTGGTTATCACCCTTCCGTTGGGTGTCCTTAAGCGGGGAGACATTGAATTTTCGCCGGGGCTACCGAGCGCGAAAAAAACGGCGATTGCAAAGCTCGGAATGGGAGTGCTGAACAAGACCTACTTTAAGTTTCCGGCGGCTTTTTGGCAGACAGGTGAGGACCCGGTTGGGTATATTGGCAACGTCCGATCGGGCGGCAGAAACCAGATTCCAGAATACTATACTCTAGACCAGGCTGTTGGGGTGCCGATAGTGTTTGGGTTTACGGCAGGGGCCCAGGGCATGCGGTTTGAGCAGCTTGATAGCGCTGCTATCACCACTGCCGCGATGAATTCCTTCAGAAAAGCATTCGGTACCTCGGTCCCCGAGCCCGAGATGGTGATGCAGACACGTTGGAGCTCAGACCCGTACAGTTACGGTTCGTACTCTTTTGTGCCTGTGGACGCAAAGACCGAGTACTACGACACGCTCGCGCGGCCGATTGATAATAAGGTTTTCTTTGCAGGCGAGGCGACTCACCGTGCCTATCCAGGGACGGTGCATGGCGCATACCTGTCGGGCATTCGGGAGGCGAATCGGGTGACGCGGAGCTTCTCATAGCTGGGGCGGCTCTCGAGTGTGCTGCTCTAGCTACGAGACCCTAGGCGCTACTCAAGCGGCCGACCCCAGAGGCCGACGAATCACGGCAGGTAGGGTGTCTTTAGTCGTTTTAGGGTCGTGACTCATCGCAGCGCCGACGAGCGCGTTTACGGAGACTCCTAACCTTGCCGAAGATGGAGATACTGGGCGCTCTTCTCCCTGATAGTGGCTATTGCGGGCTCCTGTGTACTCACGACGGGACGGGCAGAGCGCTGCCCTTAGGTGTAGGGCTCCTGTCAATGAGTGCGCCGTGATGAGCCGCTGGCTATTCCCTAAGGCAGGGGGTCATGAACCACGCGATAAACGAAAACGCTGAAGTGAGCCCGGTGGGCTGAAATGGCTTACACGGCTGGGGGCCGCTGCCTACAGGGGGATCGCCCACCGGATCCTCATTGCCATGCTGTCCGTCCCCTCCGTTGCCGGGAGGGGGGGGATCAGAGCTTGGCGGCGCGCCGTTGCCGTCATTGAATGATAGGTCCACCACCCCGCTATTGAGGTTTTGAAGGGTGTCGTCATCAGCACGCGCCGGAACGGAGCAACATAGCGCAACCAGCAGCGCCAATGCTCCGCCCACTAGGATTGGAGATCGAGACATATTGGATGTGCCCATACAACACTCCTCTCTAGAGAAGGGGACGGCGCGCTTCGCGCTCATCCTTAGCTTCCGCGCCATTTCCGCCACAGGCTACAGCCAGTATGGCGGGAGTTCCTACGGGGCGCTAAGGATTTTGCTGAGGCAGGCACGGAGGCAGGCATGCTTAGCTGCGTGCGCTGTGGCTATGGGCACGCGGGCCGTTGTGCCTTTGAGGCGCCTGCCTGCGAGCTGCATCGCCACAGAGATGCTCGCGCCGACTCAATTAACGATCGCTTGCGGCTGGAGGATTGATGGCTGTGACTTTGAAGTCTGTGGTCGCCAGATCGCAGCGGGCCTGGGTATAGAATGTGCCCCTCAGCTTGAGGTCGGCGCCGTAATTGTTTAGGGGGCAATTGCTCGGGCTGAAATCCTTGTTGGTGACCTCGGCATAAAAGTCGTTGGTGCCGGGGCGGAGGTTTTGGACGGAAATGGCTTGCGGGAGAAATGGGGAACCAAGCTCCTGCACCCCGACTGCTTCGCCATGGTAGGAAAGTCTACTGTATACCTCAGCACCATTAAGCCGCATGACCGGACGGTTGTCGTTAAAGCGCACCGCAACGATGCGGGCTTGTATGTTAGAGGCGTCGGTCGGAAGGTAGAAGTGGTTTGTGAGCGTGTAACGACCGCCTGGGGCGCAGTCCATCATCCTACCGATCCAAACTTCCGGAATGTCACACGAGTGCGGCAGGCAGCTCACATCGCTCGCGTTGCAAGGGTCGCAGGGATTGGCCGGATTAGAGACGGGCCCCCCGCATCCGCACCCCGATCAACCGCGCCGCTCCCAAGAACCCCGTCGCAGCCCGGGAAGTCTTCGGGGCTCCCGACCTGAGGAGCGCCGGCAGATGGGCGCTGCTGGGAAAGTCCTGCGATAGCCGGCATCAAGGCACACGCCAAGAGCGCAGTGGCGCTCAATAGTAGGTGTTTTTGGCGCAGTCGCCCCACACCATTATTTTACAACAGCGAGGCCGGGCATTAAAGAGCCCGATTCGGTTAAATGGCTAACTACACTTGTTCTTGTTGCTGTTGGCCTGGCTCATCGATTTGGCCCCCGCCGGGTTGGGGCCCGCCGGCACCTGGCAGTTGCTCGAACGGATCGGCGACCCGGCGGGCATCACATCAAATTCTCATGCAAAATCGGCGCAGGTGGAGACTGCCCAAAACCAACCGAAATGCCCCTAAAGACTCATGAGCAAACTTAGTCAGGCTCCTGGCTGCCATAGTTCTTTGGCCTGTGGCGGGTGTTTAGGGGGCCTTTAGGCACGAACAGCGTGCACCGTGCCCTTGGTTAGGGCGGGTGAGTCTGGTAAAAACCGCCCAGTCGGCGCTCTTTTACCTGGAGGAATTAGCTATGGAGCTTCGTACCCTGTCAGTTGCGGCCCGTGTGTTGGTGACGGCGGTCTTGGTGGCCCGAACTGCGGCTGCGCAGCAATCCGTGACCGAGCGCGAGTACGTGATCGCGCCCGGACAGTGTGTCACCATCGACCTGGCCCAGGTGTGTGATGATGATGGGGGAGTTGGGTGCGAGTTTATCGCCTCGATGTACCGGACCAACAGCCAGGAGGTGCGCGGATACCGTATTGACGTGCGCATGCAATCCCCAACCCTGCAGCCTGTGGCTGCTCCGGGCAGGCAGATTACGACGGGCAACTCCTTCTACCCGGTCTACAAGCGTGCCACCCTGGGAAAGGATGATGAGGGCACCCAGATATTTAACCCTTGGAGGCTCCTCTTCGTGCAGAACAACCCAGTTGGCTGTCCGGCGACATATGTGGCCCCGAAGCAGTTCGGAGCGGCGAACTCAAACAAGGCTTACGAGAGCACCACGCTCCTCACTGCTCGCGCGGCGACTACGCATACGGCTGTCCTTGTGATCAAGAAAAACTAGGCTTGAGCCCTGGGATCCGCTCGCCCCTACTGGCGGCGAGGTCGCGAAGCTATCGGTAGGCCTCATGCGCAAGGGGCCCCCTCACGTTCACCATAGAGGTGTGGGTGGGTGGCCGACGATGGAGGCAAAACAGCAAAAGTCAGGCGCGCCGACACACCCCGAGGCCTATTGAGGGATCGACCCGTCAAAGAGCGGCCTATAGAAAGCATGGGGGCATTCCGCCTCGATCCAGCCTAGAGCACTCTCGCAAAGAGACCGCGTCAGCAGCCTACGCATCGGCTCTGGCTAGCTGTCGTACGACTCTCCCCAACGCCCGCGAACACCAACCGTTGCGGGGTGAAGCATGGCCCTCTCTACTACCTCAAACGCCTCGCTCTCAAGCATCCCCCTCTGCTTGCAGAACTCAAAAGCCCACTCATAGAGCGTCATTATCCTGCCTCCTGCGCGCGAAACCTTCGGATCAAACCATCGCGTCCATCGCGACCGAGGGCATCTCTATAGCGAAAAAGCGCAGCCAAGGAAACACGGGCCAAATCAGCCGGCCTCGGGCCGAATCGGCTGGGAGCAAGGGCATCACCGTTGTGAGCTTGGGCTATGCCACAATTCCACGCGGTTGTGGAGCACCCTGAGGCGCACCGTACACCAACTACTGCAATGAGCGGAATCGGGAGCGGAGCCTCTCTAAGGCGCGTGCCTCAAGCTGCCTAACACGCTCATATGAGATTCCCATCCTAAGCCCTACCTCCCGCAGGCTGAGGGAGCCGTTTCCCTCAGCGAGCCCGAACTTAAGCCGCAGAAGGTGCTGCTCCCTGGGCGAGAGGGCGGCAAGCAGGAGGTCAGCGAGCTCCTTTGACTCCCCAGCGAGGGAGTCCCGATGGGGGGCGGGCGTACGGGTATCCGGCAAGGCCAGAGATAGCCCTGGCCCCTGATTGTCTATGCTCCCGATCCTGCCCGCGAGAGCCCGCACGCTCTCGACGGTTTCCGGAAGAAGCCCGTGAGCCTCGGCAAGCTTTGCGAGCTCCACTTCGCCTACGGTACGGAGGTCAAGCTCCCTAAGGTGGTTATACACCGGCTTTGCGTAGTCTGGGATATGCACGAACGACTGGCTGACCTGGCTCTCATGCCCAAATCCCTGCAGGATCCAATTAATCGCGTAGGTGGCGAAGCGCCGTCCAGCCGAGGGCTCCCAGCGCTCTACCGCCCTGAGCAGGCCGATTCTTGCTCCCTGGAAGGCGTCATCCCGATGATGCGGCGGGAGAGATTGCGCCTTTTGGTTTGCGGTCTTGTTTGCGTACCTGACAGCCGAGGCAAAGATGTAGCTCTTGATGATGAGGTACGCGTCGCGGGCCTCAATCATGGCAGCAATATTGCCTGGTGTGGCGCCCGCAGATCCTCCGAGCTCGGCTTCAAGGGCGGTCAGCTCTGCGCACGAATTACCGGCGAGGCTAGCCATACGCCGCGCCTTCTCAACGATTAAGGTCGAGAGCTCGAGGAGGTCCTCGGGAAGGCCCGGGAGGCGGCTCAGCGCGTCGCCAAGGCCAGGATTGAATGCCGTCAACACCGGGGGACCCAACTCACCCGGCTGTACGGGCACCCGGCTGAGGGCGAGTCGCGCCTCGCAGTGCAGATCATCAACGCTACGCGTGTCGCCACGCCGCATGAAGACAGCATGCTGCAGGTCGAGCTCTCCGGACAGGCTCCGGTGCAAGACCGACAGCCGCTCGGCAGCTGCTACGGGGAATGAGTACAACATGCTCCAAAACCTCTGCCTATGCCCGCTCATCACGGTGGAGAGCTCAGACAGCTCCTCGGTCTTTAGGGGAGGGGCATAGCTCGAGCATCCCGCAACAGCAGAAAAGATCGCGCGCATGCGCTCGGCACGGCCCACAACGAGGGCCTTTGTTTCGTCGGACTCTGCCAAGATGCCTGAAAGGCGTGCGCTGAGGGCCGGATCGCTGATGGCTCTTGCGGCGTGCTCGAGGTGCTGCGCTCCCTCCGCTACCGACCGCTCTGCTGCGCTGAGCACCTGCGCAATAGCCATCCTTGCGCGCTTGGTCGGCGCGAGCAGGATCTCGGAGAGGTGAGGGATGCTTTGGAGTCG
>JAFMJG010000137.1 GCA_017853605.1 bacterium
GTCCGCACAGGCGCAGCGCAAGCGACACCGAACCCTGCCCAAACACCCTCCGGTCGTGAACCCGATGGGTGAGCTCTATGCGCTCCCCTAATCCAAGCAGGTACACAGTGTGGTCTCCGGGCGTGTCACCGCCGCGAAGCGACACAACGCCAACCTCGCCCTCACCACGCAACCCAGCCCGGCCAAAGACAGTCGACTCGCCACCTTGGGCGGCCGACTCTACGAGCGCCCGCGCGGTGCCTGATGGCGCATCGCGCTTCATCCGATGATGGATCTCCATCACCTCGACATCGAAGGCTCCTCCTGCCAGCTCCCGCGCCTGCCCCACAAGGGCCCCCAAGATGATCGCTCCAAGAGACGTGTTGGGCGCTACCCCGACCGCAACATGCTGGCCCGCCGACTCAATGGCATCTCGCTGCTCGGGCGAATGCCCGGTGGACGCCACAAGGATCGGGACGCCGAGGCGCGCGCATGCCTGCGCAGCACGCACTGCAGCCCCCGGGGTTGAGAATTCAATCACCGCATCCGAACCAGCGATCGACTCAAGGTCCCCGGTGAAGCACGTGGGGAGGAGCTCGCACACCCTCTGCCCAATGCGCGGCGAGCCAGGAGAAACGATCGCCGCCGAGAGCTCGGTTCCTGGCGTTGCGATGACCGCATTGGCTGCATGCGAGCCGGTTCGCCCCGATGCCCCGATGACTGCTATGCGCTTCACCCTGAAAACTCCGCGCACACCGCCTGGTAGCTGGCCGGCGACAGCGGCACCAGGGGCAGCCTAACAGCAGGCTCTGCAATGATGCCCTTGAGCGCCAGCACTGTCTTGACCGGCACGGGGTTGGACTCAACGAAGAGCGCGCGGATCTTGGGCAGGATCGCTAGCTGCAGTTGGCGAGCCTCGCTCACCCGCCCCCCAGAGAAGGCCGAGACGATAGACACAAACTCCCGTGGCAAGACATTCGCGGAGGCGGAGATAACCCCGGTGCCGCCGTATGCCAAAACCCCAAGGGTTAGGGAATCCTCGCCAGAGAGAACGTGGCACCGCTCGGGCACCGCAGCGATCGCGTCTGCAACGGCATCAACCGACCCAGATGACTCCTTTATCCCAACGATCAGGCCCTCGTGGGCGAGGGTGGCGATCGTTGCAGTGCTGAAGCCTACCCCGCTCCGGCCCGGGATATTGTACGCGACCAGCGGAATCCGGGCGGCGCGGGCGATCGCCCGGAAGTGCTCAATGAGCCCCGCCTGCGAGGGCTTGTTGTAGGGGGGCGCAGCGACCAGCAGCCCGTCACACCCGAGCTCTTCCGCCACTTTGGCAGCTTGCGCGGCTACAGCAGTGGAGCTGGCAGACACGCCGGCGATGCAAGGGCATGCCCCGCGAGTGCGCTCGCGCACGGCTCGGACCACCGCAACGTACTCCTGCGGCGAAAGCGTTGCGGCCTCCCCCGTGGATCCGCAAGCAACGACCCCCTGCACCCCGGCGCCGAGCTGAAAATCGATGAGCTTCTCAAGCGACGCGAAGTCAACAGCCTCTCCGCTCCTTACGAATGGAGTAACGAGCGCCGTGTAAACGCCCCGAAGGTCAAGCTGAGAGGTTTTCATGAGAGCCGCCTGAAAAAAGCCCGTGCGTATAGATCGTACCCCGCTCCTGCGCGAAAATCAAAAGCGCCGAGGGACAGGTTGCGCGGGAGCCAAGCTACTGGTCTCCTATCGGCTTTTTGGCCAGCGGGTCGGCGTTGGCGTCAACATCGCCTGCGGGCACTATGATAATGTCGCTGCGGTCGCCCTTGAAAACGACCTTCGCCACCTCAAGGATCCTCCCCTCAACACCCCCTTGGTTCTCGGGGACGACCTGGTAGACATAGGTAGAGCCGGTTGCCGCAGTCGTGTCGCTAAAGCTGAAGAGCGTCAGCTCCTCTGGCGGCTTGACCGTCCGGCCTATCTTGCCCTCTTCACGGGCCTTGGCCCTCATCTGCTCCCGGACCTCCACGTGGGTGTCCTTGACGAAGCCGATATCATCGAAGTCTACGCTTGGGTCCGTCTCATCCCCGCGCCGCTTGATCTCCTTGCGCTGTATCGAATAGCCCTCGATCTCCTGCAGCTCCTTTCCCCGGCGATCCTTCTCGGGAGCCGCCCAGGTCAGCCTGACGCCACCTGTCGTGCCGGTGACCTGCAGGGACTCAACTGCCTGAGGAGCGAGCGCTTCAGGCGGAAGGGGCGGCCGGTACCGGCCGCAGCCGGCCGCCACACCCCCCGCCATCACGGCAACGAGCCTCCAGCTGCCCCACATCATCTGCTACTTGTCCATGAAGCCGCGCAAGCGCTTGCTGCGGCTCGGATGGCGAAGCTTTCGCAGAGCCTTCGCCTCAATCTGCCGGATGCGCTCGCGAGTTACGTCGAAGTTCTGGCCAACCTCCTCAAGCGTATGGTCGCTCTTCTCGCCGATGCCGAACCGCATCCGCAGCACCTTCTCCTCGCGCGGCGTGAGCGTGGCGAGAACCTTCCTGGTCTGCTCCTGGAGGTTCATGTTGACTACCGCGTTGGCTGGGGAAACCACCCGCTTGTCCTCAATAAAGTCACCGAGGTGAGAGTCCTCCTCCTCGCCTATTGGGGTCTCAAGCGAGATCGGCTCCTTGGCGATCTTAAGGACCTTGCGGACCTTGTCGATCGGGATCTCCATCTTCGCGGCTATCTCCTCCGGCGTCGGCTCCCGCCCCAGCTCCTGAACGAGCTGGCGCGAGGTCCGCACGAGCTTGTTTATCGTCTCGATCATGTGCACCGGGATGCGAATAATGCGCGCCTGGTCGGCGATGGCGCGGGTGATCGCCTGGCGGATCCACCACGTGGCGTAGGTCGAGAACTTGTACCCGCGCTGGTACTCGAACTTGTCCACCGCCTTCATCAGTCCGATGTTTCCCTCCTGGATCAGGTCGAGGAACTGCAGCCCGCGGTTGGTGTATTTCTTGGCGATCGAGACCACGAGGCGCAGGTTTGCCTCAATGAGCTGATCCTTCGCCAATCGTGCCCGGACCTCTCCGTCCTTAAGGATCCGCACGCTGTCGCCGAAGCGCCCAGCGCTCATCATGACCTTCTCCTCGAGCTTGAGGACCCCTTCCAGGGTGCGCCGCAGCGGCTCTGCCCAGTGCTTCAGGTCGGTGCTCTTGAGCTTGAGGCGCTTGCCCGCCCGCTTCACCGCAACCTGATCAGGAGAGAGCAGCTCTGCCAGCGAGTCGATCAGCTCTTCAGAGTTTGTGCCCAGCTTGCGCGCCGCCATCTCGGTGCCGCGCACCAGCTCGCGCCGCTCGTCGTCGCTCTCCTTGACGAGCTGTATCATCTTGAGCACCTGCTTCTGGTTAAGGTTGAGCTCCTCAATCCGCGCCGCGTTCTTCACCAGCATCTTCTGGAACTTTTTTTCCCGATCAGACTCAAGGCGCTTCTCGACCGGCAGAGTCATGAGCTGCTCGTAAAGCGCCCGCGTCTCACGCAGCGCCTTCTTGTACGGGTTGGCCTTGGCTATGAAGGCTTTCTTCTGCTGCTCCTCCTCCTCGTTCTGTGGGGTCGGCTTTTGCGGGATCTCCTCGCCGTTCTCGTCGAACTGCGGCTCCTGCTCCTCCTCCTCTTCCTCCTCTTTCTCCCCTTCAGGATTGGCATCGTCGTCCGCAAAGAGGTCGCGCAGCCTAATCTGGTCGGCCTTGACCATGTCGAAGAGCCCCACGACGTACGAGAGCGAGATCGGCTGCTTGAGCAGCTGCTCACGAACCGCAACGAGCCCCGACTCGATCCGCTTGGCGATCTCCACCTCGCCCTCACGGGTCAGGAGGCTTACGTTGCCCATCTCACGCAGGTACTGGCGCACGGGATCCGTGCTGCGGCCAAGAGAGCCCGCGTCGATCACTTCAGGAGCAGCTTCTGCGCCGCTCGGCGCCTCGCCGCTCTCCTCCTGGGGCTCCGAGGGCTGGTCGATGATGTCGATGTCATGCTCGCTGAACGTACCGACAACCTCCTCGACCTGCTCCTCAGACATCACCTCGCCGGCCAAGGCCTCGTTTACCTCATCCATCGTGAGGTATCCCTTCTCCTTGCCGATTTCGAGCAGCCTGTTGATGCGGCTCTCAATGTCGCCGCGCTCCTTTAGGTCGATAGCGCTGTCTAGGTCCGCAAGCTCAGACTCAACAGCGACCTCGAAGCCGGTGAGCTCCTGCAGCCCGTCGTCCATGTCCCCGACGATCATGTCGCGATCCACGCCGGGAGCTGCCCCGTCCTTGCCCTTGCGTGGCTCCTTCGTCAGCGGCTTCGATAGGACCGGCGCAATGTGCGGAACTGCGTTGCCCGGCCTCTTCACCGCGGCGCCTGTCGGCACCTGCTTGGTGGCTTCCTTAATCTTCTTTGCAACTGCCGCATCCTTCTCCTTGGCAGCCTTGACGCGCTCCGCGTCTTGCTTAAGCCGCTCCCGTGCGGCCTCCTTGAGCTTTGAGTTCTTTTTGAGCGCCGGCCCGACCTTGCGAACCGGCGGCCCCTTGTGGGATGCCTTCTTCGCAGCGCTTTTAGCCTTTAGCCTTGCTGCAACCTTCCGAAGAATCTTTCCCTTGCCCGAGCCGCTTTTCTTTGACACCACTGACACCACCCCGAATCAAGACACCATCCGCGAACTCCTGAGAGCCCACATCCGGCAGCATAAACACCACGCAGCCCGCCCCTCGCGGGGTAATGGCCGCTCCGCTCCCACCGAGAACCATCTGTGCAGCACGTGCGCCTCCACCGGGCAGCACGCACAGGTGAACCATTCCGTTCACCAACTTCTGTTCCCTGCCCGAGATTGAGCTGGCCACTATCAGTGCGCTTAATCGATCATCGGAGCAAAGAACAGGGGACACACGCCCCCAAGAGTCTCACGATACTAGCTATTTGAGGATTGCAGGTCCACCCCCCGACCCAACCCATCTATCTGATTTTTCAGGCTGCGAATGCGCTCAGAGATCTCCAGCTGCCTCTGGGGGTCCTCCTCTCCTGAATCGAGCGCCTCTCGGCACTCGTTCAGCAGCCCCCACAGCTTCTGCCGCCTAAGGGCTATCAGGCTTTCCCTGTACAGGTCTCGCATACTTACGCCGGCCTCGACCATCCGAAAGGCCTCCTTCCAGAGCTTGGTCCAGTCCGGCCCTTTGCCTTGTAGAAGCTCCTTCACAGCCTGTCGCTGACGCTCCTCATTATCCGGGAATCCCGCCAGCACCTCACCGAGGTCCATGGCGAAACGCACCGTTTCTGGCTGCAGCACTTCGCACACCTCCGGGTTCTTGAGCAGGTCGGGAATCACCTCGCCCTTAAGCACCATCACGGACCGCAATGTGTCCAGGTCAACGCGCGGCAGCTGGGCTACGCCCCTCGGGGCCTGCTGCGGGCCGGAAGGCAGTGCGGCGGCCTTGGCACCGGAGGCACGCGTTGCCTCTCCGGCCCTCTCAGCAGGCGAGCTTCCTCGGCTCTTGCCCACGAGCCTCTCAAGCTGCGGCACGTCGATGCCGAGCCTGCGCGCCGCTCTTGCTGTCAGGGTTGAGCGCGCCACCTCCCGCTCAACGCCTGCCAGCGCCTTTGCTGTCTCATCACTGAGCTTGCCGAGTAGGTTGGGGCCCGGCTTCTCGGTTGCTGAGCACCCTGACCTCACCAGCAGCCCATCGATAAAGGCATCTATGAGCTCCGCCCTGGGCAGCGTCTTAAGCGCCGCTGGCGTGGCCTCCCCATGTTGGGAGGCAAAATCATCCGGATCAACATCGTCGGGGAGGAAGCACGCTGAGACATCCACATCTGCGTTGCGGGCGGCGCTGAAGGACTTGGCGGCGGCCCCCCGTCCAGCCGCGTCGCCGTCGAAGAGCAGGTACACCCGGTTGCAGAGGCCAGAGAAGCGCTTGAGGTGCTGCTCCGTCATCGCGGTGCCGCAGCACGCCACAACGTTCCTCACACCCCGCATCGCCAGCCCCACCACGTCCATGTACCCCTCGACGACGAAGGCCTCGCCAGCCTCACGAGCCGATTGCATGGCCTGCGGCAGGCCGAACAAGGTGCGGTTCTTCTGGTAAATTGGGGTTTCGGGAGAGTTCAGGTACTTCGGCGACTGCTGCTCGTAGGCCGGCTCCATCACGCCCGGAACTATCCGGCCGCCGAAGCCCGCGATCCTCTTGGCGTCGAGAAAGATCGGAAAGATAAGCCGGCCGCGGAAGAGCTCGTAGAGATCGCCCGCGGCGCTGCGCCGAACGAGCCCTGAGAGGATCATCGTCTCCTCGTCAAAGCCAGCCTTCTTGAGCACCTCAACAAGCGCTCCCCGCTGGTTTGGGCTGTATCCTATGCCGAATGTATTGATCGCTTCAGCCGTCAGGCCGCGCTTGCGGAGGTACTCGCCAACTCTTGCGAACTCGCCAGCCCCCTTCTTGACCTGCATCAGGCTGTGGCGAAAGAAGTTCTGCCCCGCTGCGCACACGGCGAATAGCCGCTCCCGGTCCGCGGTCGGCGCCCCTTTTTTTCCCCGCTCGTGCTTAAGCTCGATGCCGAAACGCCCCGCCAGGAACTCAACCGCGTCGGGAAACGACATCGCCCGGGAGGCCATGACGAACGAGATGACGTTGCCCGACACGCCACACCCGAAGCAGTGGTACGAGTTGGTCCCCTCGCGAACGAAGAATGACGGGGAGCGCTCTGAATGGAATGGGCAGAGCCCCGAGTAGTTCATCCCAGAGCGGCGAAGCTTCACCGTCTCTGACACGACATCGACGATGCTCGCCTCCGCCTTAACCCGCTCGATGCTCTCTTGGGAAATCACGGCGAAACGGTAGCACAGGGGGGCCCGAATTTGCTACGGCAACGGGGGCATCCTTATTCCGCTGACCCCAGGCCCCTTCCGCATCGGGCCCTACTCCCCCGACACCTCCTCGTACTGCACGAAGATCTCGACGATTTCGTACTCCCTGGCCCCGCCCGGAAGCGGCACCTTGGCCACGTCGCCGATCTCCTTGCCGATCAGCGCCCTGCCGAGGGGGGCCTCAAACGAGATCCATCCCCTCTCGATGTTAGACTCCTCGGCGCCAAAGATGCTCAACACCTTCTGCTCCCCCGAATCGAGGTCCTCAATCCGCACACTGGCGCCAAACACCACCCGAGTAAGCTCTCCTAGCTTTCTGGGGTCGATCACCTCCGCCATGGCGAGCCGGGTCTCTATGTCGCGGATCTTGGCTTCCGTCATCCCCGACTTCTCCTTGGCAGCGTCGTAGTCGCCGTTCTCAGAGAGGTCACCGTGGCCACGAGCCACCTCGATCGCACGGGCGATCTCGGGCCGCAGCGCCTTAAGCCTGGTAAGCTCTGCCCTCAGCGCATCGTATCCGCGAGGGGTCATCGGACGTTTCATGCCTCAAACCTCGCAAAAATTACGCCCGGCTCTGGTACTCGCCGGTCTCAGTGTTGATGATCACTTTGTCGCCGATGTTTACGAACTGCGGCACGTTGAGCTGCAGGCCCGTCTCGGTCTTGGCCGGCTTCGGTGAGTTGGTCTGGGTAGCGCCCTTCAGTCCCGGCTCGGTCTCGGTGATCGTCAGGGTCACCGTTTGCGGGAGCTCGATGCCGATGGGGTTCTCCTCGTACATGGAGAGCTGAACCTGCATCCCCTCCTGGACGTAGTACTTTCCGTCCCCGATCATCTCTGGGGAGATCGCCACCTGCTCGTAGGTTTCCGAGTTCATGAAGTGGTAGCCGTTCTGGTCGGCGTAGAGGAAGGTCGCCGCCTGGTTGAAGACGTCGGCGGTGTCGATCTCCTCGGTGGAGCTAAAGCGCTGCTCCATCTGGGTTCCCGTGCTCAGGTTTCGGAGCTTCATGTGCACCATCGCCCGCAGGTTGCCGGGGGTATGGTGGTGGAAATCCATCACGCTGTAGAGGTTGTTCTTGAGGATGATAACCGTTCCACGGCGTACATCTTTAGCTTTCATGGCTCCCTTTTCCTTACTACTGGGGTATCAGATCGAGCGTTTCTCGAAGCCGGGATAGTACCTTATCCTTACCGAGAACTGCAAACGACTCAAAGAGCGGAGGGGTGATAGTTTTTCCCGTGGCAGCGACGCGCAAGACGCCGAAGGCAGGGCCAGCCTTGAGCCCAAGCTCCGTTGCAACCCCCCGCAATGCTTGATCAATAGCATCAACCACGAACTCCGGCAGGGGCTCAATCGCCGCGATCGAACGCGTCAGCACCTCGCGCGCCTTAGGGCCGTCGATCCCCTTGTTGAACATCGCATTGAGCTCGCGGCTCAGCGGCGCATCCGTAAGGAAATCAACCATCGGCGCCACCTCTGTGAGGGTCTTTACCCGCTCCTGCACGTGCGGGGCGAGTGCGGCGAACTGGTCCGCCGGAACCAACACTCCCGCCTGCGCCAGGAACGGCTGACAGCGCTCGATGAACTCCCCC